>NZ_DASSCL010000072.1:0-7517 GCF_035697785.1 Nocardioides sp.
GTGGTGGACGATCCTGCTGCTGATCGCGGCCGGGTTCGCCGGCAGCTACCTGGTGAAACGAGAGGGCGGCCGCGCCTGGCGGGCACTGCAGCAGGCGCTCGCCGAGCACCGGATGCCGGCCCGGGAGCTGGCCGACGGGGCGCTCATCCTGATCGGCGGCACTCTGCTACTGACGCCGGGCTTCCTGTCCGACGTCGTCGGTGCGTTCGCGATCCTGCCCGTCACCCGGCCGATCGCCCGGCGCCTGCTGACCCGGGTGATCACCCGCAAGCTCGCCGCCGGGAGCTCGGTGTACGTCGGGGGAGCGGGCCGATCCCGCCAGGGCCCCGGCGACGACGACTCGGTGATCCCGGGCGAGGTCGTCAACGAGTAGGGCTCCGGGCATGACGACGCCCCGGCACCGAACGGGGCGGTGGACCGGGGCGGTCGTGGGTGGATCAGGCGGACTTGGCCTTCTTCTTGCTGGCCCGGTGCAGGTGGGCGGGGCCGATCTCGCCGCTGCGGAGCAGCTCCAGGCGCTCGGTGAGGATCTCTTCCAGCTCCTTGACGGAGCGGCGCTCGAGCAGCATGTCCCAGTGCGTGCGGACCGGCTTCTCGGCCTTCTCCTCCTTGAGCTGCCCGTGCTTGCTCAGCGCCTCGGCGCCGCAGCGCGGGCACTCCCAGACGGCGGGCACGTCGGCCTCGACCGACATCGGGATCTCGAACTCATGCCCCTGGGGGCACGCGTACCCGATGTTCTGGCGCGCGGCGAACTCGATCCCGCGCTCGTCCTCGAAGCTCTGGCCCCCGAGGCGGGCGCCACGTAGTGTCCGCTCTCCCATGAGCGTCCTCCAAACCTGATTGGTACCCCGTGTGCAACATCCAGACGGGCGCTCGATCCGCGCCGTGGGCGCGTCAGCGCCTGCCCTGCGTCTTCACCAGTCCCAACGAACGACCCTGTCGAGAGATTCCCGGTGTGTGAGGACGTCTGCGTCCCACACGTCAAGGTACCCGGGTCCGGCCGATTCCACACAATCGGTTGCATCTTCAAGCGAGGCGGCGACCGTCCGGGCGGCTGGGACGTGGGACCGGTCACACCACCGACGGCATCTCGTTGCCCGCGTCGCGGATGCCGCGCGCGGTGTCGACCTTGAGCAGCAGCGCCCCGCCGACCACGAAGAACGCGATCAGCGCGAAGATAGCCGGCCGGTAGGAGTCGGTGAGCTGGTAGACGAGCCCGAACACCAGCGTGCCGAACCACGACGTGCCGCGCTCCATGGCGTGGTAGAAGCTGAAGTACTCCGCCTCGCTGCCGCGCGGGATCAGCAGGCTGAAGTACGACCGCGAGAGCGCCTGGGTGCCGCCCAGGACGATGCCGATCGCGACCGCCAGGATGAGGAACGGCACCAGCTCGCGCTCCGGGACGAACAGCGCGGCGGTGACGATCAGCATCCAGATCGCCAGACCCACCAGGATCACCGACTTGGCGCCGTACCGCTCCGCGGCGCGTCCGAACCCGAGCGCGCCGAAGACCGCCACGAACTGCACCACCAGGTAGACCGCGAGCACGGTCCCGGTCTCGAACCCGAGCTCCTCCACGCCGTACGTCGAGGCGGAGGCGATGACGGTCTGGATGCCGTCGTTGAAGAACAGGTACGCGACCAGGAAGGTGAGCGCGACCGGGTACCTCCGCAGCCCCTTCAGCGTCGCCCAGAGCTGGCCGAAGCTGCGCTGCACCACGCCTCCCTCGGCCGGCACCACGTGCTCGGGGGGCCGGTTGCGGAGCCCCCGGAACGGGATGAACGTGAAGCCCGCCCACCACACGGCCGCGGACAGCATGCTCAGCCGGACCGCCATGCCCTGGCTCATGCCGAGGCTGTCGTGGAAGGTGACCATCAGGAAGTTGATCGCCAGCAGCAGCCCGCCGCCGGCGTAGCCGTAGGCCCATCCCCGCGAGGACACCCGGTCCCGCTCGTCCTCCTCGGCGACCAGGCACAGGATCGCGTCGTTGAAGACGGCCGCGGCGCCGAAGCACAGGTTGGCGACGATGAACGCGACCACGCCGAGCTGCCAGTTGTCGCCCTGGACGAAGAAGAGCAGCGCGGCGAACGCGGCCCCCACCCAGGCGAAGCCGGCCAGCAGCTCCTTCTTGCGCGCCGTACGGTCGGCGACGGCGCCGAGCAGCGGGAGCAGGAAGGCCGAGATCAGCGTGGACGCGGTGATCGTGAACGAGGGCAGCGCGCCGGGCGCCACGGACAGGCCGAGCACGTCGATCCGGTTGTCGACCGCGGCGTTCTCGGCGACCGAGATCAGGTACGGCGCGAACAGGACGCCGGCGATGGTGGTGCTGAACGCCGAGTTGGCCCAGTCGTAGAAGTACCAGGCCCGCTGCTCGCGGCGCCGGGCGATCGGCCTCAGGTCGGCGATGCCGCCCGGTGAGCCCGGTGATGGCGTCATGGTGCCTCTCCCATCCATTGTCCGCGGGCGACGAGCACGTCGCGGAGCACGTCGGTGCGGTCGGTCATCAGCCCGTCGACGCCCAGGTCGAGGAGGTGGTGCATCTCGTCGGTGTCGTCGACGGTCCAGACGTGCACGGGACGACCGGCGTCGTGGGCCCGACGGATCAGCTCGGGGGTGACGACCCGCAGCCGGCCGCGGCGGTGCGGCACCTGCAGGACGTCGCCGGCCCCGCCGAGCGCCCGGGCGACCCGGCGGTTGGGCGCGAACCGGGTGCCGACGACCGCCCCGACGCCGCAGGTGGTGGCGACCCGGCGGTCCAGCTGCCGCCGGAAGTCGCGGATCCGGGCGTCGGAGAAGGCGCCGACGCAGACCCGGTCGTGGGCGTGGGTGCGCCGGATCAGCTCGGCGAGCGGCGCGACCGCGCTGTCGGACTTGATGTCGATGTTGAACCGGGCCTCCGAGAACGTCTCCAGGAGCGTGGTCAGCCGGGGGATCTCCTCACGGTCGCCGATCCGGACCGACCGCACCTCGTCGTACGTCAGCTCCGCGATCCGCCCGACACTGCCGGTGACCCGGTCGAGGACGGCGTCGTGGAAGGCCAGCAGCACCCCGTCCCGGGTGGCGTGCACGTCGGTCTCGAGGTAGCGGTAGCCGAGAGCGACCGCGTGCTGGAAGGCGGCGAGGGTGTTCTCGAGGCCCTCGATCTCGGGATGGAAGGCTCCACCGCGGTGTGCGAACGCCAGCACCGCTCCCGGTCGGTCAAGGCCCTCGTCGAGGAAGGCGAGGCCGGTGCGCGGACGGGTCACGCGTGCAGTATCGACGCTCACGCGACGATGGTGGCGCAGAATCGCTGCGCGGCGCATGAGCGTTACTACTCAGTGTGTTCCGCCCGTGGACCGCCGGGTTCCCCGAGTATCGTCGGAACATGCAGCCGACGGACGAGATGACCTGCCCGAAGTGCCACGCCTCCATGGGGTCGCGGACGGTAGGAAGCGTCACCGTCCACCAGTGCGGATCGTGCTCCGGGATCTTCCTGGAGCGGGCTGACCTGGCGAACCTCGTCGAGGCCGAGAACGACTGGCACAAGGGCCGGGAGTCCGGACACGTGACCCAGCCGCTGCCGCGGATCACCGCCGACATGACCGCCCCGCCGCCGAGCACCCCCAAGAGGCGTTCCTACATCGAGGTGCTGTTCCTCTGACCCGACCCCGGCCGACCCCGGCCGACCGCCTTCGCAACGATATCGGTCGTCCGGGAGTGACCCAGGGGTCACGGTGGGACTACCGATATCGGTGGTGCGGGATCAGATGTCGCGGAACGTCTCGATGCTGGCGCCCAGGCCGTTGAGCCGGGCGGCGAGGTCCTCGTAGCCCCGGTTGATCACGTAGACCGAGCGGAGCACCGACGTCCCCTTGGACGCCATCATCGCCAGCAGGATCACCACGGCCGGACGGAGCGCCGGCGGGCAGACGATCTCGGCGCCGGACCAGCGCGTCGGGCCCTCGATCATCACCCGGTGCGGGTCGAGCAGCTTCACCGAGGCCCCGAGCTTGGTGAGCTCGGTCAGGTAGATGGCCCGGTTCTCGTAAACCCAGTCGTGCAGCAGCGTCTGCCCCTCCGCGACGGCCGCGATCACCGCGAAGAAGGGCAGGTTGTCGATGTTGAGCCCCGGGAACGGCATCGGGTGGATCTTGTCGATGGGGGAGTGCAGCTCGGAGACCTTGGTCGTGAGGTCGACGAGCCGGGTCTGACCGTTCGCCGCGACGTACTCCTCGCTGCGCTCGTAGCAGAAACCCATCTCCTCGAGCAGCGCGAGCTCGATCTCGAGGAACTCGATCGGCGCCCGCCGGATGGTGATCTCCGACCTGGTCACGATCGCCGCGGCCAGCAGCGACATCGCCTCGATCGGGTCCTCCGAGGGCGCGTAGTCGACGTCGACGTCGATGTCCGGCACGCCGTGCACGGTGAGCGTGGTGGTGCCGATGCCGTCGATGCGGACGCCCAGCTTCTCCAGGAAGAAGCACAGGTCCTGGACCATGTAGTTCGGGCTGGCGTTGCGGATCACCGTCACCGACGGCTCCAGCGCGGCGCCGAGCAGGGCGTTCTCGGTGACGGTGTCGCCGCGCTCGGTGAGCACGATCGGTCGGACCGGGGACACCGCGCGGCTGACGGTCGCGTGGTAGCTGCCCTCGGTGGCCTTCACCTCGAGCCCGAACGGACGCAGCGCGGCCATGTGCGGCTCGACGGTGCGGGTGCCGAGGTCGCAGCCCCCGGCGTACGGCAGCTCGAAGGCGTCCTCGCGGTGCATCAGCGGGCCCAGGAACATGATGATCGACCGGGTACGCCGCGCGGCGCCGGCGTCGATCGCGGCCAGGTCGAGGGTGGCCGGCGGCACGATCTCCAGGTCGTTGTCGGCGTTGAGCCAGGTGGTCTGCACGCCGATGCTGTTGAGCACCTCGAGCAGCCGGTTGACCTCCTCGATCCGGGCCACCCGGCGCAGCGTGGTGCGGCCCCGGTTCAGCAACGAGGCGCACAGCAGCGCGACACCGGCGTTCTTCGACGACTTCACGTCGATCGAGCCGGACAGCCTCGTCGGCCCGGTGACCCGGAGGTGCGTGGGGCCGACGGCGCCCAGCGAGACGAGCTCGGAGTCGAGCGCCTCGCCGATCCGGGCGATCATCTCCAGGGAGAGGTTCTGGTGGCCGCGCTCGATGCGGTTGACGGCGCTCTGGCTGGTGCTGAGCACGTCCGCGAGCTGCTGCTGGGTCCACCCGCGGTGTTTGCGGGCATCTCGGATGAGGTTGCCGATACGGGCCAGATAGTCCGACATGCGTGCGACGGTATCTCAGATATGAGATAGGTCAAATGGGACGCGCCGATCGGCGGTGGCGGGGGAGCGCTGTGCCCGCCGCCGCGGCGCCAACACCGGTTCGACGCGTGGCAGGATGCCAGCCATGCGCGCCACCACCATCCATGCCCCCGGCGACATCCGACTCGAGGAGCGCCCGGTCCCGTCGATCACCGAACCCACGCAGGCGGTGGTGAGGGTCGTCGCGGGCTGCGTCTGCGGCTCGGACCTCTGGCCCTACCGCGGCGAGAACCCCATCGACGCCGGCTCCACGATCGGGCACGAGTGCGTCGGTGTGATCGAGGAGGTGGGCAAGGACGTCCGCGACTTCCGGCCCGGCGACTTCGTGATCGTCCCGTTCGTGCACTGCGACAACACCTGCCCGCACTGCGTCGCCGGGATGACCTCGGCATGCGTGCACCAGGGGTTCACGGCCAGCGGCCAGGCGGAGTACTCCCTGGTCCACCAGGCCGACGGGTCGCTGATCAAGACCGACGGGATGCCCGACGACTCGTTGATCCCGTCGCTGCTGACCCTGTCCGACGTGATGGCCACCGGCTGGCACGCGGCCGTGGCGGCCGGGGTGCAGCCCGGCTCGACGGCCGTCGTGGTCGGTGACGGCGCGGTCGGCCTGTGCGGGGTGCTCGCGGCCGCCGAGCTGGGCGCCGAGCGGGTCGTGGCGATGTCCCGGCACGAGCCCCGGCAGAAGATCGCCGAGCGGTTCGGGGCCACGCACGTCGTGGCGGAGCGCGGCGAAGAGGGCGAGCAGCGGGTGCTCGACCTGACCGACGGTGTCGGGGCCGACGCGGTGCTGGAGTGCGTCGGCACGGACGGTGCGATCAAGACCGCCTTCAAGGTCGCCCGCCCGGGCTCCACGGTCGGGTTCGTCGGCGTACCGCACGGCGTCGAGCTGCCGGTACGCCGGATGTTCCAGAGGAACGTGGGGCTGGCCGGCGGCATCGCCCCCGTGCGCACCTACCTGCCCGACCTGCTCGACCGTGTCCTAGAGGGCCGGATCGAGCCGGGTCTCGTCTTCGACCTGACCCTGCCCCTCGACGACGTCGCCGAGGCCTACCGGGCGATGGACGAGCGCCGGGCGATCAAGGTGATGCTCCGGCCGTGACCCGCAAGAACGGTCAAGGTGGGCGTCGGTGGCCGGGCGTAACGTCCGGTGCATGAAGGAGACCCCGGAGGAGATCGCCGCGCTCCAGGACCTGCTCGACCGTTCGCACGCGAAGTCGACCGAGCACCTGCGCAGCATCATCAGCGACGACCGTCGGCTCACCGCCGACGACATCGTGGCGCTGCTGACCGGCATGAAGGTCATCTCGGTGGCCACCGTGACCGCGGAGGGACACCCGCGGATCAGCGCGATGGACGGCCACTTCCTGCACGGCACCTGGTCGTTCAGCACCAGCGGCACCGCAGCCAAGGCACGGCACATGCGGGCTCGACCAGACGTGAGCGTCGCCCACGTCGACAACGAGGAGCTCGCGGTGTTCAGCCACGGCCGGGTCGAGGAGCTGCAGCCGACCGACCACGACTACGACGAGACCCTGGGCCACTGGACGGCGCACTACGGCAGCTCGCCGCTCGACTGGGGTCCCTCGATCGTGCTGTACCGCTACCGGCCGCACTGGATGGTGGGCTACGCGTGGAAGCGGTCCGAGCTGCTGGCGCAGCGGGGCCTCGCGCCGTGACGTCCTTCACCGAGAGGTTCGGCCCGCTGCCCGTAGCCGAGCAGTAGCCTCCCCGGCATGGCGATCTCGGCGGTGGTCCTCGACATCGGCGGGGTGCTCGAGATCGTCGACGACCACGCGTGGCCGCAACGCTGGGCCGAGCGGTGGGCGACCGAGGCCGGACTCGACGCCGCCGGGCTGGAGGCGGTGCTCGCGCGGCACGAGCCGCTCGGCGACCTGCTCACCGGCGCCGCTGTCACTGCGCGGGCGCGGCGTGCGGCTGGGCATCCTCAGCAACTCGATCGACTGTGCCCGACGCGAGGAGGGCCGCCGGTACGCGTTCGTCGAGCAGGCCGACGTCGTCGTCTACTCCCACGAGGTTGGCCTGGCGAAGCCCGACCCGGCCGTCTACGCGCTGACCACGCGGCGGCTGGGCGTCCCGGACGCCGAGATCGGGTTCCTCGACGACAACCTCGCGAACGTCGAAGCCGCCCGGGCGTTCGGCTGGCGGGCGCTGCTGCACGTCGACACGCCTGCCTCGGTGCGGTGGC
>NZ_DASSCL010000073.1:0-30276 GCF_035697785.1 Nocardioides sp.
CGCAGCAGCAAGACCCAGCGCCATCGCCCCGATCACCAGGCACGATGCGGACCACGCCCGCACGCCGCGCCCGCTTGGTCTCCCGACGGTCTCCGATGCCATCGTCATGAATCTGACGAGGGGAGGAGGCTGCCGTCACGCGATGTCCGGGTTGTGCCGGCCATCTCGTCCGCAAGCGTCCTGGAATGCGTCATGTGAGTGCCGCTCCTGCCAAGGGGCTGCTCCCCAGGTACCCACACGCGTGCCGGCCAACCATCTGTGCACGCAGATGCGCAAACCAGATTCGGTTGCCCGCACGGACCCGTCCGGCGGTCGATCGGCGTTGTTCGTCACGCCGGTCGACGGCCGCCGGCCGCATCGGATCACCCCGTGGGGTTCTCCGACGACTACGCAAGCTGGTCCCCGAACGGACGCAGCATTGTGTTCGGCACGAACGGGTCGCTGTACCGCGTGAGTCCACGAGGGCGAGGGCTCTCCGAGATCACCTTGAAGCTGCCCGATGGGTCCACGGCCCAGACCGCGTTCGACGTCGGGTTCTCCGCCGATGGGCGGATGATCGTCTTCTCCCTGGCCGACCCCGCGGCGGGGCATCTACGGGGCGCGCCTCGACGGCAGTCAGGTCGAACGACTCACGTCCAGTGACGACCACCACGCGAACGGGGGCGCCGCGTCGGGGTCGTAGCCGTGTGCGCGTCGCGCAAACCCCTGGTGGGGGACACCAAGCAGATCTCGATGCCGGAGGCCGTCACTCGCGCAATCTCGGTTCGCGGATCCAGTCGTCGGGTGGGTGCTCCCCACCGCGTCGTCGGGGTGGTGGTCGGAACTCGGGTCTGCGGTCGATGGGGTTCAGCCGGGCCTGCCAGGGGGTGGCGTGGATGAGGGTGTGGTGGGCGCGGCAGAGCAGCACCAGGTTGTCCAGGCTGGTTTCGCCGCCGTCGGCCCAGTGTTGGAGGTGGTGGGCGTCGCAGGCCAGCGGCATCCGGCGGCAGCCGGGGAACCGGCAGTGCCGGTCGCGGAGCACCAGCGCTTTCCAGATCGCGGTCGTGACCAGGCGTTGGCTGCGGCCGACGTCGAGCACCTCACCGACCGACCCGAGGACGGCGGGGATGAGCTCGGCGTCGCAGGCCAGCCGCCGCACCGCGGCCGCGGACAGGACGTCGCCGGTGTCCAGCACCGCGGCACCGAGCCCGGTGCGGAGCTGCTCGAGGCTGAGGGTGAGCGTGAGCCGGGGTTTGGCGCCGTGGTCCTCGGGCAGCAACCCGTCGACCTCCTGGGCCCGGAGGCAGGTCTGCACCAGGGCGTCCCAACACCGGGCCCCGTGATCTCGGCAGTCGCGGGTGTCCCGGCCGGTCTGGCCGCAGTCGGGGTCGGTGCCGGGCAGCGGCGCCGCGAGGGCGTGCAGGGCGGTCTTGATGAGTCCCGCGTCCTCGACGGTGCCGCGGCCGCGGACCCGGACCCCACCCAGTCCGTCCTCGGCGAGGGTGAGGAACCGGCCCAGGTGCGCGGACCGTTCCAACCGGTCCAACGCGGCCTCCTCAGCGCGGGCGGTGCCGTCGGGGTCCAGCACCTCGAGCAGGTGCTCGCCGGCCCGGCGCAGCTCGGAGGCGTTCAGGGTCGCGGCCTGGTCGAGCAGCGCCCGCTCGGCCTGGTCCCGCAGCGACGGGTCGACCGGCAGCCGGTCGATGACGGTGACGATCACCTCGGCGTGCTCCGGGGACACCTCACCGGCCGCCAGCGCGACCAGCGTCGCGGCCCGGTCCCCGCACAGGCCGCGGGCGGTGCGCAAGACCCGCTGTCCGTGCCCACGCCGACCACCGGCGACGTGGGTGAGGTAGTCACCGGCCGAGACCCAGCCGGCGGTCTTGGCGGCGTCGGTGGCCGCGATCTCGGTGGCCACCCGCGCCTGCACCGCGGCCACCGCCGACCGCAACCGCTGCAGCTCCACCGCCACCGACAGCAAGTCGTCGGCCGACTTGGCCGCCCACATCGTCTCGGTCAGGACGGCCACCCGCTCCCGGGCCTCGGCCAACACCCCGGCGGGGCTGGTCGACGACTCCGGAAGCATCTCCATGACCGAACTCAACCAGCCAGCACCGACAGTTTCCGACCCGAATCCCTTGTGTGCACAGGGATTTCGCGCATTCGAGTTGATGTCGCACGATCCGGAGACTGGTGCCCGGGTGAGGCGATCCGTCAGGCATAAGTCTGGAGCGGAGTTGGACTCGAGCGACTCCGTCAGGCACCTACGAGCCGGCGTGATTGTCCGCCCACCCGTGTACGCACGTACCAGCGCGATGCGGGATAGGCACAGCCTCGACGAGCATGATGCAGCTCCTGCGGTGGACCCTCCGAGAACGCGAGAACCTCGCCGCGCGAACTCAGCAGCTTCGAGCCAGGCTCAGCCTGTAGACCTGTCCGGGCGTGCGAAGGCCCGGGCCGACGTCAGCCCTCAAGGGCAACCCGGGCCACGGCGCGAGACACCTGCGCCCTCGCTCAGATGCAGCTCACGAGACCGTCGACGCCCCGCGGACCGCGTAGACGAATGAAGTCGCGATCTCCCCGCTGTTCAGCCGAGCCGACGTCAGCACGCGTTCGTAGCCGTCACCTTCGAAGTCGTCGAGACGCTCCCAGTGCTCGTGCAGTTCCTCGGAGCTGAACAGCAGACCGCGCACCTCCTCCCCGGCGCCGCCACCGAGGACGATGCCGGGGTAACCGACCACAGCACCCCAGCCCCGTTGCAGCAGCGTGCCGGCGACCGTCGCCGGCTCCCAGCTGCCGGGCACGTCGGCCAGCACGTGCTCGTTGGGGCCGCCGGGGGCCAGGGTGCCGTAGACGAAGAGCCGTTCAACCATCCGCCCAGATTCGGGCACGACTACTCGGACGGGCAGCCGGCGGCAGCGTCCGGGGTGACGTCGCCCGCGCGAGACCGGCCCAGGTTCCACTCCAGCCAGTCGTCGTCGTACGAGACCGGGCCGAGCACACACGCCTGCGCATCGGCCGGCAACGTCTGCAGCGCGGGTACGGCGTCCGCGGAGAGGCCGCCGAGGTAGGACCAGTCGGCCTTCCCGGTCTCGACGTACCGCTGCACGTTGCGCCCGGCGACGTACCCGTCCGGATTGAGGATCCCGAGACCGAGCAGGGTGGCCGCGCCGGTGAGCACCACGGCACGTGGAAGCCAGCGCCCGTGCAGCCGGAGCCCGGCCGCCATCACGAGCAGGACGACGAGGCCCAGCCAGCCCTCGAACACAGCCACCAGCAGGCGCAGCTGGGTGAGGCCGTAGGTGTCCTCGTAGAGGTTCATCCGGTACAACGCCGAAGCGACCACGACCAGTGTGAGGACGCACAGTGCGCCCAGGACCAGCCGGAGCAACAACCGCTGGCGCGCGTCCTGCCGCGGAGCCTTGCGGGCCGCGACGGCGACGACCGCGAGGGTCAGCACGGTGGCGACAGTCATCTGTCCGAACCCCTGGTGCACGTGCTCGGCATAGGTGAGCCCGGTAGTACGGCGAAGGTAGTCGTGACCGCCGAACATCACCGTCGCCTGCGCCGCGACGAAGCCGACGTAGAGCGCCAGCACCAGCCCGACGGGCACCAGCCACTCGAACGCCCGCTCCACCGGCCGGTCGTCGCCCGCCGAGAGGCGCTCCACGCGGGGCGGGTTGATCGCGACGTACGACGCAGCCAGCGTCGCGGCTCCGACCGCCACCAGCACGAACGCCCGCAGGGCCAAGGAGTCGACGCTCAGGTCCGGCACGACGGCGTCCGCCCACTCCGCGAACAGGGCGTCCGCGGAGGCGAACAGGGCCCCGAAGACGACGAGCAGCAGCAGCGAGAGGCCGGCCGTGCGGAGGGCGGGCCACAGCTCGGCGAGCCGGCCGGCGCCGCGCACCGTCCGGTTGAGCCAGGGCAGCCCCCTGACGACTGCCAGCGGAGGGGCGAAGCCGGCCGCGAGCATCGCGCCGACGGTCCGGGCGTCGACGAGCGCGACGCAACCCAGCACCGCGGCGGCGAGCAGGGAGAGCACCCCGATCCAGACGGCGTCGCGCAGCGTGAACATCGCCACCAGGGCGACGGCCAGGCCGAAGCAGACCGTGGAGAACGTCGTACGACGGGAGACGGCGAACGCGGTGCCGCCGACAGCGAGCAGCACGAGCGTCGTGCCGACCCCGGCGTCGCGGTAGGGGAGGACGAGAGCGGCAACGAGCCCGACGCCGAGCGCCGCGGCGAGCACGCGCGGCCGCGACCGTGTCGCGGCATCGGGCCACAGGTCGCCGAAGAGGGAGTCGAGGGCGGGGGGCGCCGAGCTGACGGGGACGGCTGGGGTGGTCATGCGTGCTCCTCGTGAACGATGCGGGAAGGCTCGGGGGCGGGTTGATGCGGGATCCGGGCCCGCACCATCGCGCCGGTGGCGCTGTCGACGACCTCGATCGAGCCGCCGTGCAGGTCGGTGACCCACCGGGCGATGGCCAGACCCAGACCGGTGCCACCGTCGTCGCGGCCGCTGCCGGTGGTGAAGCGTTCGAAGGCCGCCTGCCGCTCCTCGGGCGGGATGCCCGGCCCCTGGTCGGCCACCTCGAGCACGGTGCCGCCCGCGGTGGGATAGGCGCGGACGTGAACGGTGCCCGCCGGCGGGCTGTGCCGTCCGGCGTTGTCGAGCAGGTTGGCCAGCAGCTGGTGCAGCCTGGCCCGATCGGCCTCGATCACCAGGTCGGGCGGGGCCACCTCCACCCGGAAGCCGACCGGTCGCTCACCGAGCTGTGCCTCCGCGACGACCTCCTCGAGGAACGGCGCGACCTCGAGCGGGACGGGGTCGAGCCGGCTCAGCCCGGCGTCGACGCGGGACAGGTCGAGCAGGTCGGCGACCAGTCGGCCGAGCCGCTCGGTCTGCTGCAGCGCCACCTGCAGCCGCTCGGCGTCAGGCTGCACGACCCCGTCGACGAGGTTCTCCAGCAGGGCGCGCAGCGCCGAGACCGGGGTGCGGAGCTCGTGGGAGACGTTCGCCACGAGGTCGCGGCGCTGCCGGTCCACGCGGGCCAGCGCGACCGCCATCGAGTTGAAGGACCGGGCCAGCTCGCCGACCTCGTCGTTGCTGGTCGCTGTGACCGGGCGCGAGTAGTCGCCGGAGGCCATCACCCGGGCTGCGGCGGTCATCTCCCGGAGCGGCGAAGTCATGCCGCGGGCCAGGAACTGGGTCAACGCCAGCGCGACCGCCACCGACACCGGGACGGTCAGCCAGGGGCTCACCCCGCGCTCCGTCGCGACGGTCGCCAGCACGGCGGTCAGCGCGACGGTGGCGGAGACCAGCGCACCCAGCTTGAGCTTGATCGAGCGGAACCCGTCGAGCGGCCTCATCGTGGACTCGTCTCGCCAGGGGCGTGCTCGAGCGCGTAGCCCACCCCGTGCACCGTCCGGACCCGTCCCGCGCCGATCTTGGCCCGCAGGCTGCGCACGTGGCTGTCCACCGTGCGGGTACCGGTGCGGGCCGCGGCCGGGTCGGACCAGCCCCAGACGTCGCGCATGAGGTCCTCCCGGCTCAGCACGGTTCCCGGCTCGGCGGCCAGCCGGGCGAGCAGGTCGAACTCCGTCGGCGTCAGGTGTACGTCGGACGCGGCCACCCGGACGCGCCGCCCGGAGCGGTCGATGTGCAGGTCGCCCACCCGGAGGTCGCCGGTCTCGCCGCGGAACAGCTCGGCGGCGCGCTCCACGCGGCGCAGCAGCACGCGGACCCGGGCTACCAGCTCGCGCATGCTGAACGGCTTGGTGAGGTAGTCGTCCGCGCCGACGCCGAGGCCTACCAGCACGTCCGTCTCGTCGTCGCGGGCGGTGAGCATCAGCACCGGCACGGGTCGTCGAGCCTGCACCCTCCGGCACACCTCGTGCCCGTCGAAGCCGGGCAGCATCACATCGAGCACGAGCGCGTCCGGCTCCCACGTCTCCGCGACGTCGACGGCCGTCGGACCGTCGTACGCCTGACGGACGTCGAAGCCCTCCGCGACCAGCCGCTCCGCGACGGCTTGGTTGATCACCGGCTCGTCCTCGACGACGAGAACCCTTGTGCCCACATGGTGAGGGTAGAAGCCGCGGTACGGCCCGACAGGACAAAAGCCGTGTGGGACCCGTGAAGTTTCCGTGCAGATGCCTCGGGCTGGCAGGCCGGTCAGCGCGGCAGCCGGTCCCCGCGGCGGTCGACCAGCCCGGCCGGCGCGGTGAGCCGCCACGCCTCGAAGGTGAGCTCGGCCAGCTCATCACGCTCGACGCCGTCCAGCCGGACCACGACCCAGCCGAAGGTACCCGCGGTGAACTGCACCTCGAACGTCTCGGGGCGCTCTGCCACCAGAGCGAGCTGTTCGGCGACGGTCTGCTTGAGACCGACGGTGCGGGTCGGCTCCCAGAGATAGCCGAAGGTCTGGCCGGCGACCGCGACCCGCCAATAGCGGCCACGGTCCTCCCGGGTGACCTCGGGGAGCTGGTCGACCAGCCCGAAGAAGTCGGTGATGCCTGATCCGGCCACCCGCTCATCCTCCCAAGACCTCGCCTACGTCGGAGGCAGCGGACAGTCTGGAAGCCCTGGCCGGATATCCGGCGGACGCCTAGCGTGATCGGCAGGAGCCCGTCGGGTCGTCGAGCGGGACGCGGACCGCACTGGTAGGAGGGCCGATGCCGGACTACGGGCGAGGGCTGGGCTTCGGCGTGTTCCCGACGCCCGAGGCGGGGAAGCTCGACGAGGTCCTCACGTTGGCACGGGTGGCCGACCAGGAGGGACTCGAGTACGTCGGCATCCAGGACCACCCGTACCAGCGCCGTTTCCTCGACACGTGGATGCTGATGGCGACCGTGCTCGCCAGAACCGAACGCGTGCGCGTCTTCCCGGACGTGGCCAACCTGCCGCTGCGCCCGCCCGCCGTGACCGCCAAGGCGGCCGCCAGCCTCGACGTGCTTTCCGACGGGCGTTTCGAGCTCGGGCTCGGTGCGGGGGCGTTCTGGGAGGCGGTCGAGGCGATGGGCGGTGCACGGCGGTCCCCGAAGGAGGCGGTCGACGCACTCGTGGAGGCCATCGAGGTCATCCGGCTGATGTGGTCGGACCAGCCATCGGTCCGCTTCGACGGCCACCACTACCGGCTGGCCGGTGTGAAGCCGGGGCCGCCGCCAGTGCACCCGATCGGCATCTGGCTAGGCGTCGGCGGCCCCCGGACCCTGGCCCTGGTCGGCCGCACCGCAGACGGCTGGGTGCCCTCGAGCGGGTGGGCCACCCCCGACAAGCTGCCGGACATGCATGCGCGCATCGACGAGGCGGCCGTCGCCGCTGGCCGCGACCCTTCCGGGATCGCCCGGATCTACAACGTGTGGGGCAAGATCGACGGCACGGGAGGCTTCCTCCAGGGCGGCGTTGCGCAGTGGGTCGACGAGCTCACCGAGCTGTCGGTAGAGCACGGGATGGACACCTTCGTGTTCGGTCCCTCCGAGGATCCCGTCAGGCAGCTGCAGCGGTTCGCGGCGGAAGTGGCGCCCGCGGTGCGCGAGCGGGTCGCGCGGCACCGTGGTGGTGCGGCCTCGGGATAGCGCCGGGGGTGCTCATCGGGTCCACGGACCCATCCAGCGGCTGGCGTCCCATGCGGTCACTGTCTCTTCGAGAGCGGGCCGCGCACCGGTGTGTGCCATGGCCTCCGGGCGGGAGCCGAAGTCGCCGGCGTAGTAGCCGTTGTGAGGGTGTCGCACCGTGGTGTAGCTGCCACGCTCGTCCGCGATGACCAGCGATGCTGCCATGACGACCTCCCTACGAGTCCCTCTGCGTTGCTCCTGATGTGTAGACCCGTGCGGTCCCGGGAGGTCATCGGTCCGCGGCGGAAATCTCTGACGAGTTTGCTCGGCCGGAGGTGAGGGAGTGGCGCGCGGATAGCCTGACGTCGTGCTGGATCTGCGCGAGCTGGCGCTGCCGGTGATCGGCGCGCCCATGGGCGGTGGCCCCTCCACGCCCGCGCTGACCGCCGCGGTCTCGGGAGCGGGCGGTCTCGGCTTCCTGGCCGCCGGCTACAAGACCCCCGAGGCGGTCGCCGCCGAGGTCGCCGAGGTGCGTGCCGCCACGACAGCACCCTTCGGCCTGAACCTGTTCGTGGTCGCCCACTACGAACCCGATCCCGTTGCGCTGGAGGCCTACCGGCGCTTCCTGGAGCCCGATGCTGCTCGTCTCGGTGCCGACCTCGGGGATGCGCGGTGGGACGACGACCACTGGCAGGCCAAGATCGACCTGGTGCTCGACGTACGCCCGGACGTCGTGTCGTTCACGTTCGGCTGCCCGGACGCCGAGGTTCTCCGGCGGCTGACCGGCCGGGGCGTGCTCTCCTCGGTCACCGTGACATCGGTCGCCGAGGGCCGGGAGGCCGTCGCCCGCGGTGCCGCCTCCCTGTCCGTCCAGGGCCCGCACGCCGGCGGGCACCGGGGTACGTGGGACCAGGCAGCGGACCCGGACCCGACGCCGCTCCACGATCTGGTGTCCGCGGTCGTCGCCGTGGTCGACGTGCAGGTCGTCGCGGGCGGTGGCGTGTACGACGCGGCCGGGGTGACCTCGCTGACCTCCCGGGGCGCAATCGCGGCGCAGGTGGGAACGGCGTACCTGCTGGCGGACGAGGCAGGCACCAACCCGGTCCATCGGGAGGCACTCGCCGACCCGGCGTTCACGGAGACCGCTGTGACCAGGGCGTTCACGGGCCGGTGGGCGCGCGGCCTCGCCAACCGATTCATGGCCGAACACGCGGACGCTCCGCCGGGTTATCCCCATCTCCACCACCTCACCGCCCCGCTGCGGGCAGCAGCGGTGGCGGCGGGTGACAAGCAGGCCGCGCACCTGTGGGCGGGAACCGGGTACGCGCACGCGCGCACCGCCCCGGCCGGGGACATCACCCGCTCACTCGCCCTGGACTAGGTGTCCTACGACTGCCAGGACCTCCAGAGCGCGGCGTAGGAGCCGCCGTGCTCGACCAGCTCGTCGTGGGAGCCGAACTCGGTGATCCGGCCGTCCTCGACGACCGCGACCCGGTCGGCGTCGTGCGCGCTGAACAGCCGGTGCGCGATCGCGATCACGGTGCGTCCGTGCAGCACCGCGGCCAGCGAGCGTTCCAGGTGGCGGGCGGCCCGCGGGTCGATCAGCGAGGTCGCCTCGTCGAGCACCAGGGTGTGCGGGTCGGCCAGCACCAGCCGGGCGAGCGCGACCTGCTGGGCCTGGGGTGGAGTGAGGTTGCGACCACCGGAGCCCACGACCGTGTCGAGCCCGTCGGGAAGCTCCTCGACCCACTCGCGGGCGTCGACGGCGTCCAGCGCGGCGATGAGCTGGTCGTCGGTGGCCGTCGCGTCGACGGCCAGCGCGAGGTTGTCCCTGATCGTGCCCACGAAGACGTGGTGCTCCTGCGTCACCAGGGCGACGTGTCCCCGCAGGTCAGTCAGCGGCAACTCGGTCAGCCCGACGCCGCCCACGGTCACCGAGCCGGTGCGGGGCGGGTGGATGCCCGCGAGGAGCCGGCCGAGCGTCGACTTGCCGGCGCCGGACGGACCGACCATGGCGATGCGTTCGCCGACCCCGACGGACAGGTCGACCCCGTGCAGCACGTCGCGGCCGTCGACGTAGGAGAATCGGACGTCCTCGGCGTCGATCTTCTCCCCGGTCGGCACCCGCCCGGTGGTCTCCCGGTCGTCGGGCACGTGGGCAACGCCGAGGAGCCGGGCCAAAGACGCGGACCCGACCTGCAGCTCGTCGAGGATGCTGACGATGCGGTCCACCGGGTCGATGAGCATCTGCACGTAGAGCACGGCCGCGGTCACGTCGCCAAGCGACACCGAACCCTGGGTGTAGAGCCAGCCGCCGAACAGCAGGGTGGCGACGGTCGGGATCAGGTAGGCGACCTCGACCGAGGGGAAGAACACCGTGCGCAGGAACAGCGTGTAGCGCTCGGCCGAGTAGGAGCCGGAGATGTCGCGGTCGATCCGGGCCCGGCGGCGGGGGCCGAGGCCGAGCGCCTCGACCGTGCGAGCGCCCTCGACGGTCTCGGTGAGCGAGGCGTTCATCACCGAGTAGGACTCGCTCTCGCGCAGGTAGCCGTCCTTGGCGCGGGCGAGATACCAGCGCAGGCCGACCACCAGCGGCGGGACGCCCAGCGCACACGGGATCAGCACCCACCAGCCGACCAGCAATGCGGCGGTGAAGGTCAGGACCGCGGTGATCACCGCGATCAGCCACTCGGGCAGGGCCCAGCGCACCGACCAGCCGAGCTGCTCGACGTCACGTGAGGTGCGGGTGAGCAGGTCGCCGCTGCCGGCCGACTCGACGATGCCCACCGGCAGCGCGAGGGTGTTCTCGACGAAGTCCTCGCGCAGTTCGGCGAGCACCCGCTCGCCGGCGATGAACGACAGGAACCGCGCGTAGCGGGTGAGCACGGTCTGCAGCAGCAGGAACCCGGCCAGCATCACGATGGTGCGGTCGATCGCCGCCACGGTGGTGCCCTGCTGGACGTCCTCGACGAGGTCGCCCAGCAGTCGCGGCGCGGCCAGCGCGGCGAGCGCAGCCGCGATGTGCAGGGCGGCCGCCCCCCAGACCAGTCGTGGGTAGCGCCTGGCCAGCGACATGACGTAACGGCCGACGTGACGCCCGTCGGCAACGGGCAGGACGGATGTGCTCACGGGTGGGACACCTCCTCCCCGATCTCGCGGGTGACGACGGCGCGGTAGCCCGGCAGGTCGCGCAGCAGGTCGCGGTGTCGGCCGACCGCCACCACCGCCCCGTCGCGGACGAACGCCACCCGGTCGACGCGGTCGAGCAGCAGGGGGCTCGTCGTGGTGACGACCGTGGTGCGACCGGCCCGGTGCTGTCGCAGCCGGGAGGCGATCCGCGCCTCGGTGTGCGCGTCGACCGCCGATGTCGGCTCGACCAGGACGAGCACCTCGGGGTCGGCGGCCAGGACGCGGGTGAGCACGAGCCGCTGGCGCTGGCCGCCGGAGAAGGAGCGGCCGCGCTCGGTGACCGGGGCGTCGAGGCCCTCGGCGAGCGCCTCGAGGACGTCCTCCGCGGAAGCGGTGTGCAGGGCGGCGAGCAGGTCGCCGTCGCCACGGTCGCGGATGTCGAGTGCCTCGCGCAGCGTGCCGGAGAACAGCGTGCTGTCGGGGTCGGATACCACGATGCGGCGGCGTACGACGTCGCGGGGGAGACCGGCTAGCGGCACGTCGCCCCACCGCACCTCACCGGGCGCGTAGTGGCCGAGCCGGTCCGCGATCCGCGCGGTCTCCTCGGGCCGGTCGGAGACCAGAGCCGTCACCACGCCGGGGTCGACCCGCAGGCCGCTCTCGACGTCGACCAGCTCGGCGCCGACCGGCGGCTCGGGGTAGGACTGGTCGGGGTCGGTGACCTCCGGCTCGAGCGAGAGCACGCGCACGACGCGGCGGGCGGCCACGAACGCGCGGATCCACTTGTTGGCGAACTCGGTCGCCGTGCGCAGTGGGATCATCAGGAACGCGGCGTAGCCGTAGAAGGCGACCAGCTCGCCCGCGCTGATGCGGCCCTGCACGGCGAACCGGGCGCCGATCCAGACGACGACCACCACGAAGACACCCGGCAGGAGCACCTGGAAGGCGTCGAGGAGGGACTGCAGCCGGCCGACCTTGACCCCGGCGAGGCGGACCTTCTGGGAGTCGCGGACGTAACGCTCGTGGAAGACCCGCTCGCCACCGATGCCACGCAGGATGCGCAGCCCGCTGACGATGTCGGTGGCCAGGTTGGAGAGCTGGCCCATCATCTCGCGCTGCGCCATGTTGCGCCGTTGCAGCGGCTTGAGCAACGGGCCGATCAGCAGCAGCAGCACCGGGACGCCGATCAGCACGACCAGGCCGAGCGTGACCGAGGCGTTGAGCAGGATGGCGGCGACCACCAGGAACGACACGACGGCGCCCGCGGCACGGGCGGTGACGTCCATGGCGTTGCCCAGGTGTGCCAGGTCGTTGGTGCCGATCGCGACGACCTCGCCGGTGGCCACTCGTTTGGGCAGCGTGGCGCCGAGGTGCGTCGCCTGGCGGGCCACGAGCTGGACGGTGCGGTAGGCCGCGGTCAGCCAGTTGGTGACCGCGAACCGGTGCCGGATGATCCCGGACACCGCCTGCAGGATGCCGATGGCGGTCATCGCCAGCGTCCACTGGACCAGCGAGCTGGTGTCCTTCGCGGCGATGCCGTCGTCGATCGCGTGTCCGATGACGGCCGGCATCACGGCCTGGCAGACCATCCAGATGATGCCGAAGAGCATTCCGCCCAGGAGCGTGTGCCACTGGCCCTTCATCAGCCACCACAGGTAGCGACCGGGAGAGCGGTGGTCGGCAGTCCCGGGGTCGGCTAGAGGCAGGTGGCGCACTCCACCAACGGTATGGACGCGGACCGACAGCCGCACCTCAATTACCCGTGCACAGACGGCGATTCGCCCGCGGTCACCTCGCCGGTGAAGGCTCGGGACCGCGGACGAATCGGGGTGGGGGACCGGTCACTGCTCGGGCATCAGCACCCAGGCGATGATGTAGGCGACGAACAGGGTGCCGAAGCTGAACAGCGCGCCGACCACGACGAGCAGCCGGACCAGGTTCGCGTCGATCCCGGCGTACTCACCGACTCCGGCGCAGACGCCGCCGAGCCAGCGGTCGTCGCGGCTGCGGGTCAGCCGCTTCGGCGGGCTGTAGCTGGGCTGGTGCATGGGCTCGGTCATCGGTTCTCTTCCTTCTGGTCGTCCTGCTCCGTGCGGATCACGGTCGTGTCGGTCGCGTCGTCGTCCCCGGGCGCGTCCGCCGCCGTCGTGGTGACGACGGTGGTCTGTGCCTCGTCGAGCTTGCGGTCGATGTCGCTGGTGTAGTCCTGCGGCAACGGCGGGTCGTACCTCGGCTGGTAGTCCGACTCGTACGACGAGGACGCGCCGTTGCGCTTGGCTCCCTTGGCTACCGCGGCGGCGAGGCCGACGCCGCCAGCGAGGATCAGCGCGACCGGGCCGAGCCAGCTCACGTCCGCGGTGTCGATCACGCCGAGCTCGCGGAGGGCCCAGGAGCCCGAGATGGCCAGGAACACCAGGCCGATCACCAGGTAGCTCACGTTCAGTGGGTGCGTCTTCATGCCGCGTTCTCCTGTCGGACGTCGATGCTGCCGAAGTTGAGGTCGATGTCGAGCTGCATTGCGGGGACGTCGTCACCGCCGTCGATCGACTCGATGACAACCGGGGACCGGCCGTCGTCTCGCACGCCGGCCACCTCGATCTCGCCGCCGCCGTCGATGCTGGCGTTCACGTCCACGTCGAGGCCCTCCGGCACGATCACGCGGATCTCGCCTGCCCACGCATCGATGTCGATGGTGTCGCCGTCGAGGTTCTCCAGGTCGGAGACCTGGGTCAGGTCGACCGTGGTCGAACCGGCGAAGAAGTCGTAGTCCTGGATGCCCGCCGCTGCCGCCGCCGTGGTGGGCGCGTAGAGCCGGTCGGGCTCGTCCCAGCCGTACTCCCCGGCCGTACTGGCCGCGGCCAGCGCCAGGGACGCGATGATGCCCAGGAAGATCAGCCCGCCGGGACGCCCGACGTAGGCACCCACGACCAGCATCGCGCCGATGACGGCGAGAGCCAGCGCCGGGTAGGCCGCGTCGAGGACCGGCACGCCGGACGCGTCGACCAGGCCGAGCACGCCCAGAGCCAGTGCGATGATCGCGAGGGTGAAGCCGAACAGCTTGGGGCCGCGGTCCTTCTTCGACGGCCGGGGAGCCGGCGCTGGGGTGTAGGCAGGTGCCCACGACGTGGGACCGCTCGGCGGACCCGTGGGGACGTCGTAACCGGTGTCGGTGTACGACGGTCCGGCGTAGGTCGTGCTGTCGGACTGGCCGCCGTAGGTGGGGGCGGCGTACGTCGTTCCGGTGTCGCTCACCCAGCCCGAGGACTGTCCCTCGGTCTGCCCGCTCCCGACGGGGGGCGAGCTGGACGGCGCGGAGCCGCTCGGACGGTCGCGGTTCACCATGAACAGCACGACCACGAGGGCGATGATCGCCAGCGGCCACGGGAACCCGAAGCCGCCCCACGAGTCGCCGATCAGGAGCACCGCGGCGAGCACGCCGACCACGATCAGGACGGTGTTGCGGGTGGAGGGGCTGGTGCTGATCGTGGCCTCGTCGGAGCCCTCCTCGGGGATGAGCAGCCAGGCCGCGCCGTAGAGGAGCAGCCCGGCACCGCCGAAGAAGACCAGCACGACGAAGAGCACGCGCAGGATGGTGGGGTCGATGTTGAGGTGACGGCCCAGGCCGCCCGCGACACCGGCGATCTTGCGGTCGGTGGTGCTGCGGCGGAGCCGCTCGAAGCTGCGCAGGGCGTCCCGGTCGAACCCGGTGCCGGGGTTGGTGTCCTGCTGCTGAGGAGTCTCGGTCATGGCAGCAATCCTGGTCGCGCAGGTGGTTTCGCACCATCGGGGAAGGCCCTGAAACCGCCGGGTACGGCGGCCGGATCCTTCAGGGTCCGGTCAGGGTCGCCACTCATGGTTCGGGCGCCCGCGCTGTGTGACGATTGGGACACGATGAATCACCCCACGACCTCGCTCGCTGCGCTCCCGACGCCGCGGGGACCCCGACGATGAGCAGAACCATGTCCTTCCCGGCGCCCGAGGCCGGCACCCGGACCGCCCCTGGCCCCGAGCCGGTGCGGCCGGTCCGTCGTGCCAGCCGGTCCGCCGACGACCGGATGCTCGGCGGGGTCGCCGGCGGCCTGGCCGAGCATCTCGGCCTCGAACCGCTGCACGTGCGCATCGCGTTCATCGTGGCGGCCGCGTTGGGTGGGTTCGGGCTGGCTCTGTACGCCGCCTTCTGGATGATCCTGCCGATCGGGCCGCACCTGGAACAGGCCAGCCCGGGCGTGGAGGCAGCCACCCGTCAGGGCAAGCGCCAGGGCCGGACCGGTCGGCTCACCGATGCGGGGCCGCTGGTGGCCATGCTGGTGCTCGCACTGGGAGTGGTGTTCCTGCTGCAGGACTGGTTCGGTGACTCGTTCATGTTCTGGCCGGTGCTCCTCGGCGTCCTCGGCCTCGGCGTGCTGTGGTGGCAGGCCGACGAGGCGCAGCGCGAGCGCTGGATCGACAGCACCGGCCGGATCGACCTGATCCGCGCCGTCGTCGGCCGCGGCGGGCTGGCGTCGTACGCACGCCTGGCCGCCGGCGTCGCCCTGCTGATCGCCGCCATGGCGCTCTTCGCGGTGCAGAGCGGTCAGCTCGGCGTGGCTCGCGACGTGCTGGTGGCGGGCGGGCTCGGCGTCGTCGGGCTGGCGCTGATGGTGGGGCCCTGGGTGTTCCGGCTCGCCGGCGACCTGTCGGAGGAGCGCGCCGAGCGGATCCGCTCGCAGGAGCGTGCCGACGTCGCCGCCCACCTTCACGACTCGGTGCTGCAGACCCTGGCGCTGATCCAGAAGCACGCCGACGACGGACGCACCGTCTCCAAGCTCGCCCGGGCGCAGGAGCGGGACCTGCGCGGCTGGCTGTACGGCGAGGACGCCCACCCCGAGACCTCGGTCGCGGCCGCGCTGCGGGCGGGCGCCGCGGAGGTGGAGGACGCCTTCGGCGTACCCGTCGAGGTGGTCACCGTCGGAGACGTCGCCGTCGACGAGCGACGCCGCCCGCTGGTGCTCGCCGCCCGCGAGGCGATGGTCAACGCGGCCAAGCACTCCGGCGCCGACAAGGTCGACGTGTTCGCCGAGTGCGGGGACAGCCGGATCGACGTGTTCGTGCGCGACCGTGGTCGCGGTTTCGACCAGGACGCCGTCGCCCAGGACCGGCTCGGGGTGCGCAACAGCATCCGCGACCGCATGCTCCGGCACGGCGGCACCGTGGAGATTCGGACCCGGCCCGGAGAGGGCACCGAGGTCCGGCTCTCACTCCAGACCCCCACCGGCGGCCCGGGATCGAGCAGCGCCGCCGGCACCGCACCGAACGCAGAAGAGGACGCCTGATGGCAGCACCCACCCGAACCGCCCGGCGCAGCGTCGTGGTCGTCGACGACCACGCGATGTTCCGCAGGGGCGTCCGTGCCGAGATCGAGGGCGCCGTGGACGTGCTCGGGGAGGCGGAGGACGTCGACCAGGCCGTCGACGCGGTGCTGAAGCTCAGGCCCGAGGTCGTGCTGCTCGACGTGCACCTGCCCGGTGGTGGGGGTGGCGAGGTGATGCGCCGGGTCGCGAGCCGGGTCCCCGAGACCAAGTTCCTGGCGCTGTCGGTGTCCGACGCCGCCGAGGACGTGATCGGCACGATCCGCGCCGGTGCGCGCGGCTACGTCACCAAGTCGATCACCGGCCCGGAGCTGGTCGACGCGATCGGCCGGGTCGCCGAGGGGGACGCGGTGTTCTCACCACGGCTCGCCGGTTTCGTCCTCGACGCGTTCGCGGGGTCCATCGAGGTCGCGCAGGTCGACGAGGACCTCGACCGGCTCAGCGAGCGCGAGCGTGAGGTGATGCGGCTGATCGCGCGCGGGTACTCCTACAAGGAGGTGGCCAGCGAGCTTTTCATCTCGGTGAAGACCGTCGAGACGCACGTGTCCAGCGTGCTCCGCAAGCTGCAGCTCTCCTCGCGGCACGAGCTGACCCGCTGGGCCACGGACCGCCGCCTCCTCTGACCGCCGAGTCGTCGGAGCGTCGAGGAGCCGCAACCCCATGACGACCTGACGAGTCTGCGAGGGTGAGGGCATGGCCGAAGACGAACGTCGGATCGCGCTGCTGATCGACGCCGACAACGCACCCGCCGCCAAGGTCGACGTGATCCTCGCGGAGGTCGCCCGGCACGGAGCCGCCAACGTCCGGCGTGCGTACGGCGACTGGAAGAGCCCGAACCTCAAGCCGTGGGAGGCGACGCTCCACGAGTACGCCATCCGTCCGATCCAGCAGTTCGCCTACAGCAAGGGCAAGAACGCGTCCGACATGGCGATGGTCATCGACGCCATGGACCTGCTCTACGCCGGCACCCTCGACGCCTTCGCGATCGTGTCCAGCGACGCCGACTTCACGCCGCTGGTGATGCGCATCCTCACCGAGGGGCTCAAGGTGTACGGGTTCGGGCAGCGCAAGACGCCGGAGCCGTTCGTCAACGCGTGCTCGCAGTTCACGTTCGTCGAGGGGCTGGGTCAGGAGCCCGACACCCCGGACCAGTCGTCGCTGAAGCCGGTCCCGTCGAACAAGCTGCGAGGTGACGCGCGCCTGGTCCTGATGCTGCGCAACGCAGTGGACGCGGCCGCCGGCGACGACGGGTGGGCGCACCTGGGGCCCGTCGGGAGCCAGATCGGCAATCAGGCGTCGTTCGACCCTCGCAACTACGGCTACCGAAAGCTCACCGATCTCATCGACGCGATCGACCTGTTCGACGTGAAGCGGCAGGACAAGGTCGTGCTGGTCCGCGACAAGCGCAAGTCCTGACACCGCAACCGCGAGGTGACGGGTCAGCGGAGCGGGTCGACCTCGCCGTGGTCGCCGACCTGCGCGGACAGCGTGGCCAGGTGGTGACGGCCGTCGCCGAGCCAGTGCTCGAGCGCGGTGAGGTGGCTCGTGTAGTGCCCGACGGCGTACTCCGCGGTCATCCCGATACCCCCGTGCAGCTGGATAGCCTCCTGGCCGATGTGCCGGCCGGCCCTGCTCACCTGGAGCGACGCCCGGGCGGCCGCGTCGGAGGCCTCCTCGGGTGAGCCGAACGTGAGCACCAGAGTCGCCCACAGCGTGATGCTGCGGGCCAGCTCCAGCGAGACGTACAAGTCGGCGGCCCGGAACGTCAGCGCCTGGAACTTGTTGAGCGTGACGCCGAACTGCTTGCGGCTCTTGAGGTACGACGTCGTCGCCTCGAGCTGGAACGACATCGCCCCGAGCGCCTGGTGGCACGCGGCGACCCGGGTCCGGTCGAGCACCGCGGCGATCGTCGCCTCCCGGTCGACCGCCTCCCCCAGTGGGGTCGCGGAGGCGCCGGTCAACGCGACCCGGGCGGCGCGTCCGCCGTCGTGGGTGGGGTAGCCCTGGCGGTCCACGCCCTCGGACGACGGGTCGACCAGGAAGAGGCCGGTCCCTGCGTCGGGAAGCGCCGCACTGACGACCAGCAGGTCTGCCGATGCGCCATGCGGCACGGGCTCCTTCACCCCGTCGAGCCGCCAGCCGCTGCCGGTCTGTGTCGCGGTCACCCCGCCGGCCGAGGAGGACCAACGCGCGCCTGGCTCCAGGTGCGCGAACGCCGGCACCTCGGCTCCCTCCGACAGCGCGGTCAGGACCGCGGTGCACTGGTCCTCGGTGCCGGCCGCGTCGACCAGACCGCCGGCGAGGACGACCGCGGCGAGGTACGGCTCGGGTGCGAGCGTCCGCCCCAGCTCCTCGCACACCACTGACACCTCGACGGGTCCGGCGCCCATGCCGCCATGTGCCTCGGCGAAGGGCAGCCCGAGCACACCGAGCTCGGCGAGCCGCTGCCAGGTCTTCTCGTCGAATCCGGGCTCGGCGGCCACCGTCGCGCGCCGCTGCTCGAAGTCACCGTAGGCCTTGCCCAGCAGGCCGCCGACGCTGTCGCGCAGCGCGTCCTGCTCCTCGTCGTACTCGAAATTCATCGCGTTCCCCTCAGAGTCCCAGGATGGTGCGGGCGATGATCTGCCGCTGCACCTCGTTGGAGCCGCCGTAGATGGAGGCCTTGCGCAGGTTGAGGTATGCCGGGGTGGCGCGCCGGGTCCACTCGGGCAGCTCGGACGACGCCGGCGCCCCCGAGGCCAGCGACGCCGGCCCGGCCAGGTCGACGACCAGCTCGCTGACCGCCTGCTGCAGCTCCGTGCCCCTTAGCTTGAGCACCGACGAGGCGGGATGGGGCTTGCCGTCCGAGGAGTGCGCGACGACTCGCAGGGCGGTGAGCTCCAACGCGAGCAGCTCGTTCTCGAGGTCGGCGAACCGGGCGGCGACCAGAGGGTCGTCGAGCAACGAGCCGCCGCCGGCGCCGGCCGTCCTGGCCCGGTCCTTGGCCTGCGCCAGCACCCGCTTGGTGGAGCCGACCGGCGCGACGCCGACCCGCTCGTTGCCGAGGAGGAACTTGGCGTAGTCCCAGCCCTTGTTCTCCTCGCCGACCAGGTTCGCGGCCGGCACCCGCACGTCCTCGAAGAACACTTCGTTGACCTCGTGGCCGCCGTCGATCAGCTCGATCGGCCGCACGGTGACACCGGGGGAGGACATGTCGACCAGCAGGAACGAGATGCCCTGCTGCTTCTTCGGGGCGTCCGGGTCGGTGCGCACCAGGCAGAAGATCCAGTCGCCGTGCTGGCCGAGGGTGGTCCAGGTCTTCTGCCCGTTGACCACGAAGTCCGCCGCCCGTCCCGAGCCCGTCGAGGGGTCGCGGACCGCTGCGCAGCGCAGCGACGCGAGGTCGGAGCCCGCGTCCGGCTCGGAGAAGCCCTGCGACCACCAGATGTCGAGGTTGGCGGTAGGCGGCAGGAACCGCTCCTTCTGGTCCTGCGAGCCGAACGTCGCGATCACCGGCCCGACCATGGTCGCGTTGAACCCGAGCGGGGGCGGCACGGCCGCGCGCTGCATCTCCTCGTGCCAGATGTGCCGCTGCAGCGGCGTCCAGTCGCGTCCGCCCCACTCCACCGGCCAGCCCGGCACCGCGAGCCCGGCGGCGTTGAGGATCCGCTGGCTCTCGACGTACTGCGCCTTCGTCAGCTCGCGTCCGGCAGCCACCGCCTCACGGATGGGCTGCGGCACCTCGGTGGTGAAGAAGGTGCGCATCTCGGCGCGGAACGCGGCGTCCTCATCGGACAGCTTCAGCCTCATGCGTCTCCCTCGAAGCCGGGCCCGGGCGGGCGCCGGGGCGCCCCGATTCTATGGAACGTGTTTCAACCCGGGCGCACCGGGCGCGCCGTTGCGCATGTTTGGGCACGTCGCCGGCGGGCACTTTTTCGTTCGACCAGCGGCAACCGTCCCGTCGACCGCAGAAGGAACCCGACGTGTCCGAGACCGAGACCACCCCGCGAAGTGAGTCGCACGGGCCCAAGCTCGCCAAGTCGATGACGGCGGGCCTGCTGTTCTTCTACGTGCTGGGCGACGTGCTCGGCTCGGGGATCTACGCCCTGATCGGGCTGGTCGCCGACGAGGTCGGTGGGGCCTTCTGGACGGCGTTCGCCCTGGGCGTGGGAGTCGCGTTGATCACCGGGCTGGCGTACGCCGAGCTGGTGACGCGCTACCCGGTCGCCGCCGGTGCCGCGCTGTACATCAAGAAGGCCTTCAGGAACGAGTTCTTCACGTTCGTGGTGACGTTCTGCATGCTGGCCGCCATCGTGACCGCCTCCGGCGCCCTGGCGCTGACGTTCGGCGGCGAGTACTTCAAGGAGTTCCTCGACTGGCCGACGACGATCGTGGCAGTCGGGTTCGTCGCGGTGCTGTCCTTCATCAACTACCGCGGCATCTCCGAGACCGCCAAGACCAACGCCGTCATGACGTTCATCGAGCTGACCGGGCTGCTGATCATCATCGTCATCGGCATCACCACGGTGCTCACCGGCGATGCCAACTACGGCGCGGTCGTCGACTTCAAGGGCGACGGCAACATCGTGCTCGCGATCCTCGGCGGTGCGGCGTTGTCCTTCTTCGCGATGACCGGCTTCGAGAACGCCGCCAACGTGGCCGAGGAGACCCAGAACGCCGTCCGCGTGTTCCCCAAGGCGCTGCTGGGCGGCATGGCGGTCGCCGGCCTGCTCTACGTCCTGGTCGCGATCTCGACGTCGCTCGTCGCGTCCTACGAGTCGGTCGCCGGGTCCGAAGGTGCGCTGCTCGAGGTGGTCCGTCAGGGCCCGCTGGCGGTGCCGACCTGGATCTTCGCCCTGATCGCGCTGATCGCGGTGACCAACACGTGCCTGGTGACGATGGTGACCCAGTCGCGCATCCTCTACGGCATGGCCCAGGAGGGCGCCGTCCCGGAGGTGTTCGCGAAGGTTCACCCGAAGCGGCGTACGCCGTGGGTGGGCATCCTCTTCACCTTCATCATGGTCGTCGGCATGCTGGTCGCGGCCGGGGCCGAGGTGGAGACCCTGGCCAGCGCCTCGGTGGTGTTCCTGCTCTTCATCTACGGTCTGGTCATCGTCGCCTGCCTCAAGCTCCGTCGCGAGAGCGAGGAGCCGGCCTCGTTCGTGGCGCCGACGCCGCTGCTGTACCTCGGCATCGCCGGCAACGCGGGGCTGCTGGCCTACACGGTCATCGACGACCCGAGCCTGCTGGTCTACTGCGGGATCCTGCTGGCGATCGGCCTGGTGCTCTGGGCGGCGCAGCACCTGCACGGCCGGCGCAAGGTGTCGGTCTCCGGCTGACAACACCCGCGACCTAGCCTGGTCGGGTGCAGCGAAAGACCCGCCGACTCGTGCCGGGACTCGGTGTCGCCCTGGCCCTGACGGTCCTGGTCGCCGGGTGCACGTCCGCGACGCCGGCCGACGAGCCCGAGCGGGCCGAGGGACCGGTGCGGTCGAGTCAGACGAGCGCTGTCCCGTCTGCGGAGCCGGGCGCGCCGACCCCGCAGCCGGCAGAGCCGTCCGCGACCGTCGAGAAGAAGCCCGAGCCCGCGTGGCTGGACTCCTGGCCGATCGGCGAGCGCGCGCTGCCGGTTCGACCCGACGGCTTCGGCGAGGTCAGGCGCACCCCTCCCGAGCTCCGGGTCCGTCGGATGCCCACCGTCGAGGCACTGCCACCACCTCCCGACGAGCGCTGGCGCGGTGCGGTCCGGCCGATCGGCCCGCGGGTCCGCGACCGGATGGGGACCTCGTGGGAGCGCGGCTGCCCGGTCGTGCTGCGCGACCTGCGCCACCTGAAGGTCACGTTCTGGGGGTTCGACAAGACACCGCACACCGGCGAGCTGATCGTGCACGAGGACCACGCCAGGGGCGTGCTGGGGGTGTTCCGGCGGCTGTACGACGCGCGGTTCCCGATCGAGCAGATGACCCTGCCCACCTCGTCCGAGCGGGACCCCACCCCGAGCGGGGACGGCAACGGCACCGGGGCGATGGTGTGCCGGGCCACCACCGGCGGGACGACGTACTCTGCCCACGCCTACGGCCTGGCGATCGACCTCAACCCGTTCCAGAACCCCTACCAGAGCGGCGACCTGGTGATCCCCGAGCGGGCCAGCGCCTACCTCGACCGGTCCTGGCTGCGGCCCGGGATGGTCAGGCCGAACGGGCTCGTGGTGCGTGCCTTCGCCGACATCGGCTGGTCCTGGGGCGGCGACTGGCAGAGCCTGAAGGACTACCAGCACTTCACCGCCACCGGCCGCTGACAACGATTCGTCTGCGGTCTATGGGGTGATTTACGCGGGGCGACCGCAGACGAATCGTTGTCGGGTCCGGGACGTAGGCTGAGCCACGACATGAGCGCGCTGTTCCCGATCCCGCAGGCTCCCGCACCCGTCGACGACCTTCGGCCGGGCGACGAGCGCGAGCCCGGTGCTGCGGAGGGGCAGGGACGCCGTCGTACGCCGTCGCCCGACGAGCTGCTCGCGGGCCTCAACGAGCCGCAGCGCCAGGCGGTCGTGCACGCCGGACCGCCGCTGCTCGTGGTGGCCGGCGCCGGCTCCGGCAAGACCCGCGTGCTCACCCGCCGGATCGCCTGGCTGATCGCCGAGCGCAACGCGCACCCGGGCTCGATCCTGGCGATCACCTTCACCAACAAGGCGGCGGCCGAGATGCGCGAGCGCGTCGAGGAGCTCGTCGGCCGCCGGGCCCGGATCATGTGGGTCTCCACCTTCCACTCGGCCTGCGTGCGGATCCTGCGCAAGGAGATCGACAAGTTCGGCTACAAGTCGTCGTTCTCGATCTACGACGCCGCCGACTCCAAGCGGCTCATGCAGCTGGTCCTGCGAGAGCTCGACCTCGACCCGAAGCGCTACCAGCCGCGCGCGGTCCTCAACTGGGTCTCCAACCAGAAGAACGAGCTCGTCGACCACGAGGACGCCAAGTCCATGGCGAAGAACCACCTCGAGGAGACCTACGCCGAGGCCTACTCGGTCTACCAGCAGCGGCTGCGCGACGCCAACGCGCTCGACTTCGACGACCTCATCATGACCACGGTGCACCTGTTCCAGGCGTTCCCGGACGTGCGCGAGACCTACCGCCGTCGCTTCCGCCACGTCCTGGTCGACGAGTACCAGGACACCAACCACGCCCAGTACGCCCTGGTCCGCGAGCTCTGCGCGCACGACGTAGGGCGCCCGGTGGCCATCGGTGGCGACGACCCGGACGCCCCCGACGCCGACGGCATCGAGCCCTCGGAACTGATGGTCGTCGGCGACGCCGACCAGTCCATCTACGCCTTCCGCGGGGCCAATATCCGCAACATCCTGCAGTTCGAGGAGGACTTCCCCGAGGCGTCCACGATCCTGCTGGAGCAGAACTACCGCTCGACCCAGACCATCCTCAACGCCGCCAACGCGGTGATCAGCCGCAACAAGGGCCGCAAGGCCAAGAACCTCTGGTCCGACGCCGGCGACGGCGAGCGCATCGTCGGCTACGTCGCGGACGACGAGCACGACGAGGCGCGGTTCGTCTCCGAGCAGATCGACAAGCTCACCGACGATGAGGTCGCCAAGCCCGGTGACGTCGCGGTGTTCTACCGCACCAACGCCCAGTCCCGTGTGTTCGAGGAGGTGTTCATCCGCACCGGTCAGCCCTACAAGGTGGTCGGCGGCGTGCGCTTCTACGAACGCCGCGAGGTGCGCGACGCGCTCGCCTACCTGCGGATGCTGGTCAACCCGGCCGACGAGATCTCGCTGCGACGGATCCTCAACACCCCCAAGCGCGGCATCGGCGACCGGGCGGAGGCGTGCGTGGAGGCCCTGGCGCAGCGAGAGCGGATCACGTTCTGGCAGGCGCTGCAGCGGGCGGAGGAGGCGCCCGGCATCGCGACCCGGTCGCTGACCGCGGTGCGCGGCTTCGTAGACATGGTCGAGGAGCTGCAGTCGATGGTGGCGGCGGGGGAGCGTGCCGACGTGGTCCTGGAGGCGGTGCTCACGCGCAGCGGCTACCTCACCGAGCTCGAGGCCAGCGACGACCCGCAGGACGAGACCCGGGTCGAGAACCTCGCCGAGCTGGTGGCGGTCGCCCGCGAGTTCGCCGACGAGCCACTGCTCGGCCCCTCGGCGGACCCCGCCGACCCGACGCCGGCCACGCCGGGGCTCGGCGACTTCCTGGAGCGGGTCGCGCTCGTCGCCGACGCCGACCAGATCCCCGACGTCGACGAGTCCGGCGGTGTCGTCACGCTGATGACGTTGCACACCGCGAAGGGCCTGGAGTTCCCGGTGGTGTTCCTCACCGGTCTCGAGGACGGCGTCTTCCCGCACATGCGTTCGCTGGGCGACCAGCCGGAGCTCGAGGAGGAGCGTCGGCTGGCGTACGTCGGGCTCACCCGGGCCCAGCAGCGGCTCTACGTCACCCGGGCCGTCGTGCGCTCGGCCTGGGGCGCCCCCTCCCACAACCCGGCCTCCCGCTTCCTCGATGAGCTGCCGGTCGACCTCGTGGACTGGAAGCGCACGCAGGCGGCGCAGACCTCGTGGAGCCGGCCGGTGCAACCGGGCTATCCGCAGCGCGGCGCCGGCCAGCCCGGCCGTCGCTTCGGCACGGCCGCCGCCCGCGCCGACGCGGACGCCCGTGGCCAGAAGCGCGAGGTGCCGTCGCTCGAGCCGGGCGACCGGGTGCTGCACGACAGCTTCGGGATGGGCAGCGTCGTGACGCTCGAGGGCGTCGGCGACAAGGCGGTCGCGTCGATCGACTTCGGGTCGCAGGGCGTCAAGCGGCTGCTGATGCGCTACGCGCCGGTGGAGAAGCTCTGAGGGCCCGTCGAGAGCGGTCGGTCAGAGCGCGATGCCACGCACGGCCAGCGCGCTGACCGGGTCGACCGCGTCGCCGGCACCGGGGTGCACCTCGAGGTGCAGGTGCGGGCCGGTGCTGTTGCCCGTAGAGCCGACGGTGCCGATGGTCTGACCGGGGGTCACCGTCTCCCCGACGGAGACGGCCATCGTCGTCTGGTGGCAGTACCAGATCTCAGTGCCGTCCTCGAGGGTGACGACGGTCTTGTTGCCGTAGGACCCGTCGTAGCCGGCCTCGGTCACGGTGCCGCTCGCGACGGAGTAGATCGGCGTGCCGCTCGGCGCGGAGAGGTCCTCACCGGTGTGGCAGTTGACCCAGAGGTAGGAGCAGTGACCGAAGTTGTTGGAGACCCGGTAGCTGCCCGCCGGGAGCGGCAGCTGCCAGGCGTTCTTCGCGATCTGGTTGGCGTGCTTCTCGGCGCTCGCGGCCAGCGCGGCCAGCGCGGCGCTGCGCTCCTTGGCCTGGGTCTCGGCCGCCTCCTGGAGCTCCGCGTCGGCCGCGTCCTGGAGTGCCTGGCGCTCGGAGTCGCGGCTCACGGCGCGCTGGCGACCGCTGATCGCGTCGCTGGAGCCGATGCTGCTGGCGGCGTTGAGCACGCTGGCCTGGGTGGCGAACTTCTGGAAGTCGTCGTCGGCGAAGGTCGTGCTCTGCTGGCTGACGGTCGCGCCGACTCCGGCGAACGCGAGAGCGGCGGCCCCGATCAGGGACGGGGCGGACGGCAGGCCGGGGATCAGGCTCTTGCGGCCGCGCCCACCGGTGTGGTGTCCGGTGCGGAGCTCGGGCCGAGCGCTGACGGACGAGGTGGCAGCGGCGCGCTCCGCCTGTCGGGCGGCCAGCGCCTGCTGCTTGCGCGCGACGCGGGCCGCCTCGGCCGCAGGGGCGGCGGCGTCCTTCGCGGCCTTGGCATCCCGGGCGGCGGCGAGCCTGGCCGCCTCACGCTCGGCGTGCCGCGCAGCGGCGCGGTCGGCGCGGGTGGGCTTGACGGCCCGGCGCTTGCCCGGACCACCGGCGACCGCAGCGCCGGCGGCCGAAGCACCGGCAACCGGAGGACTGGCAGCCGAAGGGCTGGCGACCGGAGTGATCTCGGCCTGCACGTCGATGGTCGGGTTTACGACCGGCGAGAGGGTGGTACCAGAGGTGAGCGACGCCGCGTGGATGTCGACCTTCGGGTCGGTCGCTCGCGCCCCCACGCGAGTCGCGTCGCTCCGGCGAGAGGGCACACGCCTCTCAGCACGGTGGTTCGCCACGGGTAAAGATCCTTGTCGTCGGGGGCACGCGAGCAGAAACAATAACGGAACAATCACGGCATCGTCCCGCCAGGTCCCCAATCCCTGTGGGCCGGCTCACGCCCCTCCGGTCTCGGCCCCGGTCGCTCCCCCTGGGATCCGGCAGAAGGGTGCCCAACGTCACATAGCGGAAAACCCTGGTCTAGAGGCGTCCGGCGACCACGGTTAGTCTGCGCAGCAGATGGTCCTCTCGACAGGCAGGTGTGGTTCTGATGGTGGCTCCGATCCGGATCGTGGTGGCCAAGCCCGGGCTCGACGGGCACGACCGCGGTGCGAAGGTCATCGCCCGCGCCCTGCGCGACGCCGGCCACGAGGTGATCTACACCGGCCTGCACCAGACCCCCGAGCAGATCGTCGAGACCGCGATCCAGGAGGACGCCGACGTGGTCGGCCTGTCCGTGCTGTCCGGCGCGCACATGACGCTGTTCAAGAAGCTCATCGCCCTGCTCGACGAGCGCGACGCCCGCGACATCGTGGTCATCGGTGGCGGCATCATCCCCGAGGCCGACATCCCGCTGCTCAAGGAGCTCGGCGTGGCGCAGGTGTTCACGCCCGGCGCGACGACGACCGAGATCGTTGCCTGGGTGCGCGACAACGTGCAGGACAGCTCGGCCTTCCAGGGCTGAGTCGCCGGAGCCGGCTCCGCGCCTGAGCCCCCTCAGGGGGTCAGTGCGCCACGTCGTACACCAGCGAGAGCTGCGGCCCGCGTCGGTCGGCCGACCGCAGCGACAACCGCTCGGAGGTGATCCGGCGCGGCAGCAGCGGGGCGCCGGACCCGAGGAACACCGGCTGCACGCCCAGGTGGATCTCGTCGAGCAGTCCCGCGTCGTCGAACTGACCGACCAGGTCGCCGCCGCCGATCAGCCACACGTTGCGGTCGCCGGCGGCCGCGACCATCTCGGCGTGCACGGTGCGCACGTCGTCGCGGCAGAACCTGATCGGGGCATCGGGGATCACCGGGAGGTCGCGGTGGGTGAACACCCAGGTCGGCCGGTCGGCGTACATCTGCTGCCACTGCTCGGGTCGCTCGAGCAGGCGCTCGTGGTCGAGGATCCACTGGTAGGTCGTCGCGCCCATCGCCATCGCGCCGACGGCGCCGATGAACGAGTCCCACTCGACGCGACGGTCGGTCGGGTCCCCCTTGACCTCGAACAGCCAGGACAGCGAGTTGTCGGCGTCGGCGATGAAGCCGTCGATGCTCGTCGCGGTGTAGTACTGCGTGCGCGTCATGCGGCCGACGCTAGGACATGCCGCCCCCGAAAAGCGCTCCCACGCGTCGTACCTCCTCGACGAGCTCGGGCGGTGACTCGACCTCGAAGGGCGCCCCGACCGCGGCCAGCACCATGAGCGGCCAGCCGAGGTCGTCGACCTGCATCCGCAGCCGGCACGACGCGTCGTCGAGCGGGTCGACGTCACCCCACCGGCGCACGACCTCGGTGACCGCGTCGGCACTCGCGCGGACCAGCACGGCGACGTCGTGCTGCTGGGGGATCGAGCGGATCGCGGCCTGCACGAAGGAGGCGGCGTCCCCGGCGTGCGGCGCCGGCAGCTCCCGCTGCCGGAACCTGGCGCCGGTGCGCTCGGGGTCGGCGATCCGGTCCACGCGGAAGCTCCGCCAGTCGTGCCGGGTGAGGTCGTAGGCGACGAGGTACCAGCGACGGCCCCGCGTGACGAGCCGGTGCGGCTCGACGTGGCGGCGCATCGTCTCGCCCTCGCGGGGCGTGTAGTCGAACCTGAGCCGCTCGTCGTCGCGGCACGCCATCGCCAGGGTGGTCAGGGCGGACGCGTCGACCGACGGACCACCGGAGAACGACACCGGCACCGAGTAGGACTGCAGTGCGTCGACCTGCCGGCGAAGCCGCGGGGGCATCACCTGGACGAGCTTGCCGAGCGCCCGCACCGACGTCTCCGCGATCCCCTCTACCATGCCGCCCGCCGCACCGCGCAGGCCGACGGCGATGGCGACCGCCTCGTCGTCCTCGAGGAGCAGCGGTGGCAGCGACGCCCCGGCCTGCAGCTGGTAGCCGCCGGCGACGCCCCGGACCGCGTCGACCGGGTAGCCGAGCTCGCGCAGGCGATCAACGTCGCGGCGCAGGGTGCGCTCGCTGACCTCGAGCCGCTCGGCGAGCTCGCCGCCGGACCAGAACCGGTGGGTCTGCAGCAGCGACAGCAGCTGCAGCATCCGGGCGCTCGAACCTGCCATGACCCAAGATTATGCCTCTTTAGGACAGTACCTGTCCTAAAGAGTTCCTAGCGTGGGTGACATGAACCTCACCAACTCATTCGATCCAGGCAACGAGATGATCCGCACCCGAGGGCTCACGAGGTCCTTCACGGTGGGCAAGCAGACCGTGGAGGCCGTGCGCGGTCTCGACCTCACGGTCGGGCGCGGCGAAATGGTCGCCCTGCTCGGTCCCAACGGCGCCGGCAAGTCCACCACGCTGCGGATGCTCACCACGCTGATCGCCCCGACCTCGGGCACGGCCACGGTGGCCGGGTACGACGTCACGAGCGAGCCGCAGCAGGTGCGTCGCGCGATCGGCTACATCGGGCAGGGCAACGGCGCCGGGCACAACCAGCGCGGCCGCGACGAGCTCGTGAGCCATGGGCTGGCCTACGGGATGTCAAAGGCCGCGGCGCGGGCCCGGGCCGCCGAGCTGGTCGACTCGCTCGACCTGGCCCAGGTCGCCGACCGCAAGGTCTCCTCGTTGTCCGGTGGCCAGCGCCGGCGGCTCGACATCGCGATGGGGCTCATCCACGCGCCGGCGCTGCTGTTCCTCGACGAGCCGTCCACGGGGCTCGATCCCCAGAACCGGGCGAACCTGCAGGAGCACATCGTGTCGTTGCGCGAGCGGTACGGAACCACCGTCGTACTCACCACGCACTATCTCGACGAGGCCGACTCGCTGGCGGAGCGGGTCGTGGTGATCGACCACGGCCGGCTCGTCGCCGACGACAGCCCGGCCCGGCTCAAGGCCGACCACGCCGGAGATCGGGTCTCCCTCGGCTTCGACGAGCCGGCCGACGCAGCGGCCGCCGCGTCCCAGGTCGGCCGCCGGCACCCCGAGGCCGAAGTGAGCACGACCGGCACCCAGGTGATGGTCCGGATCGCCGCCGGCGCCCGGCTCGCGCCCGGCATCATCCGCGACCTCGAGGAGGTCGGGCTGCCGGTCGCGTCCGTCGAGGTCGCCCGGCCCACCCTCGACGACGTCTTCCTCAACCTGACCGGCCGCAGCCTGCGCGAGGGCGCCGCGGGCGACGAGGCCGACTCGAACATCCCGTCCACCACCTCCGAGATCGGAGTCCCGGCATGACCACCCTGACCGCAACCCCGCCCGTCCCGCGCAGCAACCTGGTCCGCGACACGACGATCGTGTTCGCGCGCGAGCTGCGCCCGATGCTGCGCGACCCGTTCTCGGTCGTGTTCTCGATGATCCAGCCGCTGGTGTTCCTCGGGCTGTTCGCGCCGCTGCTGTCCGACGTACCCGGACTCGGGTCGGGCAGCGCGCTGCAGTGGTTCGTGCCCGGCATCGTGGTGATGTCGTGCCTGTTCGGCGCCTCGATGACCGGGTCGAACCTGCTCTTCGAGATGCAGACCGGGTCGCACGAGCGCACGCTGGTGACGCCGCTGTCCCGCCCGTCGCTGCTGATGGGGCGGGCGCTGAAGGAGATCGTGCCGGTCCTCGTGCAGGCCGTGATCGTGGTCGCGGTCGTGGTGCCGTTCTCGTTCGAGCTGCACGTCACCGGCACCGTGGTCGGGCTGCTGATGCTGTCGGTGTTCTGCGTCGGGCTCGGCTCGCTTTCCTATGCGCTCGCACTGGCCGCCAAGGGCCAGGACTGGATCTTCTGGACCGTGCAGCAGACCTTCCTGTTCCCGGTGCTGCTGCTCGCAGGGATGCTGCTCCCCGTCGACTCCGGCCCGGGCTGGCTGCAGACGATGTCGCGCCTGAACCCGCTGACCTACGTCGTGGACGCCGAGCGCGCGCTGTTCGCCGGCAGCTTCGACGCGAGTGTCGTGGCGAGCGGTTTCGCCGCCGCCGGGCTCGTCTGCCTGTTCGGGCTCTGGGTCGGCACCCGGTCGATGCGCGCCGCCGACTGAGGGCGAGGCCGGGG
>NZ_DASSCL010000074.1:0-36805 GCF_035697785.1 Nocardioides sp.
GGCACCCGGACGGCGCGCAGCCAGACCAGGAGCAGCAGACCGGCGACCACGACGCCCTCGCGGACCGGGTCGCCGAAGAAGCCGGGCACGGTGACGACCGCCGCGAGCGACACCAGCACCCGGTGCGACATCCGGGTCGCCTTCACCGTCGCCCAGCCCAGCGCGAACAGCCAGAACACCACGCTCGCGCGGTGGATCTCGTCGCCGCCGGCGAGCTCGACGACGTCGTACCGCGTGAGCAGCCCGGCGCCCACCAGGGCCATCGGCAGCCAGAACGACCAGTGCCGCTCGAGCCGGTCGACCCAGGGCACGCCGAGGAGCAGGGCCAGGGCGACGAAGGTCCAGACGAGGGCCTCGACGAACCAGTACCACCACTGCGGCTCCGCCCACGACGACGGGCCCAGCACGCCGTTGAGCAGCAGCACGTTGGTCCAGCCGACGTCGCGGCTGGTGAGGGCGACCGCGCCGAGCCAGAGCACGGACGGTACGACGATCCGGGCGATGCTGCCCGCGAGGTGTCGGACCCGGTCGCGTCGCGGGGCGTCGGTGAGGTGGAACCGGCCGAAGTTGAAGCCGGCGACGGCGAGCAGCACGTGCGCCCCGCCCGCGGCGACCAGGAGGTTGGCGTGGCTGGCGACGATCATCACGATCGCGAGCGCACGCAGCGCGACGTTGGTCTCGAGGGTGCGGCCGCGGCGGTTGTCGACGGGCCGGCCGGCGAGCTCGGCAACGGTCAGCAGGTGCCAGCCGGCCGGGAGCGTGCCGAGCACCGCCTCGACCCGGGTCGCGGCCTCGACGTACGACAGCGAGTCGCCCTCCAGGGAGACGAACGTGTCGCCGTCGGAGACGTCCGGGCGGCCGAGCACCTCGGCGAGGGTCGCGCGCAGCGCCGAAGCGCGCGCTTCGGGACCGGAGGGGTCCCTCCAAGCGCGCGCTTCGGGACCGGCAGGGTCCGTCGCCACCCGGGCCCGGGCCACCAGGGTCCGGTAGTCGGGCTTGCCGTTCGGGAGCCGCGGCAGCTCGGTGAGGGCGAGCACGTCGACGGCGCTCCGGGGCAGGCCGAGGTCGTCCTGGGCGACGGCGAGCAGCAGCTCCGGGTCCGCGGCCCGGGCCGAGGCGTCGGTGCCGAGCAGCAGCCGGTCGCCGGCGTCGGCACAGAGCACCAGGTGGCCGCGCTCGGCGTACAACCGCTCGACCTGGTCGAGGTCGATGCGCAGGCCGTAAACCTTGGCGAACCTGCTCCGGCGGCCGATGACCTCGTAGAGACCGTCGGCGGTCCGGCGCGCGACGTCTCCGGTGCGCAACGACTGGACGGTGCGTCCGAGTGCGAGGTCGGCCGGCGTCGTGGCGTAGCCGAGCATCACGTTGGCGCCGGAGTAGACCAGCTCGCCGACCTCGACGCCGTGATCGCCGGGGTCGAGGGGCAGCTCGGGGATGGGCTCGAGCGCGAAGGAGCCACCCGGGATGGGCACACCGATGCTGGCCGGGCTGCCGTCGGCGAGGTCGGGCGGCAGGTAGGCCATCCGGGCCGTGGCCTCGGTCTGGCCGTACATGACGAACAGGTCCCAGCCGCGGCGGCGGCCGAGTGCGACGTACTCGCGGACGCGTTCGGGCGCGAGCCGACCACCCGCCTGGGTCAGGTAGCGCAGCGAGGGCAGGTCCATGTCGGCGAACCCCACGCGGTCGAGCAGGTCGAACGTGTAGGGCACCGCGGCGAACGAGCTGACCCGGTGGTCGCGCACCGCCTCCCAGAAGCACGGGTCGACCACCGAGTGGTCGGTGAGGTACAGGGTGGCGCCCACTGCCAGGTGGGAGTTGAGCACGGACAGGCCGTAGCAGTAGTGCATCGGCAGCGTGGTGGCGGCGACGTCAGTGCTGCGAATGCCGAGGTACTCGGCGATCGCGACGGCGTTCGCCTCGACGTTCTCGTGCGAGAGCCGGACCAGCTTCGGGGAACCGGTCGATCCCGACGTGGAGAGCAGCAGCGCCAGGTCGGGGTGCAGGTCGTGGCCGGTGCCGGAGCGACGCACGCGGAGCTGGTCTCCGGTGACGACGACATCGGGGTCGTACGCCGCGACGACGGCGTCGATCCTCGAGCCGCCGTCGCCGGGGACCAGGATCACCGGATGCCCACCGACCAGGGCGGCGAGGTAGGAGACGACGGACTCGACCCGGTTGGCGCCGGCGAGCAGGACGAGCCTCCGGGTGGTGCCGAGCAGGGCGGCGGTCTCGTCGACTCGGGCCGCGAGCTCGGCGTACGAAACCTTGCCCTCGTCCGTCACCAGCGCCGGCCGGTCACCGTGCCGGGCCAGCCGGCGCCAGAACGCCACGCGCTGCGGAGCAGGGGCCGAGCGCGCGGCGCCGGGCAGGACGGAGGTCACCGGCCCAGGTTATTAGGCAAGCCTTACCTTCGCTACGGCTGGGTCGTATCGGCTCGCCTGGTACGGACCGGCGACGCTCAGCGGGCGGCCCGTCGACCGTGCGCCGGCGGCGGCTCCGGCTTGTCGTCGCGCTGCGCACCGCGGCCGAGCCCGATCCCGCCGGCGACGACCAGGACCACACCGCCGATGACGACCGGGAGGTAGCCGGGCGTCACGGACTCCATGACCGTCAGCCACACCGTGAAGCCGAGCGCCGGCGTGGCCAGCGTGACCACGGCGCGCAGCCAGACCGGCGCGGTCGCCACCAGGGCGTACCCGCCGAACGCCAGCGCCACGACGACCAGCGCCAGACCCACCAGGTAGGCGGTCTGCTCCTGCTCGTCGCCCCACCCGAGGATGGCCGACACGACCCAGGCGACACCCCCCAGGAGCGCCGCGACCGACCCCCATCTGCTCGCAGTCATGACCGGTAGTGTGCCGTGTTCTGCGTCACGCCCGCGCAGCAGGTCGGCGTCCCGGGCGTTCGGGCCGCCCGCAACAATGGCCGGCATGACGACGCGAACTGCGGTGGTGACAGGGGCCAGCAGCGGGATCGGCGCGGCGACGGCACGACACCTGGCGGCCGCGGGCTTCCACGTGTACTGCGCCGCGCGGCGCGAGGACCGGGTGTCCGCGCTCGCGAAGGAGCTCGACGGCACGGCCGTGCGCTGCGACGTGACGTCGCCGGAGGAGGTGGCCGCGCTGGCCGAGCAGGTCGGCGGCACGCTCGACGTACTCGTCAACAACGCCGGCGGCGCCTTCGGTGCGGACCCGGTCGCGAGCGCGAATGCGGACGAGTGGCGCGCCATGTACGAGGTCAACGTGATCGGACTGATGCAGGTCACCCGTGCCCTGCTGCCGGCCCTCATCGCCTCCGGCGCCGGCGTGATCGTCAACGTGGGCTCGACCGCGGGCCGCATCGCCTACGAGGGCGGCGCCGGGTACACCGCCGCCAAGCACGGCACCAAGGTGGTCAGCGAGACGCTGCGGCTCGAGCTGTACGACCAGCCCGTCCGTGTCTGCGAGATCGCCCCCGGCATGGTGAAGACCGAGGAGTTCGCCACCGTGCGGTTCGGCGGCGACCAGGAGAAGGCCGACGCGGTGTACGCCGGGGTCGCCGAGCCGTTGGTCGCAGACGACATCGCCGACGCGATCACGTGGATGGTCACCCGCCCCAGCCACGTCAACATCGATGAGATGGTGATCCGCCCCCGCGCCCAGGCCGCCCAGCACAAGGTCCACCGCGTCTTCCCCTAAACCCGCGAGTGCCAGGCTTTGGCCGCGCGAGTGCGAGGTTTTGGTCGCGCGAGTGCTGGCATTTGGTGGTGCGACACGCACGGTTCGCCCCATGGGCCGGATTCCGTGCACGTGGTCCCGTGACCGGTAGCTGGTCAACAGGCGTGCGCTCTCCGCTGCCTTCGGTGTCCCTGGCGGGGCGACCGTGCAGTCATGACGCTCAGCCCACTCCCCAACCTCTTGGACATTGACCTTCCTCCGTCACCCTTCACCGGCCGGCAGGCACAGGCCCTCGGCATTACTCGTTCTCGGCTCCGAGCACTCGAGGCGAGCCGAGCCGTGCGCCGGGTGCTGACCGGCGTGTACGTCGGCGCCGACACGCCGGACACCATCCAGCTGCGCTGCCAGGCGGCTCGACTCGTGGTTGCACCCCACGTGGTGCTGTGCGATCGCACAGCGGCGTGGATCTGGGGTGTCGACACGTTCGACTATCGCGAGCTCGAGGTGCTTCCTCCGCTCGAGACGTGGGCACTCCGTGGCAGAGGACGGGTCACTCGGCGTGGATGCGCGGGCGGAGCTCGGGATCTCGCTCCGGACGACATCGTCGACGTCGAAGGGCTTCAGGTCACGACTCCGCTGCGCACCAGTCTCGACCTGGCCTGCCGGTTGTCTCAGCGCGCGGGGCTGGCGGCAGTCGACGGATTCATGCGGGACCACGGTCTGACCCAGGACGATCTTCGACGAGGTCTGCTCAGGTTCCGCGGGCGGCGCGGTGTGGTGCAGGCACGCGCACTCGTGGCCGTCGCCGACGGTCGGTCCGAGTCGAACGGCGAGTCGTGGATCCGGCTCGCGATCATCAACGCCGGACTGCCCGTGCCCGAGCTTCAGTGGTGGGTGGACGTCGACGGCGCCCCGACGTACCGGCTGGACCTGGCATACCCGAAGCACAAGATTGCGGTCGAGTACGACGGTGTTGCGTTCCACTCCACGCCGGAGCAACGTCGCCACGACCGGGAGCGTCGTGAGTGGCTCAGCGACCACGGATGGACCGTGATCGTGGTCAAGCGATGGATGCTGACCAATGCGGCCGTGACCGAGTGGACCGGCAGGATCGCCGCCGCCTTCGATCCGCGCTGACCCGCCGAACCGTGCGTGTCGCGCGGCCAAACCCAAGCACTGACGCGACCAAACCCAAGCACTCGCGCGACCAAAGCCTGACACTCGGCGGAGTCGGAGAAGCGGATCAGTCGAGGAGGAGGTGGGCGAGCTCAGCGAGGTCGGGGGTGAGGTCCTGCTCGCCGAGGACCACCTGGCGGTCGCCGACCTCGAACGTGTAGACGTAGCGGTCCGGCTGCGGGCGGGACGCGGTCAGGGAGGTGAGGTCGATGCGGGCCAGCAGGCGCTCCAGGTCGGCGGTCCGGGGGTCGTCGCCGAGGCGGACCTCGGCCTGCTGCACCCGGCCGACGATGCCGCCGCTCCGGGTCACCACAACCAGCTCCCCCGTCCCGCTTCCGGCCGACCCGACAGGAGCGGGCCCCGAACCGGCCGGCACCGGTGCGCCACCCGCCGGGACAGCGAGCCCCACCTCGGCCCAGGCGTCGGCCACCGCGGCGCGTGCCTCGGATGAGACGTCCTCCGCGGCCGCCACGGTCGCGGCCGCGAACTGCGCGAAGCCGGTGTCGGGACCGAGCCCGGACGTCAGCGCGGTGTACCAGATCCGCCCGACCCCCTCCCACGCGTTGCCGCCGAGCGCGACGGCGGCGAGGTGGTACGCCCGGTTGGGGATGCCGGAGTTGAGGTGCACGCCGCCGTTGTCCTGGGTGGTCTCGATGTAGTCCGCCATCGACCCGACCTGCGGGTCCCTGCCGAGCACCGGGTCGTCGTACGCCGTGCCGGGCTCGGCCATCGACCGCAGCGCCCGGCCTCGCACCGGCGGCAGGAAGATCCCCTCGCCGATCAGCCAGTCGGCCTGGTCCGCGGTGTGCCCGAGCAGCCGCTGCTTGAGGCAGGAGGCGAACACGTCGGACACCGACTCGTTCAGCGCCCCGGACTGCCCCTGGTAGACCAGGCCCGCCGTGCGTTCGGTGACGGCATGCGTGAACTCGTGGCCGAGCACGTCGACCGGCTTGGTGAACCGGGTGAAGACCCGACCGTCCCCGTCGCCGAACACCAGCTGCCGCCCGTCCCAGAACGCGTTGTCGTAGTTGCGCCCGTAGTGGACCGTGGCCACCACCGGCGCCCCGGCGTCGTCGTACGACGTCCTCCCGAACACGTCCGCGAACATCGCCAGCGACGCCTCGACCCCCGCGTGTGCCTCGTCGACCGCGGCGTCGCCGGTGGGGTCGTCCGTTGCGGCGCGCACCAGCCGCCCCGGCAGCGACGTGCCGTTGTCGGCCGAGTGCACCGCGAACGGCCCGTCGAAGACGGCGGCCGGCGCGAGGCCCGGCGCGGCACCGGGGCTCGACTCGCGGCGCTGGCGCAGCTCGGTGTCCTGCACCAGCGTGCCGCGGCAGCACCCGCCGATGTGGTCGTCGGGGTGCATCGCGGCGAGCCGCTCGAGCAGGTAGGGGGGCACGAACCGGCAGGTGACCATGGGCCCACCCTTTCCCGAGGGACGGACAGAAGTAAACGTCCGGCACCGTGTGCCAGACTTCCGCACGTGCTGACCATCGGACTCATCGGCGGACTGAGCTGGGAGAGCAGCCTGGAGTACTACCGGCTGCTCAACGCCGGCGTCGAGGACCGGCTGGGCGGGCTGCACTCCGCCAAGGTGGTGATGTCGTCGGTCGAGTTCGCCGAGCTGACCGAGCTGCAGCAGGCCGAGCGTTGGGACGACGTCGCGGCGATCCTCGTCGAGGCCGCGCGCGGCGTCCAGGCGGCCGGCGCCGACCTGGTGCTCATGTGCTCGACCGCCTTCCACCGGGTGGCCGAGCAGGTGGAGGCGGCGCTCGACGTACCGTTCCTGCACCTCGCCGACGTCGTCGCCCGCGCGACCGAGGAGCACGGGTTCAGCAAGCTGGGGCTGCTCGGCACGTCGTTCACGATGAGCCGCGGCTTCTTCATCGACCGGTTCGCCTCTCACGGCATCGAGGTGGTCGTCCCCGACGAGTCCCACCACGAGCTGCTCGACCGGATCATCTACGACGAGCTCGTGCACGGGAAGGTCATCGACACCAGCCGCACCCGCGTCGTCGCGCTGATCGACGAGCTGTGGGACGCCGGCGCGCAGGGCGTGATCATCGGCTGCACCGAGCTCGAGCTGCTGGTCAAGCAGGCCGACTCCGAGATCCCGGTCTTCCCCTGCACCACGCTGCACGTCCAGGCGGCGCTCGACCGCGCGCTCAGCTGAGGACCTCCTCCACGGCCGGGCCCAGCGTCGCCCCCGCCTTCCCGCGTACGACGAGCGTGGCGACCGAGTCCAACGGCGTCGGCTCGTCGTTGACGATCACCAGCCGCGCCCCGTGACCAAGCGCGACCTCGGGCAGCCCGGCCGCGGGGTACACCTGCAGCGAAGACCCGGCCGCCACCATCAGGTCGCAGCGGGACGCCAGGTCGTAGGCGGCCTCCACGACGCCGGGGAACAGCACCTGCTCGAAGGAGACCGTCGCGGACTTGACGATCCCGCCGCACGACGGGCAGGCGGGGTCGGGGTCGCCGGCGTCGACCCGGGCCATCGCCCAGGCGTGCGTCTCGTGGAAGCCGCACCCGTCCGGCGTCCCGTGGACCGGCGCGTGCCCGATGCACATGACCTCGGTCGCGGTGCCGTGCAGCTCGACGACGGTGCGCGACCCGGCCCGCTGGTGCAGGCCGTCGATGTTCTGGGTCACGACCCCCAGGCAGCGGCCGGCCCGCTCCAGCGCGGCGAAGGCGTGGTGCGCCGGGTTGGGCTCGAAGGGGGTCGCGAAGAACTCGCGGCGCATCAGCCAGGATCGCGCCCGCACCTCGGGCGAGGCGGCGTACCGGCCGAAGGTGAACTCGCTCGGGTCGTAGCGGCTCCACACCCCTCCGGGCGAGCGGAAGTCGGGGATCCCGGACTCGGTGGAGACGCCCGCGCCGGTGAAGCCGACGACGCGCTCGGACCGGGCGAGAAGGTCGGTGAGCCGCTGCACGGCGCCACCTTACGTACGCCCCGCCCGGTGGGAGGGTGACCCGGCGGCGCGACCCCGCTACCCGCGCGATCGTCCGAGCACGCGCGAAGCCGCCTGCTCGGCGTTGCGGACGACCTCCGCCGGGTCGACGTGCAGCAGCTCCCCGTGCCGCTTGACGATCCGGCCGTCGATGACGACGGTGTCGACGTTGGCGGGGGTCACGGACCGCACCACCGTCGACTCCGGGTCGCCCACCGGCGCGACGTTCAGGTCGTGCTTGCGGATCATCACGACGTCGGCGCGCTTCCCCGGGGTGAGGGAGCCGGTGACGTCCTGGAGGCCGAGCGCCGTGGCGCCGTTGATCGTCGCCATCGCCAGGCAGTCGTGGAAGGTGAGCGCCGGCAGCGCCGCGGTGTCGGTGCCCTCCCAGGGGATCCCCATGTTCCACGCCACGTTCATCGCCTCGAACAGGTTGACCGGATGCAGCGACGTGGCGTCGATGGAGAGCGAGACCACGACCCCGGCGTGGTGCATGCCGAGCAGCGCAGCGCGCGGGTCACCGGCCTCACCGAGCCGGAGCTCGGAGTGGACGGAGTAGCTCAGGGGCGTTCTCGACTCGGCCATCAGCGACCGGTCCTCCTCGGTTGCAGCCAGGAAGTGGCAGATCATGAAGTCCGGGCCGAGGTAGTCGTGCGCGGCGAGGTCCGCGACCCGGACCTTCGTGGCACCGCCCTGCATCGTGTGGATGGCCACCGGCAGCCGACGGGCGCGGGCGTCGTCCATCTCCTTGTGGAACACGTCGAGCTCGCCCAGGTCCGGCCCCCTCAGGTTGAGGCCTAAGTGCACCACGTTCTCGAACGGCGAGTCGGTGCCGAACCACTCGGCCGTCACGCGGTCGATGTCGGAGAACGCCAGCGGCTCGTCGACAGGCAGCCCGTCTCGGTGACCGTAGGCGTAGCGCGCGCGGACGAGCCCGCCACGGTGGGCCCGGAGCTCGGCATCCGCGTGCTCGGGACTGCGGGTGTTGTGCGACCAGTTGTGCACTGTGGTGATCCCGGCGTTCGCCGCCTCCACCAGGCCCAGCAGCACGCTGTCGTAGAAGTCCTCCGGCTCGTACGACGACGAGGTCGCCAGCTTGGCGGGGAAGTACTCGTAGCCCTCCCTGATGAAGTTCCGGCCGACCGTGCTCCACATGTGCCAGTGCGAGTCGATCAGACCGGGGACCACGACCATGTCCGAGGCGTCGATCTCCTCGGCGCCGTCGACCACCAGCCCGGTGCCGACATCGGTGATGGACCCGTTGCTGATGGCGACGTCGCAGTCGTCCCGGACACCGATGTCCGGGTCCATGGAGAGCACCAAGCCGCCCCTGAGCACCAGGTCGCGGCGTTCGGGCGTATGCGTTTCGGTCATGTCGTCTTCTCTCAGTCTCAGGTCTGGACGCCGAGCCCGACCAGGTCCGAGAGCGTCTCCGGTCTCGAGCGGAGCTCCGCGGGCTCCCCGGTCCAGGCGATGTTGCCGCCGTCGCCGAGGACCGAGATGCGGTCGGCGACGGCGAGGGCGAAGTCGACGTTCTGCTCGGCGAGCAGCACCGTCTGCTCGGTGTCCTTCAGGGTGTGCAGGGTGTCGAGGATCTTGTCGTTGACGATCGGGGCGAGGCCCTCGGTGGGTTCGTCGAGAAGCAGCAGCTGCGGGTTCGTGACCAGCGCACGGGCGATCGCGACCATCTGCTGCTCACCGCCGGACAGGGTTCCGCTGCGCTGGGCGTGACGTTCGCCGAGCCGTGGGAACAGCTCATAGACGCTGTCCTCGTTCCACCGGCCCTTGTGGCCTCCGGTGCCGCCTCTCTGGGCGATCTGGATGTTCTCGCGGACGGTGAGGCTCTGGAACAACCGGCGCCCCTGCGGGACGAGGCTGACGCCGAGCCGGGCGACCTTGTGCGCCGGAAGACCGACCAGGTCGCGGCCCGCCAGGCGCACGCTGCCGCCGGTGAGCGTCGGCGGGTGCAGCCCGGCGATGACCCGCAGCAACGAGGTCTTGCCGGCACCGTTGCGTCCGAGGAGAGCGTGCACCTCCCGGGGCTGGATGGCGAGGTCGAGCTCGCGCAGCACGCCGGCCGTGCCGTAGCCGGCCTCGAGCGCGGTGACCTCAAGAAGTGGCTGCGCGGCCAAGGTAGACCTCCCTCACGTGTGCGTTCCTGCGGATCTCGGCCGGGGTGCCTGCGGCGATCGTGCGGCCGTTGTCCAGGCAGAGGACCCGGTCGGCGAGGCCCAGCGCCAGCGTCAGGTCGTGCTCGATGAGCAGGTAGGGGACCGACCGGGGCAGCCCTTCGAGCACCTCCCGCAGCCGCTGCCGCTCCACCACCGAGAGTCCTGCCGCCGGCTCGTCGAGGAGCAGCAGCCGCGGCTGTACGACGAGCGCCATGGCGATCTCGACCTGACGTCGCTCGCCGTGCGACAGGCTCTCCACCGGGTTGTCCCGGCGGGCGGTCAGCATGAGCTGCTCCAGGACCCGGTCCACCTCGGCCGTCGCGGCCTTCGTGCCCGCCCGCGGCCAGAAGCTCCACCGGACCGGGCGCAGCGCCTGCGCGGCGAGGGTGACGTTGTCGGCCACGGTCAGCGTGGGGAACAGGTTGGACACCTGGAACGTCCGGGCGATGCCCAGCCGGGCGCGGCGGCGCGACGACCAACGGGTGACGTCGCGTCCCTCGAACGCCACCGTGCCGGCGCTGGTGGACACCTCGCCGGCGATCAGCTTGAAGAGGGTCGTCTTGCCGGCGCCGTTCGGTCCGATCACGGCCAGACGCTCGCGCTGCCCGAGCGTGAGCGACACGTCGTCGACGGCCGTGAGGCCTCCGTATCGGCGCACCACGCCTCGGATGTCGAGGACCGGCGTGCTCGCCTCCTCCCCGGCCGAGGCCGGGGAGGAGGGGAGCGTGCCGGACCTGTCGGTCACTGGATCTGCGTCTGCTCGCGGGAGAAGACCGGCTGGTCGAGGTACGCCTCCGGCTCCATCGTCCAGAACTGGCTCTGCTCCTCGAACGTCTCGGCGGGGGCGTTCCAGAAACCGCCGTCCTCCCGCTCGACCACCTCGGTGAGATACACGTTGCCGACGATGTTGTTGTAGTCGTCGAACCTGATCGGACCGTAGACGCTGTCGTCGAACGTCAGCCCGGAGGCGGTCTCGATGAACGAGTCGTCGACGGTGCCGTCCGTCTCGGCCAGCGTCTGCGCGGTGATCTGCGCCATGAGGTAGCTCCCGGCGGCATAGAGCGACGGGACCTCTCCGTGGCGCTCCTCGTAGGCGTCCACGAAGGTGCTGACCTCCTCGGACTCCCGGCCCGCGGCCCAGTAGGTGAAGCTCTGCACGCCGGCCGCCTTGTCTCCCACCTCACGCAGGAAGACCTCGTCCGCGAAGCAGCAGTTGCCGACGAGCGGGATGCCCGCGGCACCGAAGTCCTGCCACGCGTTGTAGAACAGGATCGCGTCCGGGCCTCCGGCCGAGCCGATGAACACGATGTCGGGGTCGAGCCGCTGGATCTGGCTCACGTAGGTGCTGAAGTCCTGCGTCCCGAGCGGGTTCCACAGCTGCTTGGTGATCTCGCCCCCGGCCTCGGTAAACGCGCTGACGAAGCCGCCGCAGCTCTCCCAGCCGAACGCGTAGTCCGGACAGAGCGTGACCGCGGTCCGGTGACCCTCGTCGTAGGCCCAGGTCCCGGCCGGGAAGTTCGACTGGCTGCTCGTGTAGCCGGCCCGGAGGATGTTCGGGTCGAACGCGCGCTGGGTGAGGTCGTCAGCGCCGGTGATCTGCAGCGTCGGGATGCCCTGGCCGGCGACGTAGTCGGCGACGGCCAGTGCCGTGTTGGCCAGGATCGGACCGGCGACCATGTCGACGCCCTCCTGCTCGACCAGGCGTCTCGCCTTGGTGAGCGCCACCTCCGGATCGCCGGCGTCGTCCTCGTAGGTCGTCTGGACCTGTACGTCGCCGACGGTGTCCCCGTTCAGCTCCCAGTACAGCTCCCAGCCGCGCTTCATGTCCGTGCCGAGTGCGGCCGCGAAGCCGGTGACCGGCGAGATGAACCCGACCGTGACCGTGCTCTCGTCACCGTCGCCGCCGCCCGCGTCCTCGGCGCAGCCGGTCGCGAACAGCATGAGTGCCCCAGCGGCCGCGGCCAGCCAGCGCGTCGAACGTCGTGTGCTCCTGAACATCCTCATGATCCCTTCTGGTGGTGGCCCCGTACGTCCGTGAGATCGCGTGGCGTGACCGCGTCCGCGGGCGGCTTCGGGGTCGGGCGGACGCCGCCCGAGCGGCGAAGAAGTGCGGTCGCGGGGAGCGTGGAACCGGGGCCGTCCCGGCGGTCCCAGAGCACTCCGGCGACTCCGCGTGGCATCAGGATCACCACGGCGATGAAAAGCAGCCCGAGCAGCGTCGGCCAGCGCTCGACGTACGAGCTCAGCCAGTGCTCGATCCCGACGACCAGACCGGCGCCGATGATCGGCCCCAAGGGTGCGCCGACCCCGCCGATGATGATGATGATCACGGCCATCGCGGAGACCTCGAAGGCGGCCGCGGACGGACTCATGAACTGGGAGTTCCACACCGCGAGGACACCGGCCGTGCCCGCGACGAGGCCCGACAGCATCATCGCGGCGAACTTGATGGCGGGGGTGGCGTAGCCGAGGCTGGTCATCCGGCTCTCGCTGTCGCGGATGCCGCGGAAGGACAGTCCCAGCGGCGAGCGCCCGAACAGCCAGAGCGCCACGAGCGTGACGGCGAGTATCGCGAGGCAGAAGTAGTAGAAGGCCCAGGGGTCCAGCAGCGACTCGGGCCGACGGATGCCGATCAGGCCGCTCTGACCGCCGGTGACCTTCGACCACTTCAGCGCTATGCCGTAGACCATCACTCCGAGCGCCAACGTGATCATCAGGAACACCAGGCCGCTGGTGCGCATGGCGGTGATCCCGTAGAGCGCGCTCACGGCGACCGTGACCAGCAGGGCCAGCAGCAGCTGGGTCGCCAGGCCGTGCTGGTCCCGGACCGCCCACGCGACGGCGTAGGCGGCGCTGGCCGAGATCCCGGCGTGGCCCATCGAGACCAGACCGGCCTCTCCGGCCAGGGTGTTGACGCTGACCGCGAGGAGAGCGGTGATCACGGCGAGGGTGAAGAGCGACAGCACGTAGCGCTGGGACCAGGCCGGCACGATCAGCAGCAGTGCGAGGAGGACGGCCGTGGCGGCCCAGCCGGAGTAGCGGCGCATCGGCTAGACCGCCTTCCCCAGCAGGCCCTGCGGCCGGAGCACGAGGATCAGCGCCATCGGGGCGAAGACCGCGAAGTAGGAGAGCTCCGGCAGCCAGAGCCGGGAGAAGGCGTCGATGAGGCCGATCAGGACGCTGCCGAGTGCCGCACCCTCGATGCTCCCCAGTCCCCCGATGATCACAACGACGAGGGCGAACAGCAGGATCTCGGTGTCCGCGCCGGGTCGCATGGTGAGGATCCCCGCCGCGGCCACCCCGGCCAGCCCCGCGAGCGCGGCACCGAAGACGAACAGCAGGGTGAAGACGCGCTCGATGTCGATGCCCAACGAGCTCGCGGTCTCGCGGTCGTCGACGCCGGCACGGACCACGGTCCCGATCCGCGTCCGGGACTGGATCAGCTTGAGACCGACGGCGATCGCGACCGCGAGGATCACCAGGACGAGCCGGTACTTCGGGAAGGTCACCGACCCCAGGGACACGCTGCCGGTCAGGAACTCGGGCAGGGGCACCGACCTCGGGTTCCCACCGAACGCCCACAGGCACAGGTCGGCGATCACGAACGCGAGCCCGACCGTGACCAGCACCTCGAGCAGCTCGTTGTTCCGAACCGGTCGCAACAGCAGGCGTTCACTGACCAGCCCGACGAGCGCGGTGACGACGACCGCTGTCACGAGGCCGGCGAGGTAGCTGCCGGTCGCCGCCGTCACCGAGATCGCGACGTTGCCGCCCAGCAGGTAGAACGCCCCATGGGCGAGGTTGACCACGCGCATCAGTCCGAAGACGAGCGTGAACCCGCTCGCGAGCAGGAACAGCAGAGCCCCGAAGCTCAGACCGTTGAGGACCTGGGTGCTCAGGTAGCCCAACGACATCTCGACTCCAGACTGGTAGTGGTTGCCAACGTGGCCGCACCCTCACGTGCCGGGCCGGCCGTCAGGCCGGCGGACTCCGGTCGAGCAGCCCTGCCAGGACCGCGTCCAGCCCCGCGACCGGCGCTGCCTCGGACGTGCGCCAGGCCACCACCCCGTCAGGGCGGATCAACGCCGCCCCCTGGAGCCCGGAGTCCGCCCCGACCTGTTGCACGGTGATCGGAAGGCCCAGGGACGCACTCGTCTCGTCGGCGACCTTCGCCCAGTCGTCGGGCACCCCGCTCGTCACGAGGGCGAAACCGTGACCGGCGACGTCGACCGTTGAGCGGCCGTCGGCGAGCTCGACGTGCGGCGCTCGCGTGCCCGGCGCCCAGCTGTGTGACCGCGGGTCGTCGAGGGGCGCCTCGGGCGTGCTGGTGTCCGCCACTGCACCCGAGCGGTAGATCGCGCCGAGCTCGATGGACGCGTCGTCGAGCGGTGACTGCAGGTCGTCCTGCGGCAGTGACGGGTCGACGCGGAGCACGTAGCGCGTGTAGGCCTGCTCGACGGTCAGCGCACCGATCGGTCGCCGCTCCTCGTCGTACGACGTGAGCAGCCCGGGCCCGGCGTGGCCCTTCGTCACCATCGCGAGCTTCCAGGCGAGGTTGTGGGCATCGGCCACCCCGGTGTTGCCACCGAACCCGCCGGTCGGAGGCATCACGTGCGCGGCGTCGCCGGCGAGGAACACCCGCCGGGCGGAGAACGCCTCCGCGGTCGCGGCGCCGGCGTTCCATCGCTGCACGCTCTCGATGTCCACCGGGTGGTCCGGTGCGCAGCCCAGCGCGGTGCGGACCAGCTCGACGCCGCGTTCGGTCGGCATGTCCTCGCCCACGTTGGTGTCGCGGGTCCCGTCCGCGGCGGTCGTTGAGAACACCGCCAGGAAGCCGGAGTCGGCCGTGATCGAGAACCGGAAGAAGCCCAGCAGGGTCGGGTGGTTGACGTAGACGACGCTCAGGTTGCGGTCACCGAGCATGGGTCGGACGTCGGACTTGAAGTAGATCGTCACGCAGTCGGCGAAGCTGCCGCGGCCGGACATCGCGATGCCGAGCTGCTCGCGGATCCGGCTGTGCGCGCCGTCCGCGGCCACCAGGTAGTCGGAGACCACGACCTCCTCCGAGCCGTCGTCGCGTGACCGGATCACCGATCGGACGTGGTCGTCGTGCTGCTCGAACGACACGAGCTCGGTGCCGAAGCGGTGCTCGGCGCCGAGTCCTGCGGCTCGCTCGCGGAGCACCGGCTCGAGACCCACCTGGGTGACGAACAACCGGTCGGTCGGGCTCAGCCCCTCGACGCCCTCGTTGTAGGAGTGGAAGAAGTACGCCAGCTCCTTCCCGCCGAGGCTCTCGACGGCCATGATCGCGCCGTTCTGCACGAACTCGCCGGCGGCCGCCTGCTCCACGGCGCCCTGGAGACCCACGGAGCGGAACACTTCCATCGTGCGCTGGTGGAACGACGCGGCCCGTGGGTGGATCGCGGTGCCGCGGTGGCTCTCCACCAGCAGGTGCGGGACGCCCTGGTCGGCGAGCAGCACCGAGGTCGACAGGCCGACCAGGCTGCCGCCCGCGACCAGGACGGGTACGTGCCGTTCCGTCACGCCGCTCACCCAGCCGTCTCGGCGGCGTCGCGTGAGCGGTGCGTGTCGGAGGACCGGAACTCGGTGTACTGGTACGGGTTGTCGAGCATCTTGGTCTCCGGTACCTCGGGGTGCATCCCCTGCCGCCAGGCCTCCTCGCCGAGCTCCCGCTGGAGGTACTCGACCGTGGCCTCGACGGTGCGCCGCGCCGCGGGCAGGTCGATGCCGACCAGCTCGTGCTCGTGCTTGACCACCACACCGTCGACGATCACGGTGTGCACGTCGCTGCGCTGGGCCTGCATGGCCACGTGCCCGTAGGGGTTGATCAGCGGGAACATGGCGGGCGAGCGGTCGTTCTTGATCAGTACGACGTCGGCCTTCTTGCCGTGCTCGAGGGTGCCGACGAGGTCGCCCATGCCGAGGGCATCGGCTCCTCCGCGGGTGGCCCACTCGACGACCTGGTCGGCCCGCAGGTGGCAGTTGGTGACGGTCTCACCGATCGCGTGCGCCTCGAGGTGCTCGCGCGACCGGTCGGCGCCGAGCGTCGAGCGCATCGCGGAGAAGAGGTCGCCGCTCATCCACACGCTGGTGTCCATGGAGATGGACACGCGGATGTCGTGGTTGCGCAGCGCCCAGGTGGGCGGGTAGCCCTGCCCGCAGCTCTGCTCGCTCTCGGTCGCGACCGAGACCGCGCCGCCGGTCGCGGCGATCCGCTGGTAGGAGTCGTCTCCGAGCGTGGCCGCGTGCACGTAGATGTTGCGCGGGGTCATGAAACCGTGCTCGTGCATCAACCGGATGCCGTCGTCGTTCGTCGCTCCCCACACGCCGGCGTGCGTGGTGACCGGCACGTCGAGCTCGCGGGCCACCTCGAAGGCAGCCTTCTCCGGGAACTCCGGGTCACCGGTGACGTCGAACGCCATCTGGAAGCCGAGCATGTCGGTGCGCTTCATCCGGCGCTCCACGAAGTCGCGGAACTCCGGGCTGGCCGACCACTCCCACGGCCCGGCCTGAATGTTGCCGTAGGCGAGCACGAAGCGGCCCGGGACAGCCTCCAGCGCGTCGACGGCGGCGTCGGCGTGCTGCGCCGTCTGCAGGCCGTGCGACCAGTCCACCGTGGTGGTGACGCCGGCGTCGATGGACTCGATCGCCGAGAGCAGGTTGCCGGCGTAGATGTCCTCGGGGCGGAACTTCTTGCCGTGCTCGAGGTAGTACCAGACGAAGTACTGGGTGAGGGTCCAGTCGGCGCCGTACCCGCGCATCGCGGTCTGCCACATGTGCCGGTGGGTGTCGATCATGCCGGGCATCACGATGCCGCCGGTCGCGTCGATCTCGAGGGCGCCGTCGGGGGCCGCGAGCCCGGGCCCGATCTCCGCGATCCGGTCGCCGACCACGAGCACGTCCGTGTCCGGCAGCACGCTGCGCTGCTCGTCCATCGGAAGCACCGTGCCCCCGCGCAGCACCACGGGCCGTCCTGCCGCCAGCTGATCGGTCATCTCCGTCTGCCTCCGTGAGTTTCCCGCTCCGCGAGAGTTGCGGACAGATGTCCGCAGAGCGATCATGTTCACCATGCTGTGACGGTCGTCACGGTGTCAAGACCGGACTACCCGGCCCGACCGAACGGATCGACCATGCCCCGTCGCGACGCCGCACCGGACTTCATCGAGGCCATCGCGCGCGGGCTCGACGTGATCACCGCCTTCCGTCCGGGGCGGCCGGTGATGGCGCTCAGCGAGCTCGCCGCCGCCACCGGGCTGGCCCGCCCGACGGTGCGCCGGATCCTCGTCACGCTGGAGTCGCTCGACTACGTGCGCCCGTCCGAGGGCGGCTACACCCTGACGCCGCGCGTGCTCGAGCTCGGCCTCACCTACGTCCAGGCGATGGGGCTGTGGGACGTCGCCCACCCGCACCTCGAGCGGCTCGTCGGGCACACCCACCAGTCCTCGTCGATCGCCCAGCTCGACGGCTCCGACATCGTGTACGTCGCCCGGGTGGCGGTGCCGAAGATCATCGCCCTCGCGGTCAGCATCGGCACCAAGTTCCCCGCGCCGCCGACGTCCCTGGGCAAGGTGCTGCTGGCCGGGCTCCAGCCGGACGCGCTCGACCGCGTGCTGGCCGAGCCCAGCCGGTCGGGCATCACGCCGCGCGTGGTGCTGGACCGCGCGCAGATCGACGAGACGCTGCACGAGGTGCGCGCGCGGGGGTGGGCGCTGACCGACGAGCAGCTCGCCGGCGGGATCCGCTCGATCGCGGCGCCGCTGCGTGACGGTCGCGGGCGCGTGGTCGCGGCGGTCAACGTGACCGTGCACGCCGCCGAGACCTCGGTCGAGGTGCTCCTCGAGCAGCACCTGCCCCGGCTGCTGCAGACCGCCGGCGCCATCAGCGCGGACTTCGCGATGGTCGACGCGTTGCCGAAGAAGGTCGCCGGGGACTGAGCGGGTCCCGGCCGGCCCGACCACCGAATGCTTGACACGGGGTCGGCCACGTGCCCACTATCGGTGACGGACACTCGTCCGCGCAGCGGACATCGTTTCGCGATGCGGGCGTCATGAGGAGGACCGATGCCCGGTGCAGGACCGCTCGCGGGGCTGCTGGTCGCGGACTTCTCCCGGATCCTCGCCGGCCCCTACGCGAGCATGCTGCTGGCCGACATGGGCGCCGAGGTCGTCAAGGTGGAGAGCCCCACCGGCGACGACACCCGCACGTGGATGCCGCCGGTGCGTGACGGCGAGTCGACGTACTACCTCGGCATCAACCGCAACAAGCGCTCGCTCGCGCTGGACCTGCGGGACGAGAAGGACAACGCGCTCGCCCGGGAGCTCGCCGCCCGCGCCGACGTGGTGCTCGAGAACTTCAAACCCGGCGGGCTGGTGAAGTACGGCCTCGACTACGAGACCGTCAGTGCGGCCAACCCGCGCGTCGTGTACGCCTCGATCAGCGGGTTCGGCTCCGGCGGCGGCGCCCGCCTGCCCGGCTACGACCTCATCGTCCAGGCGATCTCCGGGCTGATGAGCCTCACCGGTGACGCCGACGGGCCGCCGTACCGCGCCGGCATCTCCGTCTTCGACGTCATGTCGGGGATGCAGGCGACGATCGGCGTGCTCGCCGCCCTCGAGCACCGCCGCAACTCGGGGCAGGGGCAGCACGTCGAGGTGAACCTGCTCTCGACCGCCCTCTCCGGCCTCGTGAACCAGACGAGCGCGTACGTCGCCGGCGACACCGTGCCGACCCGGATGGGCAACTCGCACCCGAGCCTGTTCCCCTATGAACCGCTGCCCACCGCGGACGGCGACCTGATCATCACGGCCGGCAACAACGGCCAGTTCGTCCGGCTGTGCGGGGCCCTCGGGGTGCCCGAGCTCGCAGAGGACCCCCGCTTCGCCAGCAACCAGGACCGCACCGCCAACCGCGAGGAGCTGCGCCCGCTGCTCGTCGAGCGGCTGAGCACCCGGACCCGCGACGAGTGGTTCCGGCTGTTGCTCGACGCGGGCGTCGCGTGCGGGCCGATCAACACCGTCGCCGAGGGCGTCGCGTTCGCCGAGCAGGTGGGCCTCGACCCGGTCGTGCGGCTGGGTTCGGGCGACCGGGTGATCCCGAGCGTGCGCAACCCCGTGACCTTCTCCGAGACGCCGGTCGTCTACCACTCGCCACCGCCGCAGCTCGACGAGCACGGCGCCGAGCTGCGGGCCTGGCTCGCCGAGCCCGCGGACGGCCGCGCGGGGACCGGGACGGAGGACGAAGCGTGAGCGAGCACTCCTACCCCACGTCGCTGGGCGCTTCGACTGCCGACCAGATCACGCTGTTCGGTCACGACCTGGCCGAGGACCTGATGGGCCGGGTCGGGTTCGGCGAGCTGGCGTTCTGGCTGGTCGCTCGGCGGCGTCCCACGCCGGGCCAGGTGCGGGTCTTCGAGGCCGTGCTCGTGGCCCTCGCGGACCACGGCTTCACCCCGACCGCGATCGCCGCCCGGATGACCTACCTCTCCGCACCGGACTCGCTCCAGGGCGCCCTCGCCGCCGGTCTGCTCGGCGGCGGCTCGCGCTTCCTCGGCGTCACGGAGGACTGCGGCAGCTACCTCGCCGACGTGCTGGCCCGGCACGCCGACGACCGGCCGCCCGACGACGCCCCCGACGAGGCCTGGGACGCCCTGGCGCTCACCGCGGTCCGCGAGTCCCACGAGGCCGGGCGCTACGTGCCGGGGCTGGGTCACCCGGTGCACAAGGAACGCGACCCGCGGACGCCACGGCTGATGCGGATCGCCGAGGAGGAAGGGCTCCGGGGCCCGCACCTGCGGCTGTTCGACGCGATCGGCCGCACCCACGAGCAGGTGCTCGGCCGGCGGCTGCCGCTGAACGGGGCAGGTGTCTGCGGGGCGGCGCTCGCCGACCTCGGGCTCCCGCCCGACCTGTTGCGCGGCGTCTCGCTGCTGGCCCGCACGGCCGGCCTGCTCGGGCAGATCGCGGAGGAGCGGGTGCACCCGGTCGGGATGGACGTCTACCTGCACGTCGACCGCAACGCGTCGTACGTCGACCCGGGCGATCCGGACGACGAGACCGGCTGAGAGCCGCACGAAGAGGCAGCACCGAACGAGCCCAGGAACGAGCCCAGGAACGAGCAGAGGGAGGGAACATGGCGGAGGTCGTCGCGGTCATCGCGTCCACGCACCACCCGTTCTACTACCGGGCGAGCAACGCCACCGGGGACGACCGGCCGCCGTTCGCGGACGCCTGGGTGGAGAAGATCGAGCGCTTCCGCGAGACGTTGACCCGGGCCCGGCCCGACGTGCTCGTCATGGTCGGCAGCGACCACTTCCACCAGCTGTGGCTCGACAACATGCCGCAGTTCCTCGTCGGCAAGGCGCCGTTCTACGACGCCAACTGGTACAACGAGGAGCGCGAGTTCGGCCTGCCCCGCTTCCGCCTGCACGGTGACGAGGCGCTCTCGGAACACATCCTGCGGCAGGGGCTCGACGCGGGCTTCGACCTCGCGTTCAGCAACGAGCTGCGCATCGACCACAGCGTGACCTGCCCGATCATCACGCTGCGGCCCGAGGCGGACCTGCCGATCGTGCCGATCTACACCAACATCTTCGCGCCGCCGCTGCCGCAGCCGAGGCGGTTCGTCGAGCTCGGACGTCAGATCCGGGCGATGGTGGAGTCCTGGCCGTCGGACCAGCGGGTCGCGATCATCGGCACCGGCCACCTCTCGCTCGAGCTCGGGGGGCCGCGCCAGTTCGGTCCGCACGGGCCGGACCCGGAGTTCGACCGGAAGGCCGTCGACTGGATCGCCACCGGGGACATCGAGGGGTGTCTGGCCGAGGTGACCCTCGACAGCCTGCACGCACCCGGCAACGCCACCCACGGGTTCATGGACTTCATGCTGATGATGGGGGTGGCCGGCGACAACGTGAAGGCCGACCACGTCGACTCGCTCGACCTGTTCCACACGATGGAGGCGTACTTCACCTGGTACCCGAAGGGGGGCTCGCAGTGAGCAAGTACCTCATGGACAAGTTCCTGTTCACCGTCGACCGCGACCGTGAGCTCGTCGAGCGCTACCGCGAGGACCCGCGCGGGTTCGTCGCGTGGTGGGAGGCGGAGCGGGCCAACCAGATCCTCAGCTGCACGACGGACGAGGCCAGCACCTGGCAGGCCTTCGAGGACGACGAGCGGGAGGCGCTGGCCACGCATGACTACCCGCGGCTGTTCGAGCTGGGCTGCCACCCGTTCCTCACCCTGACGCTGTTCATCGCGATGTTCGAGCGCGACTACGACGAGCCGCTCGGGTTCCAGCTGGAGTACGCCCGGCAGCTGCAGCGGTTCTCGCTCCCCTACCCCGACATCGCGACCTGAGCCGGCGCCCCGTGCCCGTCCGCAAGGTCCAGCTCCAGGCGCACGGTCGGCCGCCGGTGGTGGTCGACGGCGACGAACCGCCCGCACCCGACGACGGCCAGTGCCTGGTCGCGGTGCGGGCCGCGCCGATCACCCCGCTCGACGTGCTCTGCGCGACCGGCACGTCCTACTTCGGCGCGCCCGCGCTGCCCTACGTGCCGGGCGTGCAGGGGGTCGGCACGGTGGTGGCGCACCCACGACTCGCGGAGGGCACGCTGGTGTGGTTCCCGACCAGCGCGGGGATGGCGCCCGGCGACGGCAGCATGTCCAGCGCCGTCGTGCTCCCCGCGGACGCCGTGGTGCCGCTCCCGGACGACACGGTCGCCGCCACCGAGGTCGCGGCCCTGGGGCTGTCCGCGGTGGCCGCCTGGATGGTCCTGACCTGGCGCGCCGCCCTGCGCCCGGACGAGCAGGTGCTCGTGCTCGGCGCCGGCGGCGTCGTGGGGCAGGTCGCGGTGCAGGCCGCCCGGCTGCTCGGGGCACGACGGGTCGTCGCGGCGGCCCGGTCCGACCGTGCGCGGCAGCGCGCGGAGACCTGCGGTGCCGACGTCGTCGTACCGCTGCAGGACGGGGAGCCCGTCGACGCACTGACCGACCGGCTGCGCGAGGCGCTCGACGGCCCGCTCGACGTCGTGGTCGACCCGCTCTGCGGCGCTCCGGCCTCCGCGGCCGCGCGGCTGCTCGGCGAGGGCGGGCGGCTGGTCAACCTGGGCAGCTCCGCGGGTCCGACGATGGAGGTCGACTCGGCATCGCTGCGCAGCCGGACCGCGGCCGTGCTCGGCTACACCAACAACGCGATCACCAGCGAGCAGCGCGACGCCGCGTTGCTCGCAGTGCTCGGCCACGCGGCGGCGGGACGGCTGCGGGTCGACCACGAGGTGGTGGCGCTGGACGACGTCGGCGAGGCGTGGGCCCGGCAGGCGGACGGCACCGCCACCACCCGGATCGTGGTCGACCTGGCCTGAAGGTCCCTCGTGGATTCGGCCAGGGACCGGCGCGCCGATAGAATCGCCTGGCCCGCCGTCGTACGACGCGTCCCGGGCTCCCCTATCGAAAGCAGCACCGCTCCGCCATGTCACAGGCAGCCACCGAGACCCGTTCCCACCGCAGCGACCTGCGCAACGTCGCGATCGTCGCGCACGTCGACCACGGCAAGACCACCCTGGTCGACGCGATGCTGTGGCAGGGCGGCGCTTTCGGCGAGCACCAGCACGTCGACGAGCGAGCGATGGACTCCGGCGACCTGGAGCGCGAGAAGGGCATCACGATCCTCGCGAAGAACACCGCGATCCGCTACACCGGCGAGGCCGCCGGGGACACCCCGATGACGATCAACATCATCGACACCCCCGGCCACGCCGACTTCGGTGGCGAGGTGGAGCGCGGCCTCTCCATGGTGGACGGGATCGTGCTCCTCGTGGACGCGTCCGAGGGGCCGCTGCCGCAGACCCGGTTCGTGCTGCGCAAGGCGCTGAACGCCGACCTGCCCGTCGTGCTCGTGGTCAACAAGGTGGACCGCTCGGACGCGCGGATCAGCGAGGTGGTCGACGAGACCTACGAGTTGTTCATGGACCTGCTCGACGACAGCCACAGCGCCGACGCGCTGGACTTCCCGGTCGTCTACGCCAGCGCCAAGGCCGGCCGGGCGTCGCTGGAGATGCCCGACAACGGCGGGCTCCCCGACAGCGAGAACCTCGAGCCGCTGTTCAAGACGATCCTCGACACCATCCCGGCCCCGACGTACACCGAGGGTGCGCCGCTCCAGGCCCACGTCACCAACCTCGACGCCAGCCCGTTCCTCGGCCGCCTCGCGCTCGTCCGTGTCAAGGAGGGCAACCTGAAGAAGGGCCAGCAGGTCGCGTGGATGAAGCGCGACGGGGCGGTGCAGAACGTCAAGGTCACCGAGCTGCTCGTGACCGAGGCGCTCGAGCGCAAGCCCGGCGAGTCCGCCGGGCCCGGCGACATCGTCGCGATCGCGGGCATGCCGGACATCATGATCGGCGAGACCCTCGCCGACCCGGAGCACCCGGTCGCGCTGCCGCTGATCCAGGTCGACGAGCCGGCCATCTCGATGACGATCGGCACCAACACCTCGCCGCTGGCCGGCCGCGGACCGACCAAGGGCACCAAGGTCACCGCGCGGCTGGTCAAGGACCGGCTGGATGCCGAGCTGGTCGGCAACGTGTCGATCAAGGTGCTGCCGACCGAGCGCCCCGACGCCTGGGAGGTGCAGGGTCGCGGCGAGCTCGCGCTGGCGATCCTCGTCGAGCAGATGCGCCGCGAGGGCTACGAGCTCACCGTCGGCAAGCCGCAGGTGGTCACCCGCGAGGTCGACGGCAAGATCCACGAGCCCGTGGAGCGGCTCACGATCGACGCGCCCGAGGAGTACCTCGGCACGATCACGCAGCTCCTCGCCGTCCGCAAGGGCCGGATGGAGCAGATGACCAACCACGGCACCGGCTGGGTGCGGATGGAGTTCCTGGTGCCGGCGCGCGGCCTGATCGGCTTCCGCACCGAGTTCCTCACCGACACCCGCGGCACCGGCATCGCGCACCACGTGTTCGAGAAGTACGAGCCGTGGGCCGGCGAGATCCGCTCGCGCGCGTCGGGCTCCCTGGTCGCGGACCGCTCCGGCGCGGCGACGTCGTACGCCATGACGAACCTGCAGGAGCGCGGCGTGCTCTTCGTCGAGCCGACCACCGAGGTCTACGAGGGCATGATCGTCGGGGAGAACTCCCGCGAGGACGACATGGACGTCAACATCACCAAGGAGAAGAAGCAGACCAACGTCCGCTCCTCCACGTCCGACAACTTCGAGAAGCTGATCCCGCCGAAGAAGCTCTCCCTCGAGCAGTGCCTGGAGTTCTGCCGCGAGGACGAGTGCGTCGAGGTCACCCCCGACTTCGTCCGGATCCGCAAGGTCGAGCTCGACCAGAACCTGCGGGGTCGCGCCGCCGCCCGCGCCCGCCGCAACTGATCCACCGACTTGTCAGAGCGTCAGCCGGTCCGGACCGGCTCAGGCGCTGACAACTGGGTCAGGCGCCGTCGCGCCGCAGCCAGCGGTACTCGACCTCCGGGCGGCCACCCCCGCCGTAGCGCGAGTGCTTGGCGACCAGCCCCGTCTCCGCCAGGTGCTCCAGGTAGCGCCGGGCCGTCACCCGTGACACGCCCGTCGCGTCGGCGACCTCGGTGGCCGAGCTGGGGGCCTCCCGCAGCCGCTCGGTGACCAGCCGCATGGTGGCGTCGCTCATCCCCTTCGGCAGCGCCGAGCCGCCGGTCGGCCGGAGCGTGCCGAGCAGCGCGTCCACCTCGTCCTGCACCACCTCGGCCTCGGCCTCGCCGAGCTGGGCCCGGTAGGCGGCGTACTGCTCGAGCTTGCCGCGCAGCCCGGCGAACGTGAACGGCTTGAGCAGGTACTGCACGACGCCCTGCGACACCGCGCGACGGACGACGTCGAGGTCACGGGCCGACGTCACCGCGATCACGTCACACAGGTGCCCGTCCTGACGGATCCGCTGCAGCAGCTCCAGACCGTGCACGTCGGGCAGGTGCATGTCGAGCAGCACCAGGTCGACCGCCGTCCCGTCCCGGAGAAGGCGTACGGCGTCCGCGCCGGAGCGCGCGACACCGGCGACCACGAAGCCCGGGACCCGATCGACGTACGACGCGTGCGCCGCGGCGGCGATCTCCTCGTCCTCGACGACCAGCACCCGGATCGTCATGCCGGTGCCTCCACGTGCACCGTGAACCGGGCACCGCCGAGGTCGGACGTGCCTGCGTCGATGCGCCCGCCGTGGCGGCGTACGACCTGTCCGACGAGGGCGAGGCCCAGCCCACGCCCGACGGCGTCATCGCCGCGCTTGGTCGACCAGCCGTGCCGGAACACCTGCTCGGCCGCGCCTTCCGGAAGGCCCGGTCCGCTGTCCCCGACCTCGATGTCGAGCACCGTGTTGTCGGCGACGACCCGGACCCGGACCCGGCGTGGCTCCGTCTCCGCGACGGCGTCGAAGGCGTTGTCGAGCAGGTTGCCGAGGATGGTGACGACGTCGCGTGGCTCCACGACGAGGCCCAGGACGCGCGTGGCTTCGTCGATGACCAGCTCGATCCCGCGCTCGGCGGCCTGGGCCGACTTGCCCAGCAGGACGGCGGCGACGACCGGCTCACCGACGGAGCCGACCACGGTGTCGGTGAGCAGCTGGGCCGACTCGAGCTCCTCGGTGGCGAACTCGACGGCCTCGTCGACGCGGCCCAGCTCGATCAGGGAGACCACGGTGTGCAGCCGGTTGGCGGCCTCGTGGTTCTGCGCACGCAGCGACTCGGCGAGCCCGCGCACGGTGTCGAGCTCCCCCGAGACGGCCTGCAGCTCGGTGTGGTCGCGCAGCGTGACGACGGACCCCACCGCCTCACCCTCCCAGTGCGCCTCGGCCTGGTTGACGACCAGCACCCGGTCGCCGACGAGCCGGATCTCGTCCGGTCCTGCCGTGCCCGCGAGCAGAGACTCCGCGAGCGGCTCGGGCAGCCCGATCTCGGTCACGCGTTGCCCGACCGCGTCGGCCGGCGTGTCCAGGAGCCGGGCGGCCTCGTCGTTGACCAACTGCACGCGTCCGTCGCCATCGATGAGGAGCAGTCCCTCGCGCACGGCGTGCAGGACCGAGTCGTAGTACTCGTACATCCGGGTGATCTCCGCCGCGCCCAGCCCGTGCGTCTGCCGCCGCAGCCGCCGGCTGATCAGCCAGGCGCCCAACGCGCCCACCGCGAGCACGGCCCCCGCGGCGAGCACGATCGGCAGCAGCCGGCGGTCGAGCTGGCGGTCGATGCGCTCCAGGGTGATGCCGACGGAGACCAGCGCGACCACCTCCCCGTCGTCCCGGACCGGTACGACGGCGCGCATGGATGGTCCGAGGGTGCCGGTGTACTGCTGGGTGAACACCCGGCCCTCGGGCGCCGCCCCGAGGTCGCCGATGAACGCACGGCCGAGCTGCGCGGGGTCGGGGTGGGAGAACCGGGTCCGGTCCAGCGCCATCACGACGACGAAGTCGGTGCCGGTGTCCCGGCGTACTCGCTCGGCGAACGGCTGGATGGTGGCCGACGGCTCCGGGTCGTCCAAGGCTGCGATCACGTCCGGTGCGTCGGCGACCGTCTCGGCGATGTCCACCGAGCGGAGCCTTGCGGAGTCGCGCTGGTCGCGGCGCGCATCGACGTACGCGAGCGTCACCGCCACCGCGACCACCAGCAGCACCGTCAGGATCTGAAGCAGGAGGATCTGTCCGGCTACCGACCGTTCGCGTACCTTCACCGATCCCCTCCTCCGGTCGGGGCGTGAACACAACGAACACAAGCGTGACCACGGTCACAGCGGGTACGAACCTAGGCGGAACCGATCCATCCCCGCCCGTCCCAGGGCACCGACGCTGGAGGAACCATGGCACACCAGCCATCCCCCGACACCCAGACGACGCCCAGTCGCGACCGCACGCATTACCTGTACGTCGCCGTCGTGGTGGCCGTGCTGCTCGGCATCTTCGTGGGCTTCGTCGCACCCGACTTCGCGGTGAAGCTCGCGCCGCTCGGCGAGGGCTTCGTCAACCTGATCAAGATGATGATCGTCCCGGTCATCTTCTGCACGCTCGTCCTCGGCGTCGGCTCGGTGCGCAGCGCCGCCAGCGTGGGCAAGGTCGGTGGCCTTGCCCTCACCTACTTCCTGGTGATGTCGACCTTCGCCCTTGCCATCGGCCTGGTGGTCGGCAACATCCTGCACCCCGGCTCGGGACTGCACATCACCGAGGACCTCGCGGCCGCCGGCCAGGAGCAGGCCGCCGAGGCCGGGTCCACCACCGAGTTCCTGCTCAGCATCATCCCGACGACGCTGTTCTCCGCACTCACTGACGGTGAAGTGCTGCAGACCCTGCTGGTGGCGCTGCTCGTCGGTTTCGCGTTGCAGGCCATGGGACGAGCCGGTGAGCCGATCCTGCGTGGCATGGGCCACCTGCAGCGGCTGGTGTTCCGGGTCCTCGCGATGATCATGTGGGTCGCACCGGTCGGCGCGTTCGGCGCCATCGCCGCGGTGGTCGGCGAGACCGGACTCGACGCCCTGAAGAGCCTCGCCGTGCTCATGGCCGGCTTCTACATCACCTGCGCGATCTTCGTCTTCGTCATCCTGGGCACCCTGCTGAGGGTCACCACCGGGGTCAACATCTTCAGCCTGCTGAAGTACCTCGCCCGCGAGTTCCTGCTGATCCTGTCGACCTCGTCGTCCGAGTCCGCCCTGCCCCGGCTGATCGCCAAGATGGAGCACGCCGGCGTGGCCCAGACGACGGTCGGCGTGGTCGTCCCGACCGGCTACTCGTTCAACCTCGACGGCACCGCGATCTACCTGACCATGGCCTCTCTGTTCATCGCCGAGGCGATGGGCGACCCCCTGAGCATCGGCGAGCAGATCTCCCTGCTGGTGTTCATGGTCATCGCCTCCAAGGGCGCCGCCGGCGTCACCGGTGCGGGGCTCGCCACGCTGGCCGGCGGCCTGTCGACCCACCGGCCGGAGATGCTCGACGGCGTCGGCCTGATCGTCGGCATCGACCGGTTCATGTCCGAGGCACGGGCGCTGACCAACTTCGCCGGCAACTCCGTCGCCACCGTGATCATCGGCGGCTGGACCGACACCCTCGACAAGGCGCGCCTGGACAGGGTGTTGTCGGGTGCGGACCCGTTCGACGAGCGCACGATGCTCGACGACGAGCCCGAGACCGACGAACCGGCCCGAACCCCCGCCCGGGACGCCGAGCTGCGGCCCGAGGAGCCGAGCAGGGTCTGAGCGAACGCGGTGCCCCGGACCCGATGGTCCGGGGCATGCGCGACAGCCGGGTGCGCGGGCTGGTCTGAGCACCTCACTCGGCGGGTTCGGCCGCGGCCCGCGGCTCGCGGGCCAGCACCGCGAGGCCGAGCAACGGGAGCACCGCGAGGAGCAGCAGGCTGCCGCCCATCCCGAGCACCGGCCCGAGACCGCCGACGACCGCGGACCCGACGCCGCCGCCCACCAGGAACATCAACGTGGCCACGCCGAGCGCCACCCCGCGGACCTCGGTTGTCACGGCGTCACCGACCACCGCCATGAGGGCCGGCTGCCCGAGCCCGAAGGACAGCGTCACCCCCACGACCGCGACCACCAACAGGGTGGCCGACTGGACGGACGCACCACCCGCCGCGACCCCCAACGAGCCGGCTGCGACCAGGCCGGAGAGGACCAGTGAGCTGATGCCTCCGATCCGGGCGAGGAGAGGCGCCGCGAAGCGAGGAGCGAGGAGCCCGGTGACGGCGCTGGGCAGCAGGACGACACCGACCTCCCACGGCTCCCACCCGTCGGCGACCAGCACGGCCGGTACGGCGATCAGGAGCGCGAACCAGGCGGCCGGCACGGCGGCCGCCGCGATCGAGCTCCGCACGACCGTGGCGTTGCGCAGCACCGACCTGGGCAGGAACCCGTGCGGACGCCGGCGCACCCACCAGCCGACTGCAGGCGCGCCGAGCGCCAGCAGCACCGCGCCGACGATCGCGACCACCGGCCCGGTGGAGGGCGACTGCACCAGCATCACCAGCCCGGCCGACGTGCCGGCCACCAGCGCGGCACCGATGAGGTCGAGTCGGGCTCCGCTGCCCTCGGTGGGCAACGACCGGTACAGGAACGGCACCAGGAGCAGCCCGAGCAGCGGCAGCGCGATGACGGTGCGCCAGCCGAGCAGGCCCTCCACCACCCCGCCCGCAAGCGGCCCGAGGCAGGAGATGGCCGCTGCCACCCCGGCGAACCGGCCCAGCGCGGCCGCACGGACCACCCCGTCGTACCGCGCGCTGATGACAGCCACGCCGAGCGTGGGAATCGCGGCCGCGCCGGCGCCCTGCAGCACCCGTCCGGCCAGGAGTACGCCGAACGTGGGCGCGAGTGCACCGGCCACCGCCCCGGCGGCCATCACTGCGACGCCGAAGAGCAACGGCCCGCGGATGCCGACCAGGTCGGACACCCGTCCGTAGACCGCGGTCGCGACCGCGAGCATCAGCGCGTACAGGCTGATCGCCCAGGCGCTGACGCCGGTGCTGACACCCAGGTCCTCGGCGAGCACGGGCAGTGCGATGGCGGCGGACGAGCTGCCGAGCCCGGCGAGGCCGAAGAGGGCACCGGCGAGGAGGGAGACACGGCGGGCGTCGGCGCGGACGCTGCTGGCGGGGGACATCCTCACGGGAACCTGCGCGGCCGTGCGCGCATTCCCGGCTACCGGGGTGCGCGGTCTGGCGGGAAGCCGCCGGTGGCGACCGGTCCCCAGTACTCCACGGTGATCCGGATCAGCGACTTGCCCTGCCTGCGCATCGCCTCGCGGTACTCGTCCCAGTCGGAGTGCTCGCCGGCGATGCAGCGGAAGTACTCCACCAACCCGTCCTCGGCCTCCTGCGCCGGCATGTCCAGCACCTCGGCCGTGCCGTCGACCTGCACGTAGGGACCATCCCACTCGTCGGAGTGCACCAGCACCGAGACGTGGGGGTTGCGGCGCAGGTTCACGGCCTTGGCGCGGTCGGGGTACGTCGACACGACGATCCGACCGCTCTCGTCGACGCCACCGGTGACCGGCGACATCTGCGGTCGCCCGTTGCGCTTCGTCGTCACCAGCGTGAGGTGGTGCCGGGTGCGCGCGAACTCGAGAAGCTGCGCGCGGTCCACCCGGTCGGTCGTCGCGATCTTGGCCATGCCATCACCCTAGGAGGCGACGTCGCCCTAGCGGCCGGTGCACCACCGGTCGAGCAGCTCGCCGTACACCGCGACCGCCTCGTCGACCCGCGCCAGCGAGCACCACTCGTCGGCGACGTGGCACTGCTCCGGCTCACCCGGCCCGAGCACCACGGTCGGAGTCGTGGCGTGGTCGGAGAGCAACGGGATCAGCGCCGAGGCGTCGGTGAAGTACCGCGCGGTCTCCACCGGCGCGCCGTCGAGCCCCGCTGCGCCCAACGCCTCGCCGACCAGCCCGACGAACGCGTGGGAGGTGTCGGTGTCGACCGGCGGGAGTACGACGTGGTCCTCGACCCGCACCGCGTCGCCCACCACCGACCGGACCACGTCCCGGATCGCGTCGCCCTGCGCCGACGGCACGGACCTGATGTCGAGGTAGATCTCCCCGGCGTCGGGGACCACGTTGGTCTGCACGCCACCGCGCAGCACGCCCACGTTGGCGGTCACCCCCTCGGGCCAGCCGTCGAAGTCGTGCAGCGCCACGGCGGCCCGCGCGACCTTCACCGCCGCGTTGTCACCGAGCTCCGGCGCCGAGCCGTGCGCCGCCTTGCCGGTGGCGGTGAGGTGCATCCAGTGCGCGCCCTTGTGCCCGGGCACCAGCGCGTTGCGCGTGGGCTCGGCCACCACGAGCGGACCGCCGAGGGCGAGCGTCTCGCGGGGAAGTGCGAGCGCGCCCGTGCAACCGGTCTCCTCGCCGGCGGTCAGCACCACCTGGACTCCGCGGCAGTCGTGCGCACGGGCGGCGTGGTCGGCGACGGCCTCGACGAGGGCGGCGACCCCGGACTTCATGTCGCTGGTGCCGCGCCCCACCATCCGGTCGCCGTCGACGTCGGCCGCCCACGGGTCCGCCGTCCAGTCCGCCGGTGTCGCCGGCACGGTGTCGAGGTGACCGGTGAACGTCAGCGGCGTCGCACCGCCTGTGCGGGCGACGTACTGCTCCCGCCCCTCGGCCGACCACTCGACCAGGCGACCGTCCAGGCCTGCCTTCTCGAGGATCTCGGCGCAGCGGCGGGCCAGCCCACCCTCGCGGGCCCCGACCGTGTCGGCGCGGACCAGCTCGGTCAGCAGGTCGGTGGCTCTGCTCATCGGGGCCTCACTTCAGCACCGACCCCTTGGTCTCGGGGAGGCTGAGCGTGGCGACGAACGCGACGGCCGCACCGATCGCGACGTACCAGAAGAACCAGCTGCTGTGCCCGGCGTCGCCGAGCCACTGGATCACCAGCGGCGCCGTGCCGCCGAACGTGGCAACGGTGAGGTTGTACCAGGCACCGATGCCCAGGCCGCGCAGCTCGGTCGGGAACAGCTCGCTCATGATCGCCGGCGCGATCGAGGACAGCATCGCGTAGAGGCCGAGGCCGAAGCAGAACACCAGCAGCATGCTGCCGAAGCCTGCCTCCGGCCGGACCAGCTTGGACACCGGCACGATCAGCAGCGCCATCGCGCCCGACCAGATCAACATCTGCGGCTTCCGGCCGAACCTGTCGGCGGTCCAGCCGAACGGGTACTGCAGCACGACGAACAGCGCGGTGCCGATCGACAGCGCCCAGAACACCATGCCGTCGTCGAGACCGTTGGCGGTCACCGCGAACGGGGTCAGGGCCGAGAAGAACGTGTAGTAGCACAGGGTGCTCAGGATCGTGAAGCCGATCAACTGCGCGACCGCCTTGGGGTGCTCGCGCAGGGTGAGCATCAGCGGGTTCTTCAGGGCCTTGGCCTTCTCCTTGTTCTCCTCGAACTGCTCGGTCTCCGCCATGTCGCGACGCAGCCACAGACCGACCAGGCCGAGGCCGGCCCCGATCAGGAACGGCACCCGCCAACCCCAGCCGGCGAGCTGGTCGTCGGACAGCGTGGAGGCGAGCAGCGCCCCGAGGAGGGACGCGATCAGCACCGCGGAGCCGGTCGAGATGTAGAAGAAGGACGAGTACCGGCCGCGGCGCTCGGGCGGAGCGATCTCGGCGAGGTACGCCGAGGCGTTCGACACCTCACCGCCGAGCGACATGCCCTGCGCGATCCTCGCGACCAGCAGCAGGATCGGCGCGAGCCAGCCCACCGCGGTGTACGTCGGGAGGATCGCGATCACCAGCGAGCCGCCGGCCATCAGTGTGATCGTGAGCAGCATCGCCTGCTTGCGGCCGCGCAGGTCGGCGAACCGGCCGAGCAGCATGCCGCCGAGCGGGCGGAAGAAGAACGCCAGCGCGTAGGTGGCGAACGTGCCGATGAACGCGAGCGACTCGTTCTCGGCGGGGAAGATCTGGGTCGCGAAGTAGATCGAGAAGGTCGCATAGACCGTCCAGTCGTACCACTCGACCGCGTTGCCGACGCTGGCCGCGATCAGTGTGCGTAACGGAAGCTTGTGGGGCGCCTGCGCTTCAGTGGTGGTCGTGCCCGGCGCCGTACCGGCCGGGGACGAGGGGTGGCTGCTCATGGCATGCTCCTCCGAGATAGGGGCCACCTGTGACCGTGCCCACTACTCGATCGGTGAAACCGGCCGTCTTCACGCCGACGTGCCCCTTTAGGTTCCCCCTCCGGATACGACGCGACGGGTTTGCTGTCCGGGCAGTCCGGAAACAGCAAACCCGTCGCGTCGTATCCGGATGGTTCAGCCGACGAGGACCACGTGGAGGGTGCGCGGGCCGTGCACGCCCTCGACCCGGTCGAGCTCGATGTCGCTGGTGGCGGACGGGCCGCTGATCCAGGTCTGCGGGCGGTCGTGGTACGCCGGCGCGCCCAGGAATGCGATGGCCTGGGGCACGTCGGGCACCACCTGGTCGGCGCGCACCACGCACACGTGCAGGTCCGGCACGAGCGACAGGGCGCGCCGCCCCTCGCCCGCGCCGTGGGTGAGCACGATCGTCCCGGTCTCCGCGATCGCCACCGTGGCGGTGGTGACCACGGCGTCGTACCCGTCGAGGGTCGCGGCCGCGAAGTCCTCGTCGACGACGCCGGGCACGTCGAGCGGCAGGCCCGGCGGGAGCACGACCCGCGCCCCGGTCGGCAACGCGTTGGCCACCGTCCTGACCAGGTCCTCGTCGGCGCATCGGCTGACCGTCGCGCGGTAGTCCTCGACCCGCCCCGCGAAGCGACCCGCCAACCCCTCGGGCGTACGACGAGCGCGGTACCCCCGTGGCACGTGGACCTCGGACGTGTCGGCGTCGGCGAGGGCCGAGCGCACCCGCGCCAGGATCTCGTCGCGCGCACTCATTCGGCATCCTCGTGGCGGAGCGAGCGCAGCCAGCAGCGTCGTGAGCCGATCATGACCGGCCCCCGTCCGTGCGCTTCCACCAGGAACGGAACGACTCGGTGGGCGGTGCGGGAAGGTCGCGCGCCTCGGTCCACCTCGCACCGGGGCCGGGCATGCGCGCGAGCACGCGTCGGCCGCCCGGGGCAGTGCGCCGGCCGAGGCGCTGCGCCGCACGGCCGATCAGGCCGGAGACCCGCTCGGCGCCGCGCATCCGGGCCGCGGACCCGAGCACCCAGGAGCCCGCCGCCATCGCGGCGGCCTCGGGCTTGCGCAGGGAACGCAGCGGACCGGACGCGGGCCGGTGCGCGTCGACCACCTGGGCGCGCAGGTCGACCAGCACCGACGGGATGTCGATCCGCACCGGGCAGGCCTCGAAGCAGGCTCCGCACAGGGTCGAGGCGTACGGCAACGAGTCGGTCTGTTCGTCCACGCCGACCCCGCGCAGCAGCGGGTTGAGGATCGCGCCGATCGGCCCCGGGTACACCGAGCCGTAGGCGTGCCCGCCGGTCCGCTCGTAGACCGGGCACACGTTCAGGCACGCGGAGCAGCGGATGCAGCGCAGCGCCTGCCGACCCATGTCGTCGGCGAGCGCGCGGGTGCGGCCGTTGTCGAGCAGCACGACGTGCACCTCCTGTGGCCCGTCGCCGGGCGTGACACCGGTCCACATCGACGTGTACGGGTTCATCCGCTCCCCCGTCGACGACCGCGGCAGCAGCTCCAGGAACGCGTCGAGGTCGGCGTACGTTGGCACGACCTTCTCGATCCCGACCACCGACACCAGGATGTCGGGCAGGGTCAGGCACATCCGCCCGTTGCCCTCGGACTCGACGACCACGAGCGTGCCGGTCTCGGCGACCGCGAAGTTCGCGCCGGAGACGGCCATCCGGGCGCGCAGGAACTTCTCCCGAAGGTGCAGCCGTGCCGCCTCCGCGAGCCGGGCGGGATCGTCGGTCAGGTCATCCGGGGCCGGCCGTCCGGCGGCCCCCATCGCGCGCTCGAAGATCGCCTTGATCTCCGCGCGGTTGCGGTGGATCGCGGGGACCAGGATGTGGGAGGGCAGGTCGTCGCCGAGCTGCACGATCAGCTCCGCCAGGTCGGTCTCCCAGGCCGCGATGCCTTCGGCGGCCAGGGCCTCGTTGAGGTCGATCTCCTGGGTGGCCATCGACTTGACCTTCACGACCTCGTCGACGCCGTGCTGCTTGGCGACCGCAGCCACGACCGCGCAGGCCTCGGACGCGTCGCGCGCCCAGTGCACGGTCGCCCCGCGTGCGGTGAGCGCCGCCTCGAGGGTGAGCAGGTGCTCGTCGAGGTGCCGCAGGGTGTTGTCCTTGACGGCCGCGCCGGCCAGCCGCAGTTCCTCCCAGTCGTCGACCTCGGCCACGACCGCGGCACGCTTGGCGCGGATCACCCCGGTGGCGTGCGCCAGGTTGCTGCGCAGCTGGGTGTCGGCCAGCGCCGCCCGCGCCGCTGCCGGGAACGCCGGCATCCCGACGAAGGTCGCCCCGGTGGTCGAGACCATCACGCCCCCTCGGTCGCGGCCAGCACCTCGGCCAGGTGCATCGTCCGTACGCCGGACCGCTGCCGCGACAGCAAGCCGCCGATGTGCATCAGGCACGACGAGTCGCCGGCCACCAGCACCTCCGCCCTCGACGCCACCACGTGGCGCGCCTTGTCGGCACCCATCGCGACGGAGGTGTCCGAGTTCTTCACCGCGAACGTCCCGCCGAAGCCGCAGCACGCCTCGGCAGCCGGCAGCTCGACCAGCCGGATCCCGCGCACCGCGCGCAGCAGTGACAGCGGCCGGTCCCCGACGCCGAGCATGCGCAGCGAGTGGCAGGTCGGGTGGTAGGTCACCGTGTGCGGGAACGACGCGCCCACGTCGGTCACGCCCAGCACGTCCACGAGGAACTCGGACAGCTCCAGCACCCGCGGCGACACCTCGGCCACCGCCGTCGCCAGCCCGGCATCCCCCGACCGGCGCGCGACGATGCCGTGCTGGTGGCGGGCCGACCCGGCGCAGGACCCCGACGGGACTACCACGTAGTCGTAGCCGGCGAACGCCGAGACGAAGGTGCGGACCACGGGGACGGCCTCGTCGAGGTAGCCGGTGTTCACCATCGGCTGCCCGCAGCACGTCTGCGCCTCGGGAAACTCCACGTCGACGCCGAGCCGGCGCAGCAGCGTGACGACGGCCTTCCCGGCGGCGGGGAACAGCGCGTCGTTGATGCACGTCACCATCAGCGCCACCCGCATGCGACTCACCTTGCCAGGTCGCCGAGGGTGGCGTCCGCCGAGACCCGCGCCTCCGCAGCGGACCAGTCCCCGAGGTCCTCCGGTTCGTACCGCACCGGTTCGTGCGTCACCCGGACCAGACTGCGCATCGCCGCGAGGTCCGGCAGGTCGGCACCCAGCGCCCGGGCCTGCACCAGCACGTTTCCGAGAGCGGCCGCCTCGACCGGTCCGGCCAGCACGGGTACGCCGCACGCGGAGGCGGTCAGCCGGCAGAGCAGGTCGTTGCGGGCGCCTCCCCCGACGATGTGCACGACCTCGACCTCGACACCGGACAACGACGCCGCCTGCCGCACGACCTGCCGATAGGCCAGCGCCAGGCTGTCGAGGATGCAGCGCACGACCGCGCCACGCGTCGAGGGGACCGGCTGGCCGGTCGCCTCGCAGGCTGCGGCGATCCGCGCCTCCATGTCCCCCGGCGGCAAGTACTCCGGCGCCTGCAGGTCCACGACCGACCTCAGCGGGGGTACGTCGGACGCCTCGACCAGCAATGCCGCGAGGTCGACGTGCGCGCCGCGGGAGGCCCAGGTGCGCATCGCCTCGGACAGCACCCACAGTCCCGAGACGTTGCGCAGGAAGCGGATCGTCCGGTCGACGCCGCCCTCGTTGGTGAAGTCCGCCTCGCGGGCGGCTTCGGTCAGCACCGGCTCGTCGAGCTCAACGCCGACCAGCGACCAGGTCCCCGACGACACGTAGGCGGCGCGCGACCGGTCAGTGAACGGCACCCCGACGACCGCGGACGCCGTGTCGTGCGACCCCACAGCGACCACCGGCGTGCTCGCCGGGAGACCTACCTCGTCGGCGACGTCGGAAAGCAACGGTCCGATGGTCGCACCCGGGTCGTGCAGCGGCGGCAAGATGCGCGCCGGGATGCCCACGCGCTCCGCCAGGGAGGTGGCCCAGGTGCGGGCGCGCACGTCGTACAGCTGCGTGGTGGAGGCGTTCGTGCGCTCCGCGCCGACGACCCCGGTGAGCCAGTAGGCCAACAGGTCGGGGACAAGCAGCATCGTCTCGGCCGCGGGCAGCAGCTCCGGCGCCGAGACGAGCTGGTAGAGGGTGTTGAAGGGGAGCTGCTGCAGGCCCGTCGTGGCGTAGAGGTCCCGCTCGGAGAGGGTCTTCACCACGCGCTCCCGGACTCCC
>NZ_DASSCL010000075.1:0-13695 GCF_035697785.1 Nocardioides sp.
CTCCGCGAACAGAAAGCACATGCAGTGGAACCCACCATTTCTGCCGTCGAGACAGTTCTCGACAACGGCAAGTTCGGTCAGCGGACCATCAAGTTCGAGCACGGGCTGCTCGCCCGTCAGGCCGCCGGCTCCGTCACCGCCTACCTCGATGACGAGACCATGCTGCTGTCGGCCACCACGGCCGGCAAGTACCCCAAGGACCATTTCGACTTCTTCCCCCTGACGATCGACGTCGAGGAGCGGATGTACGCCGCGGGTCAGATCCCCGGCTCGTTCTTCCGCAGCGAGGGTCGTCCCGGCGAGGACGCCATCCTCACCTGCCGCCTGATCGACCGGCCGCTGCGCCCGACCTTCAAGAAGGGTCTGCGCAACGAGGTCCAGGTCGTCATCACGGTGATGGCGCTCGACCCCGACCACCCCTACGACGTGCTCGCGATCAACGCCGCGTCGCTGTCCACCCAGCTCTCCGGCCTGCCGTTCTCCGGCCCGGTCGGCGGCACCCGGGTGGCTCTCATCGACGGTGACTGGGTCGCGTTCCCGAGCCACAGCCAGCTCGAGAACGCCGTCTTCGACATGGTCGTCGCCGGCCGTGTCACCGAGACCGGCGACGTCGCGATCATGATGGTCGAGGCCGAGGCCACCGAGCAGACCTGGGACCTGGTCCGCTCCGGCAAGCAGGCACCGACCGAGGAGGTCGTGGCCAGCGGGCTCGACGCCGCCAAGCCCTTCATCAAGCAGCTGTGCGAGGCCCAGGCCGAGCTCGCCAAGCAGGCCGCGAAGCCGATCCAGGAGTTCCCGGTCTTCCTGGACTTCGAGGACGACGTGTACGCCGCCGTCGAGAGCGCTGCGGCGGCCGACCTCAAGCCCGCGCTGGCCGTCACCGGCAAGCTCGAGCGCGAGGCGGCGCTCGACTCCGTCAAGGAGGCGGTGCTGGAGAAGCTGAGCGCCGAGTTCGAGGGTCGCGAGAAGGAGCTCGGTGCGGCCTTCCGGGCGCTGACCAAGAAGCTGGTCCGCGAGCGGGTGCTCCGCGAGAAGGTCCGCATGGACGGTCGCGGCCTCACCGACATCCGTGACCTCTACGCCGAGGTCGGCGTGATCCCGCGGGTGCACGGCTCGGCGCTGTTCGAGCGCGGGGAGACCCAGATCCTGGGTGTCACCACGCTGAACATGCTGACGCTGGAGCAGAAGCTCGACACGCTGTCGCCGGAGAAGACGCGACGCTACATGCACAAGTACGTCTTCCCGCCGTTCTCCACCGGTGAGACCGGGCGCGTGGGCTCGCCCAAGCGTCGCGAGGTCGGCCACGGGGCGCTCGCGCGCCGGGCCCTCCTGCCGGTGCTGCCGACCCGCGAGGAGTTCCCCTACGCGATCCGTCAGCTCTCCGAGGCGATGGGCTCCAACGGCTCCACCTCGATGGGCTCGGTCTGCGCCTCCACGATGTCGCTGCTCCAGGCCGGCGTGCCGCTGCGCGCTGCCGTCGCGGGCATCGCGATGGGCCTGATCTCCGACGAGGTCGACGGCAAGACCGAGTACGTCGCGCTGACCGACATCCTCGGCGCCGAGGACGCGTTCGGCGACATGGACTTCAAGGTCGCCGGTACGTCGGAGTTCGTCACCGCCCTGCAGCTCGACACCAAGCTCGACGGCATCCCCGCCGACGTGCTGGCCGGCGCGCTGACCCAGGCCAAGGACGCCCGCATGGCGATCCTCGGCGTGATGAACGAAGCCATCTCCGCTCCGGCCGAGATGTCGCTCAACGCCCCCCGGATCATCACCATGACGGTCCCCGTCGACAAGATCGGCGAGGTCATCGGCCCCAAGGGCAAGGTGATCAACCAGATCCAGGACGACACCGGCGCGCAGATCACCATCGAGGACGACGGCACGATCTACGTCGGCGCGACCAACGGCGAGTCGGCCGAGGCCGCCCGCGCGATCATCAACGGCATCGCCAACCCGACGATGCCGGAGGTCGGCGAGCGCTACCTCGGCACGGTCGTCAAGACCACCAACTTCGGTGCCTTCGTCTCGCTGCTCCCGGGCAAGGACGGCCTGCTGCACATCAGCAAGCTCCGTTCGCTGGCCGGCGGCAAGCGCGTCGAGGCCGTCGAGGACGTCGTGTCGGTCGGGCAGAAGGTCCAGGTCGAGATCGCCGAGATCGACGACCGCGGCAAGCTGTCCCTGATCCCGGTGGTCGAGGACGGCGGCGACGAGGCTGCCTCCGACACGGAGTCCGCCGAGTAGGTCTTGGCCGCCCCGGCAGCACAGCAGAAGCCCGGCACGACCCGCACTCTCCTCTCCGAGAAGGACGGGGGGCTGGTACGCCGTACCGTCCTCCCGGGAGGGCTGCGGGTCGTGACCGAGGCGATGCCCGGCGTCCGTTCCGCCGCCATCGGCGTGTGGGTCGGCGTCGGGTCCCGCGACGAGGCCCCGACGCTGTCCGGCGCGTCGCACTTCCTCGAGCACCTGCTCTTCAAGGGCACGCCCTCGCGAAGCGCGCTCGACATCTCCGTCGCCCTCGACGAGGTCGGCGGCGAGTTCAACGCGTTCACCGCGAAGGAGTACACCTGCTTCCACGCCCGGGTCCTCGACCAGGACCTGCCGCTGGCGGTGGACGTGCTCGGCGACATGGTGACGTCCTCGTCGATCACGCCGGAGGACGTCGAGGCAGAGCGTGAGGTGATCCTCGACGAGATCGCCATGCACGACGACGACCCGGACGACGTGGTGAACAACCTCTATGCCGAGAAGGCGTGGGGCTCGTCACCGCTCGGCCGTCCGATCGCCGGCACGGTCGAGTCGATCAAGGCGCTCAGCCGAGCGCAGATCTCGCGCTACTACCGGTCGCGCTACGCGCCGGAGAACATGGTCGTGGCGGTCGCCGGCAACGTCGACCACGCCTCCGTGGTCCGGCTGGTCCGCAAGGCGTTCTCGCGGTCCAACTTCCTGGCCGACACCAGCGTCCGGCCGCTGCCGGTACGACGCGGCGAGCGGGCCCGCCGCTCCACCGCCGGGGAGGTGGTGGTGACCCGCCCGTTCGAGCAGGTGAACCTGGTGCTCGGCGTCAACGGACTGGTCCGCACCGACGACCGGCGCTACGCGCTCGGTGTGCTCAACGGCGCGCTGGGCGGCGGCACGTCCTCGCGGCTGTTCCAGGAGGTGCGCGAGCACCGCGGCCTGGCGTACTCCGTCTACTCCTACGCCGCCCACTACGCCGACGCCGGCGCGTTCGCGGTCGCCGTCGGATGCCTACCGTCGAAGGTGACGGAGGTGCTGGCGGTGGTGCGCGGTGAGCTCGGGCGGCTCGCCGCCGACGGCATCACGCCCGAGGAGCTCGAGCGCGGCAAGGGCCAGCTCCGGGGCGGTCTGGTGCTCGGCCTCGAGGACTCCGCGTCCCGGATGGCCCGGATCGCCAAGGCGGAGCTGCTCTACGACGAGCTGCCCAGCCTCGACGAGGTGATCCGCCGGGTCGACGACGTCTCACTCGACGACGTCGGCACGCTGGCGCGGACGCTGTTCAAGCAGGACCAGACGCTGGCCGTGGTCGGGCCGTTCGACCAGTTGCCGGTCTGAGCCCGCCGGGACGCTCCGGACGATCCGTCAGGCGAGCAGCCCGGCGACGACGCCGGCCCAGGCGACCGCCCACAGCACGCTGCAGAACGTGCCGATGATGAACCGCTCGGCGACGCCGCCCTGCACCGGTGGCGGGGGCTCCCGGCCGCTCGAGGGTGCGTCGGACTTGAGCTCGGAGTAGCGGCCGAGCCCCTTGAGGCCGAGCACCACCGCGATCCCCTCGGGCCAGCCCGCCACCAGGGCCGCGAACACCCCGGTGCGCTCGAACCCGCCGATCCACGCACCGCCGCGCAGCACGCTCGCGGCCGCCTCCACGCCCGTCCGGCCGTTCTTCGACCGGCCGTCCTCGCGGTCGGCCAGGTGCAGGACGGTGGCGGTGACCGGACCCCCGCCGAGCGCCGCCAGCGCCAGCATCGGGACCAGCAGCAGCCGGGACAGGAGGCCGCGGTCGTCCTCCACCGGACCGTGCAGCAACGCCACCAGGGCGAGCCCGGCCAGGCCGGCGACGAGGACGCCGACCGTGACCAGCCCTGGTGGGCTCCCCGCCGGCAGCAGCCAGGCGGCGACGACGGCCGCGACCAGCACGACGACGATCAGCACCACGAGGACGGTCATGCCAGCAGCCTGCCCCAGAGGTCCGACACCAGTGCGCGGGCGCGCCGCTCGTCGACGATCCCGGCGGTCCGGGCCCGCTGCGAGACGGCCGACTGGGTGATCCCGAGCCGCTCGCCCGCCTCGGCGTACGACAGCCCGGTGGCCAGCAGGTCGTGCACCGCCCAGCCCCCGTCGGTGCGCCGCTCGAGGATCCCGGCCCACAGCCCCAGGACGGTCTCGAGGTGCTCGGCGACCGGGTCTCCGGTGCGGTCGCCGGCGACCACGGCCAGGTGGTGCACGTCGTGCTTGGCGCGGGTGACCGCGGTGCGGGCCCGCACGAACGCCTGCCCCCGGCCGGCCCGGGTCTCCGCCGGCAGCGGGGCGTCGACGTCGCCGATGCCGATGCCGATGTACCACCCGTCCGCGCGCAGCACCCGGGCGACGACCTCGACACAGACATCGGGGTCGTCGAGGACCCCCTGGACCTCGTCGCCCGCGGTGCGCTGGAACGGCCGCAGCGGCGGCGCCGGCAGCGCGGGGGCGTCGAGCGCGTCGAGCAGCGCCGGCACCGCGTCCTCGTTGGTGCTGCTGCGCTGCTGGTCCAGGGTCAGCACGGAGACCCTCATCGCGACTCCCTTCAGGCCAAGACCTGATGTTGATAGACATTAGACCACAGTCTTCATTGGCTCGCTATCAGGTCGGGCCGCCCGGGCGCCGGGGCCGGTGTGCCGGCCACTACGGTGAGCACGTGGCAGCGGACAACATGCGGGTCGGGGTGCTGGGTGCCCGGGGCAAGGTCGGCACCGAGGTCTGCCGTGCGGTCGCGGCGGCCGACGACCTCGAGCTCGTCGCCGAGGTGGACGCGGGCGACGACATCGGCTCGCTCGTCGAGGCCGGCGCTCAGGCGGTCGTCGACTTCACCCACCCCGACGTGGTGATGGACAACCTGGACTACTGCATCCGGCACGGCATCCATGCCGTGGTCGGCACCACCGGCTTCGACGACGACCGGCTGGACCAGGTCCGGCGTTGGCTGGGGGAGTCACCGGACACCGGGGTGCTGGTGGCCGCGAACTTCTCGCTCGGCGCGGTGCTGATGATGCGCTTCGCCGCCGAGGCCGCGCCGTACTTCGAGTCCGTCGAGGTGGTCGAGCTGCACCACCCCGACAAGGCGGACGCGCCCTCGGGCACCGCCACCCGCACCGCATCACTGATCGCCGACGCGCGGCGGCGGGCCGGCTCGGGCCCTGTGCCCGACGCCACCTCCTCCTCGCTCGACGGTGCGCGCGGCGCCGATGTCGAGGGCATCCGCGTGCACGGCCTCCGGATCCGGGGGCTGGTCGCCCACCAGGAGGTCATCCTCGGCGGGCTCGGCGAGACCCTGACGATCCGGCACGACTCGCTGGACCGGGTGTCGTTCACGCCCGGAGTGCTGCTCGGCCTTCGCCAGATCGGCTCCGCCCCGGGGCTGACCGTTGGTCTCGAGGCGTTCCTCGGGCTCGACTGATGAGACCGATGCTGCGGGTCACCCTGGCCGTGCTGCTGGTGGTGGTCGCCTTCTACGCGGCGCTGCTCGCGTTCAAGGGGCTCGCCCTGGTCCGGGAGGGCGGCACGGTCGGGGTGCTGCTCGGGCTCGGCATCCTCGTCGTACCCCTGCTCGGGGTTGCGCTGGTGCTACGCGAGATCCAGTTCGGCCGGCAGTGCGGCCGGCTGGCCGACGAGCTGGCCCGCGAGAACGGCCTACCGGTCGACGACCTTCCGCGCCGGCCGTCGGGCCGCGTCGACCGGGCGGCGGCCGACGGCCGGTTCGCCAAGCTCCGCGAGGAGACCGAGGCCGACCCGGACAGCTGGCAGAACTGGTTCCGGCTCTCCCTGGCGTACGACGCGGCCGGGGACCGCAGCCGGGCCCGGGCCGCCGCGCGGCACGCGATCGAGCTGCACGCCCGGCGCGGCCGCGCCGAATGAGTAGGACGACTCATGGTGCGGCGTCCGGCCACGAGAGACGCTGACGACATGACCCACGTCGACAGCACCTCCCTGTCCACCGGACGGACGCTCGGCCTCACCTGGTTGGGCGCGTCCGCGCCGGTCGGCATCGTGGCGACGCTGCTCCTGCTCATCTCCGACCAGTCGGACGACCGGACCGCCGGTGTGCTGCTCTGGGTGCTCGCCGCCATCGGGTTGGCACTCGGCGCGTGGATCCTGACCTCGCCGCACGACCGCTTACGGCAGGCGTCGCTCGCCGCCAGTGCGCTCTGGCTGGTCGGCGCCGTTGTCGTCTACCCCACCCAGGAGTTCACCGCCGACAGGCTGTGGGTGTCCGGACTGCCGGCTCTCGGGGCGCTCGTGACCGCGGTCGTGGCCTGGAGGGCCCCGCGGCACAGCCGGGTCACGCGCTAGAACCGGTTGCATCCTTCTGCACTGCACACACCTGAACCCCGCGCAGCGTTCCGCCCAACCCGCCGAGCGACCAGGCTTGGGGGAGGCCCGGGTGACCGGGCCCGACCTCGTGGCCGCCGCATGGAGCGGTCCCCGCGTCGTAGCACCCAAGGACCCACCCAGGGGAAGAGGGGCCGTCACTCTGCTCGGTGGCGGCCCCTCGTCTTGCCCACACGGTGGTGGCCCGTCGGTGCTGCCGGGCAGGATGGGCGCCATGCCTACCGACGTGCCCCCCAACTTCGCCATCGTCACGCTCGGCGTCTCCGACCTCGAGAGGTCCGCCCGCTTCTACCGCGACCTCGGCTGGGAGCAGCGCGGCGACCTCGCGCAGGGGATCACCTGGTTCAAGACGTCCGGGTGCTGGGTCGGCCTCTTCGGCTACGCCGAGCTCGCCGCGGACGCCGAGTGCGAGCCGGTGTCGGTCGAGGACCTGCCCGCCTACCGCGGCATCACGCTCGCGGTGAACCTGCCCTCGGAGGACGCCGTCGACCTGGCCTTCGCGCGCGTTCACGAGGTCGGCGGCCGGATCGTCAAGCCGGCCAAGAGGATCGAGTGGGGCGGCTACTCCGGCTACTTCGCCGACCCCGACGGCCACCTGTGGGAGATCGCGCACAACCCGTTCTTCCCGATCGACGACGAGGGTCGCATCGAGATCAGCGGCTGAGCTCCTACTCCGGCGGCAGGCTGCTACGGCTCGACCGTCACCTTGATCGCCTCGCCGTTCTTGACGATTGAGAAGGCGTCGAGGACGTTCTCCAGCGGGATGTGCCGGGTGATCAGGTCCTTGACCGGCACCTGTCCGGTGGAGATGTACTGCAGGGCCCGCTTGTTGTGCTCGGGGGCGGAGCCGTTCGCGCCGTGGATGTGCAGCTGGCGGTAGTGCACGACGTTCGAGTCGCACTTGATGAACGGGTCGGTCTTGGGCAGCCCGCCGAAGAACGAGATCCGGCCGTTGCGCGCGGCCATCGAGATGGCCTGCTCCTGGGTGACGTTGGCGGCGGTCGCGGTGATGATCACGTCGGCGCCGCGGCCGCCGGTCAGCTCCATGACCCGCTCGACGACGTCGACCTCCGCGCCGTTGATGGTCTCCTCGGGCTGGACCGCGTCGGCCGACATCTTCAGCCGGTCGGCGTTGACGTCGACGAGGTAGACCGGCCCGGCCTTGTGCACGCCGCGGGCGATCCGGATGTGCATGCACCCGATCGGGCCGGCGCCGAACACGACGACGGTGTCGCCCTCCTCGATGCCGAGCAGCTCCTGGGCGTTGATGGCACACGCGAACGGCTCCGCGGCCGACGCCTCGTCGTACCCGACGTTGTCGGGGATCCGGTTCAGGCCGTCGACCTTGAGGACCTGCCGCGGCACGATCATGTACTCCGCGAAGCCGCCGTCGTACTGGTAGCCGACCGACGTCTGGTTCTGGCAGACCGCCATCCACCCCTTGTTGCACTCGTGGCAGTCGCCGCAGGGGACGGCCGCGATCACCTGCGCGCGGTCTCCGACCTTCCAGTCCGCGCCGTATGTCGAGTTCACGTCGGCGCCGACCTCCACGACCTCGCCCGCGATCTCGTGGCCGGTGATCCGCGGCGGCGTGAGGTTCTGGTGGCCGTTGTAGAAGATCTTCACGTCGGTGCCGCAGGTCGAGCAGTTCCTCACCCGCAGCTTGACCTCGTCGGGGCCGCACTCGGGCTCGGGGACGTCCTCGAGGCGGACGTCCTCGGGGGCGTAGAAGCGCAGGGCCTTCATCGATTCCTCCTGGCTCGGCATCCGGAATGTCAGCAGAGCGTATCACCGTTTCTCTGGTTTTTCCTTTGAATATGTTGCGTTGACCTCTTGACGACCACGAATTCGGAGAGATATACAGACATTCACAGATTCGCATGACGCGCGTCACACGGCCGAGCCCGAGCCGGACGGAGTCACGCGAGGGAGACCTGCACCGCTGGTGCCGAGGAGGAGTGAGCATGGCGACAGCCACCGAGACGCCGGCGTCCCGTGGAGGGGCGCGCGTACACGTGCAGAGATTCGGCACGTTCTTGTCCAACATGATCATGCCCAACATCCCCGCATTGATCGGGTGGGGCCTGTTCACAGCCTTGTTCATCGAGGTGGGGTGGCTGCCCAACGCCGACCTCGAGACGTTCGTTGGTCCTTCGATCCACTACCTGCTGCCGATCCTGATCGCCGCCACCGGGGGGCGCATGGTGTACGGCGACCGTGGTGCCGTGGTCGGCGGCTTCGCCACCATGGGCGTGATCGCAGGTTCGGACCTGCTGATCGCCCAGTTCAACGCTGGACTGGCGGAGGGTCAGGATCCCCGCGGTCAGGTCCACATGTTCATCGGCGCCATGATCATGGGTCCGCTCGCGGCCTACGTGATGAAGCGGCTCGACGCGTTGTGGGAAGGCAAGGTCAAGGCGGGCTTCGAGATGCTCGTCAACATGTTCTCGGCGGGTATCACCGCCTTCGTGGCCGCCATTGTCGGATTCTTCGTGCTCGCGCGGATCGTCAACGGTCTGATGGAAGCCGCCGGCAACGCCGTCGAGTGGCTCGTCGACAACAGCCTGCTGCCGCTGACATCTGTCATCATCGAGCCGGCCAAGGTGCTGTTCCTCAACAACGCCATCAACCACGGCGTGCTGACGCCGCTGGGTCTGCAGGAGGCGGCCGAGCAGGGGAAGTCGGTGCTGTTCCTGCTGGAGGCCAATCCGGGCCCCGGTCTCGGTCTGCTGATGGCGTTCGCTGTGTTCGGCAGGGGGGTGGCGAAGGCCAGCGCTCCCGGCGCCGCTGTCATCCAGTTCCTGGGCGGCATCCACGAGATCTATTTCCCCTACGTGCTGATGAAGCCCAAGCTCATCGTCGCCATGATCGCGGGCGGCATGACCGGTGTCGCCATCAACGTCGCGCTCGACGTCGGGCTGGTGGCGCCGGCGGCGCCGGGGTCGATCTTCGCGGTGTACGCGCAGACGGCGAGGGGCGACTACTTCGGCGTGACCCTTGGTGTCTTCGGAGCCGCAGCAGTCTCGTTCGCGGTGGCGTCGTTCATGCTCAAGCTGGAGAAGGGTGACGACGAGGGCGACCTCGTCGGCGCCACTGCGGTGATGGAGGCCAACAAGGGCAGGAAGTCCACGGTGGCCGCCGCGCTGACCGGGCGTAACGCAGACAGGGAGATCCGCTCGATCGTCTTCGCCTGCGATGCCGGCATGGGCTCCTCTGCCATGGGCGCTTCCGTGCTGCGCAAGAAGATCCAGAGCGCCGGACACGGTGAGGTCACGGTCGTGAACAAGGCGATCTCGGGCCTCGACGACAGCTACGACCTCGTCGTCACCCACCAGGACCTGACCGATCGCGCCAAGCTGAAGACGCCCTCGGCGATCCACGTGTCGGTGGACAACTTCATGGGCAGTCCGCGCTACGACGAGATCGTCGACATGCTGGACTCCACGCAGGGCTCCGGTGAGGCCGCCGGCGCCGAGCCCGGTGTCGCCGAACCGGACGCCGCGCCCTCGGGCGAGCTGCTCGCCTCGCAGTCGGTCGTGCTGGACGGGACGGCGTCCACCCGCAACGAGGCGATCACCGAGGCCGGGAAGCTGCTCCTCGACGTCGGCGCCGTCGAGCGCTCCTACCTCGCCTCGATGCACGAGCGAGAGGAGTCCGTGTCCACGCACATGGGCAACGGACTTGCCATCCCGCACGGCACCAACGAGGCCAAGTCGGCGATCCGGCGGACCGCGATCTCGTTCGTGCGCTACCCGCGCGGGATCGACTGGGGCGGCCACCAGGTGAAGTTCGTGGTCGGCATCGCCGGTGCCGGCGACGACCACCTGACGTTGCTCAGCCAGCTCGGGCAGGTCTTCGTGGACCAGGACCGGATCGCCGAGCTGGAGGCCGCGCAGTCCGTGGCCGACGTGCAGCGCATCCTCGGTCAGGTCGGCTCGGCGCCGGCGGGCGCCGGGGGCTGAGCGGGTCCTGCACCAGGACGGGCCCCGCACCTCGCAGGTGCGGGGCCCGTCCGTGCTCAGGCTGAGCAAGCGTCAGAGCAGCCGGACCAGGGCGGCCGAGGCAGCCGCGAGCAGCACCACGACCAGGAACGGCGCGCGGAACAGCAGCGCCACCACGGCGACAGCCAGTCCGACGAGCCGCGCGTCGAGGACGAGGGACTGGCCGTCGGCGAAGACCTGGACGGCGACCAGGGCGGCGAGGAGGGCGACCGGGAGCAGGTCGGCCACCCGCTCGACCAACGGGTGCTCGAGGACCGCCTCCGGCACGGACAGCCCGGTCAGCTTCAGGAGGTAGCAGCCCACCGAGGTGACGATGACCGCGACCCACAGCGCGCTCATCGGTGGCCCCCGCCCGGGAGGTCGTCGTGCTCGGGGTACTCGGTCGGGTCGTCCCGGCTGCTGATGATGCCGGCCAGCAGCGCCACGCCGCCGGCGGCGAGCACGGGCACGCCGGCGGCAGTCACCGGCACCAGGCCCAGCGCGACCGCCGCCCCCAGCGCGGCCACCACCTGGTTGCGCCGGTCGCGCAGCCGCGGCCACAGGAGTGCGAGGAAGGCCGCACCGACCGCGGCGTCGAGCCCGAACGTGCGCGGGTCGCCCAGCGAGCGCCCGCCGACGGCGCCCAGCAGCGTGGCGAGGTTCCACAGCACGAACACCGCGAGTCCGGTGCTCAGGAAGCCGGTGCGCGCGGCCAGCCGCGAGTCCCGGTTGATCGCCATCGCGGTGGACTCGTCGATGACGAGCTGGGCCGCCGCGAAGCGACGCCAGCCGGTCCAGGCGAGGAGGGGCGCGAGCCGGAGGCCGTAGAGCGTGTTGCGGCTGCCGAGCAGCAGCGCGGTCGCCGCGCCGGACAGCGGGCTGCCGCCCGCCCCGATGACGCCGATCAGGGCGAACTGGGAGGCGCCGGTGAACACCAGCAGCGACAGCACGCACGTCTGCCACACGTCGAGGCCGGACGTGACCGAGATGGCTCCGAAGGAGATGCCGTAGGTGCCGCTCGCGATGCCCACCGCCACGCCGTCGCGCACGATCGCGCGGCGCTCGCCCGGGGGGAGAGTCTCGACGGTCACCCGCCGAGCCTACGAGGCCCCGACGACGGTCCCGGACCGCGTCTCAGCACCCGCCAGGGCCCACGCGTCAGTCGTGACGCGGAGTGCGCAGCCGCGCTCAGTGCGGGGTAGCCCCGGGGTCCCGGAAGTCGTGGGTGAGTAGCAGCACCACGACGACGCCGATGCCGGCGCCGATGCTCGCGCCGGCGCCGGCGAGCAGGGGCACCGGGAGGGTGAAGGCGAGCCACGCGCCCAGGCCGACGCAGGCGAGCAGGGCGCAGACCGAGACGATGATGCGGTAGAGAGCGGGCAAGGGTCCCAGCACGTTGCGCTCCTCGACGGACGATGCACCGGACGGCGCCCCTCGTCTCGAGGCGCCGAGGTCGTTTCCCGCGGTGTGCGGGCGGGTCCGGGCGGACCCGTCACCTACTAGGACGAGTGACCCTGCCATTTGGTTGCCCCGGCGCCCGGACCGGCAAACCTGGCCGAGGCCAGAGCTGGTCAGACGTCGGTCAGGTCGGTGTGCAGGCGGACCTGCTTGACCCGCACCGACCCGTCGCCATGCAGGTCGAGCTCCCGGTGCGCGCCGTCGGCGGCCCAGCCGGCTCCGACGAGGAAGCCGCGGCGCACGTCGTCGGTGCTGGTCAGCCAGATCAGCGCCCGGGTGAAACGGTCGGCCTTGAGTGTCTCGGCGCAGGCCTGCACGAGACGGGAGCCGTGGCCGTGACGGGTCTGGCCGGGGTCGACGGTCAGCTCGACGATCTCGCCGTCGGCGACCGGGTCGGCGTCGGGGTCGGCCGCGGGGCCGGTCACCGCGAAGCCGCGCACCGTGTTGCGCTCGAGCGCCACCAGCACCCGGTTGCGGGCGTCCTTCGGCTTGACCAGCGACGCCCGCCACGCCTCGGCGAAGTCGGCCGGGTCCAGCGCGGAGAGCACGTCGTCGGGCAGCGTCCCGGCGTACTCCTCCCGCCAGGCCCGCACCTGGACGGCGGCGATCGCGTCGGCGTCGTCGGTCCAGCCGACCCGCACCGAGACGTCAGCGCCGGGGGAGCTCATGTCGCCGATCCTGCCAGTCGACATGGTGTTACACCTCCCCGGCAGACTTGCGGTAAAGGTGTAACAGATCCTTGGTACGCTGGGCCCATGTACGGCAACGACTTCACTGCGCCCGAGGGCACGAGCGGGACCGACGCGCCCGCCCCACCCGACGCCGGAACCGAGCCGGGGCTCGAGGACTTCGACCGCGTGATCGCGGCCGACGGTCGGATCGAGCCACGGGACGCGATGCCCGAGGGCTACCGCAAGACCCTGATCCGGCAGATCGCGCAGCACGCGCACTCGGAGATCATCGGCATGCAGCCCGAGGGCAACTGGATCACCCGCGCGCCGAGCCTGCGCCGCAAGGCGATCCTGATGGCGAAGGTGCAGGACGAGGCCGGCCATGGGCTCTACCTGTACGCCGCCGCGGAGACCCTCGGTGCCGACCGTGCCGACCTGCTCGACATGCTGCACAACGGCAAGCAGAAGTACTCCTCGATCTTCAACTACCCGACCCAGACCTGGGCCGACATCGGCGCCATCGGCTGGCTCGTCGACGGCGCCGCGATCGTCAACCAGGTGCCGCTCTGCCGCTGCTCCTACGGCCCCTACGCTCGCGCGATGATCCGGGTCTGCAAGGAGGAGTCGTTCCACCAGCGCCAGGGCTTCGAGATCCTGCACACGCTGTCGCACGGCACCTCGGCCCAGCGCGCGATGGCGCAGGACGCCGTCGACCGCTACTGGTGGCCCTCGCTGATGATGTTCGGCCCGCCGGACGACGACTCGCCCAACTCCGCGCAGTCGATGGCCTGGGGCATCAAGCGCTTCAGCAACGACGACCTGCGGCAGCGGTTCGTCGACATGACGGTGCCGCAGGCCGAGGCACTCGGCCTCACGCTCCCCGACCCCGACCTGAGGTGGAACGAGGAGCGCGGCCACTACGACCACGGCCCGATCGACTACACCGAGCTCTTCGAGGTGATCAAGGGCAACGGTCCCTG
>NZ_DASSCL010000076.1:0-5397 GCF_035697785.1 Nocardioides sp.
CGACAACTGGGTCGGAGGGCTCAACGGCGACTGGCTGGTCTCGCGTCAGCGCTTCTTCGGCATCCCGTTCCCGGTCTGGTACCCGCTCGACGCCGAGGGCGAGCCCGACTACACCCGCCTGCTGCTGCCGACCGAGGCCGAGCTGCCGGTCGATCCGTCGACCGACACCCCCGGCGGCTACGAGCCCTCACAGCGTGGCAAGCCGGACGGCTTCATCGGCGACCCGGACGTGATGGACACCTGGGCCACCTCCTCGCTCACCCCGCAGATCGCCGGTCGCTGGGAGACCGACGACGACCTGTTCCAGCGGGTCTTCCCGATGGACCTCGCGACCCAGGCCCATGACATCATCCGGACCTGGCTCTTCTCCCGCGTCGTCCGCGCCCACTTCGAGCAGGGCGTCGCCCCGTGGCGGACCGCGATGGTGTCCGGGTTCATCGTCGACGAGGACCGCAAGAAGCTCTCCAAGTCCAAGGGCAACGCCATCGTCCCGACGGAGATCCTCGACAGGTTCGGTTCCGACGCGGTCCGGTGGCGCGCGGCCGTCGCCCGTCCGGGACTGGACTCGCCGTTCGACGAGACCCAGATGAAGGTCGGCCGCCGGTTGGCGATGAAGGTGCTCAACGCCTCGAAGTTCGTGCTCGGCAGCGTGGGCGCGACGACGTTGCAGCCTTCGGCGGTGAGCGAGCCGGTCGACTGCGCGATGCTCGGCGGCCTGGCCACCGTCATCGCGCGGGCCACCAACGCCTTCGAGGCCTACGACTACACGACCGCGCTCGAGGTCACCGAGAAGTTCTTCTGGGAGTTCTGCGACGACTACCTCGAGCTGGTCAAGGAGCGGGCGTACGGCGCCCGCGGTGACGACGCCGCCTCCTCGGCGAAGGCCGCGCTGGCGATCGCCCTGCACGCACAGCTGCGACTGCTCGCGCCGTTCCTGCCCTACGTGACCGAGGAGGTCTGGTCGTGGTGGCAGGAGGGTTCGGTGCACCGGCAGCCCTGGCCCACCGCCGGTGACCTCGGCTCCGCCGCGTCCGCCGACCCGGCCATGCTCGGCGCCGTCGCCGCGGTGCTCACCGGGGTCCGCGGCGCCAAGTCGCAGGCCAAGGTCAAGATGCGCACCGAGCTGTCGTCGGTGACCGTCTCCGGTCCCGCCGAGCAGCTCCAGGCCGCCGAGCGGGCCGCCGACGACATCCGCGCCGCGGGCGTCATCACCGGCGACCTCTCCTTCACGCCCTCCGACCACGCCGAGATCACCGTCGACGCCGAGATCGCCTGAGCCACAACGATTCGTCTGCGGTCTATGGGGTGATTCTCGGAGGCGGACCGCAGACGAATCCGCTTGTGAGTCGCGCCCTGTGGACGACCGAGCGCACGACGCCCGCCCGAGTACGACGATGCGGGGATGGCCCCAGCAGCAGCGACCCGTCGCCGTGAGCGACTCGACTCCGTCGCCCAGCTCCTCGCCCGTCAGGTCGGGGTGGTCCACCGCAGCCAGCTCTACGACGCCGGCTGGAGCGTCGAGCAGGTGCGCCACGAGATCGACACGGGCCGGTGGCACCAGCTCGCTCCGTCGGTCGTCGCCCTGCAGACCGGCCCGCTGTCGCACGAGCAGCGACTCTGGCTCGGCGTCCTGCACGCCGGACGTGGAGCCGTGCTCTCCCACCTCACCGCGTGCGTGACGGCCGGGTTGCGCTGGACCGCCCCGGCCACGGTCGACGTACTCACACCGAAGGGCGACCTGGTCCTGCCCCTGCCCGGCTACACCTTCCGGCAGACGCGCCGGCCCTATGCCTACTGGGTCGACCCCGACTCGAGGCTGCCCAGGCTCCGGATCGAGCACGCCGCGTTGCTCGCCGCGGAGCGCGACCGCTCGATCCGGCGAGGCATCGGGCTGCTGGCGGCCGTCGTCCAGCAGGGTCTCAGCACACCCGACCGCCTTGCCACCGCGGTCCTGCAGATCCGCAAGCTGCGCCACAAGGCGCACTTCACCCTGGCGCTCGGCGACATCGAAGGCGGCGCCCAGTCGTTCGCCGAGATCGACGTCGGGCGGCTGTGCGCCGAGGCCGGGCTGCCGCGGCCCGACCGGCAGGTGCTGCGCCGGGACCGCGACGGCCGGCGCCGCTACCTCGACTGCGAGTGGCACCTCCCGGACGGTCGGATCGTGGTGCTGGAGATCGATGGCTCGTTCCACATGCGCACCGAGCACTGGTGGCAGGACATGCAGCGTGAGCGCTCCGTCGTACTGTCCGGGCGGTCGGTGCTGCGCTGCTCGAGCGTCGAGCTCCGGCTGGATCCGTGGTCGATCGTCCGCGACCTCGTCGAGATCGGCGTGCCCGACGGATTCGTCTGCGATCCTCCCGCGTGAATCACCCCATAGAGCGCAGACGAATCGTTGTTCAGCGTTGGAGCCAGGCCTCGAAGGCGTCGAAGTTGTAGGGGCGGCCGAGGAAGTCCGCGACCAGGTCGGCGGCGTCCTTGCTACCCCCGGCGGCGAGGATCCGGTCGCGGTAGCGGTGGGCGACCTCGGTGTCGAACAGGTCGTCGGGGTCGAAGGCGGAGAACAGGTCCTTCGCGATCACCAGGCTCCACATGTACGTGTAGTAGCCGGACCCGTAGCCGTGCAGGTGCCCGAACGACGCGTGGAAGTGCGTGTCCGGGACGTAGCCGAAGAGGTCGTACTTCGCCTGCATCTCCTTCATCGCGGAGGTGAGGTCGTCGGGGACCTGATGGTGCAGGTGGTACGACGTCGCCGCGTAGAACATCTGGGTCCGGGCGTAGTAGCCCTTGCCGAACTCGTTGGCCGCGCGCATCTTCGCGACCAGCTCGGCCGGGATCGGCTCGCCGTCGGCGTTCGTGGCGAAGGTCTGCAGGACGTCGGCGTCCCAGGCCCACTCCTCGAGCATCTGCGACGGCGCCTCGACGAAGTCCCACTCGGTCGCGACCCCGGAGAACCGGGTCCAGTCGTGCCGGCCGGCGAGCACGTGGTGCACCAGGTGGCCGAACTCGTGGAACAGCGTGACGACGTGGTCGTGCTCCATCAGGCCGCGCGAGAAGTTGCAGACCAGCACGCCCTCGGCGAGCTGGCGGTCGCGGATGCCGGGGACCAGGTCGAACTGCGCGGCGTGGGAGTACTTCCCGGCCCGGGGGTGCAGGTCCAGGTGGATCCGGCCGAGCCGGTCACCGTTGCGCATCACGTCGTAGGACGCGACGTCCTCGTGCCAGGTCGGCGCGTCCACCTCGACGTACTCGATGTCGAACAGCCGGCCGGTCACCGCGAGCAGTCCGGCCCGCACCTTCGTGAAGTCGAAGTAGGTGCGCACCTCCTGGGCGTCGACGTCGAAGTTCTCCCGCCGGATCACCTCCGCGTAGTACGACGCGTCCCGCCCGTCGACCGCGTCGACGTCGGGGTGGTCCTGCCGCAGCCGGGTGAGGAGGACGTCCATGTCTCGCCGGCCGGGGGCCTCGGCGGCGTCCGCGATCCGGTCGATGAACTCGGGGATCGCCGAACCCTTGCCAATCATCTTCACCTCGGCGTCGTACGACGGCCAGTCCGCGTAGCCGAGCAGCCGAGCGTGCTCGTGACGCAGCTCGAGGAGCTCCTTGAGCACCGCGTCGTTCTCGGGCCAGGCCCGATTACGGAACTCGTGCAGCAGGGCCGCCCGCGCGTCGCGGTCGCGCCCGAAGGTCATGAACGGCACGTAGTCGGGATACTCCGTCGTGATCGTGACGGCGCCGTCCTCCCCCGGCTGGTGAGCCTCGACGTAGTCAGTGGGCAGTCCGTCGAGCTGCTCCGGGGAGACGCTGATCGTGCGCACGCCGTCGCGGATGTTCTTGCCGAACGTCTGGCCGACCTCGGTCTCCCGCTCCGACAGCTCCCGGATCCGGGCCCGGACGTCGTCGTCCTGGTCGACGCCGGCGCGCCGGAAGTCACGAAGGGCCAGGCTCAGCACTCGTCGGGCGGCCTCGTCGAGCGCGGCCGGGTCCACGCCGTCGAGCACCTCGAACAGCTCGCGGTCGAGACCGATCTCGGTCAACAGCTTGTGCGCGGCCTGCTCCGCGCGCTCGCCGCGGTTCCGGACCGCCTCGTCGGGGTGGACGTTGGAGAGCAGGGACGCGGCGGCGAACGCGTTGGACAGGGCGAGGTTGACGTCGTTCCAGAGGGACAGCGTGGACTCCGCGTCGCGGCCTCCCTGCTTAAGGTCCTCGACGAGCGAGGCGGCCCGGCCGAGCTCGGCGTCGCAGCGCTCTCCCAGCCACCCCTCCCAGTCGGACTCGGGCAGGGACAGGGGCGCCAGGTGGGGGGTCACGCGGCGAGCCTAGTCAGCAGGTGGGGTCCGTCCAAGCGGATTCGCGATGGGGCACCTACAGGTCCGCGCGGCACGCCCGGCCGACGTCCCGGGTCGCTGCGGCGGCGCGTCGGCCGGACACCGAGTGCCTGACTGAGAGGGGCGCCGGCCGCCGCGGCCAAGCCGCTTGACGCTCCCCCGGTACGCCGTCCAGCCGCACCGCACTGACGTGACGGTGCTCCGCTCGACGAAATCGTCAGGCGGACTTCTTCTTCTTGGCTTCCGGCTCTCGCGGGACGAGGGTCGGGTTCACGTTGTCGCTGACGACCTCGCCGGTCACGACCACCTTGGCGACGTCCTCGCGCGAGGGCACGTCGTACATCACGTGGAGGAGGACCTCCTCGATGATGGCGCGCAGGCCGCGGGCGCCGGTGCCGCGCACCATCGCCAGGTCGGCGACGGCGTCGACGGCGTCGTCGGTGAACTCGAGCTCCACACCGTCGAGATCGAACAGCTTCTGGTACTGCTTGATCAGCGCGTTGCGCGGCTCGGTGAGGATCTGGACCAGCGCCTCGCGGTTGAGCTTGTCGACGGTGGCGATCACCGGGAGCCGGCCGATGAACTCGGGGATCAGGCCGAACTTGAGCAGGTCCTCGGGCATGACCTCGGAGAAGATCCGCTCCATGTCGCGCTCGGCCTTGCTCGGCAGGTCGGCGCCGAAGCCGAGGGTCTTCTTGCCGATCCGCTGCTCGACGATGTGCTCGAGCCCGGAGAACGCTCCACCGACGATGAACAGGATGTTCGTCGTGTCGATCTGGATGAACTCCTGGTGCGGGTGCTTGCGCCCACCCTGCGGCGGCACGGAGGCGGTGGTGCCCTCGAGGATCTTGAGCAGCGCCTGCTGCACGCCCTCGCCGGAGACGTCACGCGTGATCGAGGGGTTCTCCGCCTTGCGGGCCACCTTGTCGATCTCGTCGATGTAGATGATCCCGGTCTCGGCCTTCTTGACGTCGTAGTCGGCGGCCTGGATCAGCTTGAGCAGGATGTTCTCGACGTCCTCGCCGACGTAGCCGGCCTCGGTGAGCGCGGTCGCGTCAGCGATCGCGAACGG
>NZ_DASSCL010000077.1:0-20291 GCF_035697785.1 Nocardioides sp.
CGTGCGGAACACTGATTACGTGAACTCCACAGACCACCTGCTGCCCGAATCGCTGCTCACTGCGCTCCCGGACGGCTGGACGGCGTCCGCGCCCGACTCCGGGGACGCCCCTGAGCTGGCTGAGCTTCTCCGCCGCCACGAGAAGCAGGCTCGGGGCTGGGCGGGCTCGTCGGAGGACGACGTCCTCATCGAGGTCTCGGCGCGCGGCTACATGACCCGGGAGAACGTCATCCTGCGCGACCCCGACGGGGTCCTCCGCGGCTGGGCGGGCGCGCACGACCGGGCTGCGGGCCGGATGCTGCTGGTGATGCTCGTCGACACCCGCCTCGACGACGAGACGGCCGACGAGATCGCCGAGCTGCTGCTCGGCTGGGGCGATGAGGCGGCGAAGCGCGTCGGCGCCGAGCGTGGGCTCGACGTCCAGCAGATCGACACCGGCGCGTTCGCTGACGACCGCCGGCAGCAACGCTGGCTGGAGCGTGCCGGCTTCACCAAGGTGCGGACCTGGTGGCAGATGTCGCGTCCGGTGACGGCCGACGACTCGGACCTCGACTCCGAGCCCGGCGAGGGCGTCCTGATCAGGCCGGTGGAGCGGCTGGGCACCGGCATGCCCTCGGAGGAGGACCTCCGGATCGTGCACGACGTGCTGGAGAGCGCCTTCGCGGACCACTTCAACTCGCACGAGGAGACGTTCGACGAGTTCGTCTTCCGGCTGCGTGAGGACCCCGGGCACCGCTGGGACCACTGGTGGATCGCCGAGCTGACCGAGGACGGCAAGGAGGCGGAGCCTGCGGGCGCACTGGTCGGTGCGGTCGTCGAGGGCGAGGACGGCGAGCCCGACGGCAGCTACGTCGAGTACATCGGTGTGCTGGCCAACGCGCGTGGTCGTGGCGTCGCCAAGTCGCTGCTCGCCACCGTCATCGCCGACGCGGCGTCGCGCGGGCGCGACCGTGTCGGGCTCGAGGTGGACGCCGACTCACCGACCGGTGCCGACAGTCTGTACACGTCGATGGGCTGGCGGATGAAGTACACCACCGAGTCCTGGCACAAGGACGTGCCCGTCAGCTGACCCCCGGGTTCGTCTGCGCCCCATGGGGTGATTCCCGCGGGGAGTTCGCAGACGAATCGTTGTTGACCGAGCGGCGGAGCGCGCGGTGCACCGTGCCGGGCGTGAGTACGCCGACCATGCGGCCGTCGTGGGTGACGCCGACGCGCGCGTCGTCCTGACGGAGCATCGTCGCCAGCGCGTTCTCCAGCGTGCTCGACAACGGCACCGACTCGGGCGGCTCGCGGCCGTCGGCGGGCTCCAGGTCGGCCTCGTCGATCGGCGTCACCGAGAGCCGTCGCAAGCCCCGCGAAGCCCCCACGAACTGGGCGACGAAGTCGTCGGCCGGTCGGCCCAGCAGGGCCGCGGGCTCGTCGTACTGCGCGAGCCTGCCGCCGACGGCGAAGACCGCGACCTTGTCACCCATCCGGATCGCCTCATCGATGTCGTGGGTGACGAACAGCACCGTCTTGTCGAGGTCGCGGGCGATGCGTGCGAACTCGTCCTGCAGCCGGGTGCGGACGATCGGGTCGACCGCGCCGAACGGCTCGTCCATCAACAGCACCGGTGGGTCCGCAGCGAGCGCGCGGGCGACACCGACACGTTGCCGCTGCCCGCCGGAGAGCTGGTGTGGGTAGCGGCGGGCGTACTGGGCGGGGTCGAGGCCGACGAGGTCGAGCAGCTCGTCCGCCCGGGCCGCGGCCTTCTTGCGGTCCCAGCCGAGCAGCGACGGCACGGTCGCCACGTTGGCCCGGATGGACTGGTGCGGGAACAGCCCGACCTGCTGGATGACGTAGCCGATCCGGCGGCGCAGCTCGACGGGATTGCCTTGGGTGATGTCCTCACCGTCGAGGAAGATCCGGCCACTGGTCGGCTCGATGAGCCGGTTGACCATCTTCAGCGTGGTCGACTTGCCGCAGCCGGACGGGCCGACGAGGCAGACCGTGCGGCCGCGCGGTACGTCGAGGTCGAGCTCCTGCACTGCGACGGTGCCGTCGGGGTAGGTCTTGCCCACACCGACGAGCCGGATCATCGGCTCCAGCGACGAGGGGTCCGCGGACACTGGCGACGGCGGTGCCTCGTCGGTCGGGGCGCCGGTTGGGCTACGGTCGCTCACGTGGCTCCCCTCTCGTCGGCGGCGAACTGCCTGGTGCGCAACGAGTGGGTGTGCCCGGAGTTCTTCAGCACCCGGTCCTCGCAGCTGACCGACGCGCTGGTGGAGCACATCTGGATCACGGTGGTTTCCGTCCTGCTGGGACTGGTGGTGGCGTTTCCCCTCGCGTTGCTGGCCCGACGCTACCGAAAGCTGGAGGGCGTCGTCGTGGGCACCACGACCGCGATCTACACGATCCCGTCGCTGGCCCTGTTCGCGCTGCTGCTGCCGGCGACCGGCCTGAGCCAGACCACGGTGATCATCGGACTCGCCCTGTACTCGCTGACGATCCTGGTCCGCAACATCATCGAGGGACTCAAGTCGGTGCCGGAGGACGTGCGCGAGTCCGCGCTCGGCATGGGCTACGGCCGCGCCCGGCAGCTGTTCGGCGTCGAGCTGCCGCTCGCCCTTCCGACGCTCATGGCCGGGCTGCGGGTTGCCACGGTCTCCACCGTGGCGCTGACCACGGTGGGGTCGATCGTCGGGTACGGCGGGCTGGGCAATCTCTTGATCCAGGCGGTCGACAGCCAGTTCCGGGCACAGGTGCTGGCGGCCGGTCTGCTGTGCGTGCTCCTCGCGGTCGCCTTCGACCTGCTGATCGTCGCCGTCCAGCGCGTGCTCACGCCCTGGTCGCGCACGCAGACCCGGACGGCGGCCTAGTCGATGCTGCAGGACCTCGTCGACTGGTACGCCGACCCCGCCAACTGGCAGGGGGAGGACGGCCTCGTCAACCGGTTCGTCGAGCACGGTCTGCTCACCGTCACCGCGATCCTGGTGGCTGGGCTCGTCGGTCTGCCGATAGCGATCTGGCTCGGGCACCTCGGCAAGGGCGGTCTCCTGGCCGTCAACATCAGCAATGTCGGCCGGGCGGTGCCCACCTTCGCCGTGCTCCTGTTCCTCGCCCTCGGGCCGCTCGGCAGTGGCCAGCTGGGTCCCTACGGGCGGGCCGGGGCGGCCACCCTGGTGGCACTCGTGCTGTTCGCGCTGCCGCCGATCATCACCAATGCGTACGTCGGGATGCGCGAGGTCGACCGCGACACCGTCGAGGCAGCGCGCGGGATGGGGATGCGGTCGGGGCAGCTGCTGCGCACGGTGGAGGTCCCGCTGGCGTTGCCGTTGATCGTGACCGGGCTGCGCCTGGCGGTCGTGCAGGTCTGGGCGACCGCGACCATCGCGGCGCTCGTGGCGGGACCTGGGCTGGGCCGGATCGTCACGCTCGGGTTCGTGCGTCAGGACGTGGCTCAGGTGGTGGGCGCCGCGCTGGTGATCGCGGTGATCGCGCTGCTCATCGAGATCGCCATGGTTGGGCTGCAGGCCCTCGTCGACCCGGTCGCCCGGGCGCGGCGTACGTCCGCCGCCGACGCCTCCGCTCGCGCCGTTGGCAAAACGTTGTAGGAACTGTCGGTCACCGGTCGTAGGCTGCGGTGAGCGGGTGCTCGCGCAACGTGGTGCCCGCCGGACACGCGCGGCGACGGACGTCGCGGGACACAGAAGGCGGAGACCGACATGACGCTCAGCAGACCCCTCGCCCGACGCCTGGCCGCCGTGGTGGCCGTCGCACCCTTGGCGATGGCCGCCGCCTGCGCGGGAGACGACGCGCTCGACAGCGACGGCGGTGACGCCGGCGCCGGCGCCGAAGGTGGCGGCGGCGAGGTCGTCGTCGCCGGGCAGAACTTCACCGAGATGCTGATCATGGCCCAGATCTACAAGGGCGTCCTCGAGGCCGGCGGCTACGACGTGACCCTCCAGCTGGTCGAGAGCCGCGACGTCTACACGCCCGAGATGCAGAAGGGCCGGGTCGACGTCTCGGCCGACTACCTCTCCTCGATGACGGAGTTCCTCAACGCGCAGGAGAACGGCCCCGACGCCGAGCCGGTCGCGTCCAACGACGCCGACGCCACCTTGGAGGAGCTCCGAAAGCTCGCCGAGCCGACCGGCATCGAGCCGCTCGAGCCGGCCGCCGCGCAGGACGCCAACGGCTTCGCGGTGACCAAGGAGTTCGCCGAGGCCAACGACCTCACCACGTTGAGCGACCTGGCCGCCCTGGGCGAACCGGTCACGCTGGCCGCCGCCGAGGACTGCTCGGAGCGCGACGAGTGCAAGGTCGGGCTGGAGGAGACCTACGGGATGGAGATCTCCAGGGTCGAGCCGCTCGGCTTCGGCACTCAGGGCACCAAGGACGCCCTCGTCGAGGGCGAGGTCGTGCTCGGACAGATCGGCACCACCGACCCCTCCATCGAGGCGCTCGACCTGGTCATGCTCGAGGACGACAAGCAGCTGCAGAATGCCGAGAACCTCGTCCCGATGGTCAACAGCGACTTCCTCGACGCGAACCCCGAGGTGGCCGGCATCCTCAACGAGATGTCGTCCGAGCTCACCACCGCGAACCTCGCGGTGATGATCGGGCAGGTCGACGTCGAGCGCCAGCTGCCCGAGGACGTGGCCCACGAGTACCTCGTCGAGACGGGTCTGATGGCGGACTGATCCTGCGGAGGATCGGGACGCCCGGTGCGGACCGGGCGTCGTCGCCTGCCAGGATGGCCCCCGTGAGCGAGGCGCGGCGACGGTCCTGGACCGACCGGCTGCGTCGGCGGGTCCAGGCATCGGCGGGCGCGAGGCGCGGGTCGGCCGCCCGTCCCGAGGTCAGTGTGGTCGTCGTCGTACGCGGCACGGCAGGGTTCCTCGCCGAGTGCGTCACGTCGGCCCTCTCGGCTCACCCGTCGGTCCAGGTTCTCCTCGCGTCGCTCGACCCGGCCGCCGAGGAGGCGGCACGGGCCGCGACCGGCGACCGGAGGGTGCGGGCGCTGCCGCTGGACGAGTCCCCGCTCGACGCGGCCGTCGCGGCGGCACGCGGCGACTACCTCGCCTTCGCCGACGCCGACGACACCTTCCCGGACGACGCACTCTCGCCGCTGACCAGGGCTCTCGACGCCAGCGGCCTGGACGTGGCCGTCGGACCCGTCTACCGGCACAGTCTTGGCCGTGCTCGGCCACCCGGCTGGGAGGCCGACCTCTTCGCGCGCCCGCTGCGGGCCGGGCGCGTCGTGGACTGCGCGGACCTGCTGGTCGGGGCGGATCTCCCCGGGACGCTGTACCGCACGTCCTGGTGGCGGGACGCCGGCCTGTCGGTGGCTGACTGGAGTGCCCGCGAGGTGACTGCCACCCGCGCCCTCCTCGCCGCTCGCGGGATCGACGTGGTCCCCGGCCGCGCCTACGAGGCGCGGATGCGGGACGTCTCGCTGCCGATCGACGCGCAGGCCCGGTTCCGTCCCGCGGTGGTCCGCACGAGAGTCGCCGCGCTCCGAGAGGTCGCGGGCCTGGTCCGCGAGACCGGCCCGGACACCTACCGCCGGTGGCTGGTGCTGACCCTGACCCACGTCGTGCCGCCGCTCCTCGTGGACGCGGTCGGCGGCGGGTCGCGCGCCCTCGAGCTCCTGGCACCGCTGGTCCGTGACCTGGTGGGCGAGACCGGCCCCGGAGCGCTCGCGGAGGTGCCGGTCGGCCCGAGGCTCCTGGCGCGTGCGTCTCAAGGGACGCTGCACGACGTGGCCCTCGTCCAGGACCTGCTCGCCGACAACCCGCACGGACTACCCACCGAACGGTCCGCCGAGGGAGCGCAGGTGGTCCGGCTGCCGGTCGGACTGGGCATCCCGGTGCCGGACGCCGTGCGTCGGATCGAGCAGGTCGACCGAGTGCTCCGCACGGTCGTGGGCCCGCTGCGGCGCACCCCCGACGGGGGGTTCGTCGTCAACGGCGCGGCCTTCGTCGAGTACGGCGAGCGCGCCACCGTCCCGTCGGTGACGGTCGCCGGGTCCGACGGGCGGCACGTCCCGATGACGGTCCAGCCCCGGGTGGCTCCCGACATCAACATCTGGGCCGGACGGGCGTGGGAGGACCGCTCCGGGGCCGGTTTCACCGGTTCGCTCGAGCCGGAGCTGGTCCCGCCCAGCCCCGACGGCACCCTGCGGCTCGAGGTGCACCTCGGGCGCAGGTCGGGCGTGCACGAGGGCGTGCCGGCCGACGACGACCCCGCGAGCGGGTCGCCGATGACCGCTGCCGCGCTCGACGACGGCTGTCTCCTGGTGACCGGCGCCGGGCTCGCGCCGGCCACCGTCCGGCTGGTCGGTGGGAAGGGGAGCACCAAGCCGGCCCCGGTGACCGTGCACGGCGGCGGATGGTCGGTCCGGCTGCCGCTGGTCACCGACCTGTTCAGCGCCAGCGTGCTGCTGCCGGCCGGTCGGTACACGGTCGAGGCACTCGACCCCGCCGGCGAGCAGGTTGCCGTCGGATGGGCTCTGGACGGTGCTCACGACGAGCTGGTCACCGACCGGCTCCGCATCGTGCCGGGTGGCGGCCCCGGCCAGCCGGTCGTGGCCGTCGCCGCACCACTCGGCGTCAGCGAGCGCAGCGCCTTCGACCAGCAGCGGCTGCAGAGCCACGTGTACGCCGCGCCGTCGTCGCCGTCGTACGACACGACGGTGGTGCTGGAGACGTTCCGGGGTCGCAGCGTCGGCGACAGCCCGGGCGCGATCGGACGCGAGATCCAGCAGCGCGGGCTGGACCTCGACCTCGACCTCGCCTGGGTCGTCGACGACCCAAGCGTGCAGGTCCCCGACGGGACCCGCGCGCTGCCCCGCCGATCGGAGCGCTGGTACGACGCGCTGGCGCGGGCCCGCGTCTACGTCGGCAACGCCGGCGCGCCGTACTGGTTCGAGAAGAAGCCCGGCCAGCTGCACCTGCAGACCTGGCACGGGACCCCGCTCAAGCGCCTCGGCGAGGACCGGGGACCCGGAGACTTCCAGACCTGGCGGCACCGGCGCCGGATCGCCGCGCAGGCGGCCGGCTGGGACGCGATGATCTCGCCCAGCCCGTTCTGCTCGGAGGTGTTCCGCAGCGCGTTCCGGTACGACGGTCGCTTCCTCGAGGTGGGCTACCCCCGCAACGACGTGCTGGTCGGGCCCGAGCGTGAGGTGGTGCGGACCCGGGTGCGCGAGGCACTGGGGCTGACGCCCGCCGACCGGGCAGTGCTGTACGCCCCGACCTGGCGGGAGTACGTCGGCGTGCGTGACGCCAAGCCGCTCTACCTCGACGCTCCGCTGCTGACGCGGCTCGCGCCCGACACCGTCGTGCTGGTCCGCGGCCACTACAACAGCACCCACCAGGCCGACGTCTTCGTCGGCGACCGGCGGATCCGCGACGTCACCCGGTATCCCGACATCGCGGACCTGTACCTGGCGGCGGACGCGCTGGTGACCGACTACTCGTCCGTGATGTTCGACTTCGCGCTCACCGACAAGCCGCAGGTGCTGCTGGTGCCCGACCTCGAGCAGTACCGCGACGTGGAGCGGGGCTTCTACTTCGAGCTCGAGGCGGCCGCGCCCGGGCCGATGGTCGCGACGACCGAGGACGTCGCGGACGCGCTGCTGGGCGACGACGGGCACGCAGTGGCCCGGGCGGCGTTCCGCGAACGGTTCTGCCCCTGGGACGACGGCCGCGCGTCCGCCCGCACCGTCGACTGGCTGCTCTCGCAGATCTGACCGCAGGGGTGCGCGAGCGACTCGTTAGGCTGCCGAAGCACGGATCCGTGCAACTCGCCGGGAGGAAGCTCGAGTTGGAAGACACACGCGCGCCGCGCCGGCTGGCCGGCAGGCTCGCAGCGCGGCTGCGTCGCGGCAACGGCGCCGACGAGCCGTCGCCGGCTCCGGATGTGCCCCCGACCCCGGGCCTCGTCGACGAACCCCTCGTCAGCGTGGTGGTGCCGGTGTACGCCGTGGAGCGTTACATCGACGAGTGCCTGACGTCGATCCTGGCGCAGACCTACCGTCGTCTCGAGGTCGTGGTCGTCGACGACGGCTCCCCCGACGGCTCGATGGACATCGTCGCCCGGCACGCCGCTGCTGACGACCGGGTGCGGGTCGTGACGCAGCCCAACGCGGGACTCGGCGCGGCCCGCAACCGTGGCATCGAGGAGGCGCGGGGAGACCTGATCACCTTCGTCGACTCGGACGACACGATCCCGGCCTCTGCGATCGCGAGTCACGTGCGCTCGCTGGTGAAGAGCGGCTCGGACTTCTCGGTGGGGGCGCTCGAGCGTCAGCAGCACGAGACGTCGTACATCCAGAAGCCGTGGTCGCGTCGGCTGCACGAGGTGCCCCGCCGGGGTGTCACGATCGAGGACGTCCCCGAGGCGATGGCGAACATCTTCGCGTGCACCAAGGTGTTCCGCAGGGACTTCGTCGAGGCGATCGGTCTGCGGTTCCCGGTCGGGGTCCGCTACGAGGACCAGGTGCCGATCACGCGGGCCTATCTCGAGGCGCGCACCTTCGACATCCTCCACGACATCGTCTACAGCTGGCGGTCGCGCCGCGACGGGTCGTCGATCACCCAGCAGAAGGCCCGCAAGGACGACCTGCACGACCGGCTGGCCGCGGTCGACGAGGTGGCCCGCATGGTGCGCGCGAGCGGCAGCCGGGCCGTGCTGCAATCCTGGTACGGCAAGGTGTTCGAGTTCGACCTGATGGCCTACATCCGGGCCAGCCTCGACGCGGACGACGGCTACTACGCGACGTTGGCCGAGACGGTGAGCCACGTGCTCGACGGCGCACCCCCAGAGGCATGGGCGTTCGTGGACCTGCGGCACCGGATCGCCGCCTGGGCCCTGGTCCACGAGGGCCGGGAGACGCTCACGCGGCTGCTGGAGTCGTCGCTGCTCACCGGCAACATCCCGGTGCGGTCCGCCGGGGAGGGCCTGGCCGCCGACGTCGAGGCGCTCGGCCTCCACGACGGCGTGCCTGCCGAGCTGTTGGCGGTGACGGAGAAGGACCTCCTCGTCGAGGCCCGCCTCGACGACCTGGCCTGGGAGGACGACGGGCTGAGGGTGTGGGGGGTCGCGTTCACCCGGTACGTCGACTCCAGCCGCCCGCACGACGTCTCGCTGACCTTGCAGCGGCCGCGGGGCGGGGACGCGGTCACCGTGGCCGCCCGCGGGGAACGGGTCGCGGACGCCAACGTGTTCGCCGACCGGCACTTCGAGGACCACCGCGACGACGGCTTCGAGGCCAGGATCCCGGCGGCCGAGCTGGTCGCCCTGACGGGTGACGCGGCGAAGTCGGTCTGGCACACCCGGGTGACCTGCTCATCCCTGGGCGGCACCCGCCAGGCGGTGTTCCGCGAGCGCGTCGCGCACGGCGGGGCCACCGCCGCGCAGCGTCGACTCGTGGACGGTGTGCTCGTCGACGCGCAGTGGTCGGACCGTCTGGGCCTGGTCGTCCAGGTGCAACGGGACTGGGTCGTGGTCAGCGGCATCGAGGTCGGCGCCGAACGGGTCACGCTGGCGCTGCGTGCGGCCGCCGGAGTCGAGCCACACGCGCTCGTGGCGCAGAAGGAGCGGATCGGGTCGGTGGCCCCGGTCGACGCGGACGCCGGCACGTGGCGGGTCACGTTCGGCGCCGCCGACCTGCCCGAAGGCGACGGTGCCGGCCGACGGCTGATGGTGGAGACGAGCGTCGGGCGACAGCCGCTGCTCGCGCTGGGCGAGCTGCCCGCCGTGTCGGTGCCCGGCAGCGGGGTCGCACTGCTGACCGGCGACGGGTTCGTGCGTGCGGTCCCGAACAGCGGGATCCTCGTCGTGGACGACGTGGACCTCGGGCCGGAGACCGTGCGGCTGGCCGGCCGGGTCGTCGGCGAGGCTCCCTCGACGCTCACGCTGGTCGGTCCGCGCGGCCGCACCAGGCCGTCGAGCGTCGCGGCGCCCGGCCGCGGCTGGAGCGTCGAGCTGCCCCTGCTGACCACCCCGGTCGGCGCTGCCGAGTCGCTGCCGCTCCCGCGCGACGCCTACCGGCTGGACGCGGGCGAGCGCCACACCGTGGTTGCCGCCCCCGGCCTGGTGCCGGGTGCCGCGGCCGGTCGCGCCCACGAGCCCGAGTGGTCCGCCCGCTGTGCCGAGGGCGGGGAGCTGGTCCTGTACCGCGGCCGGGGCGGGGAGGTCGAGACGCACACGCGGCACGGTCAGCGCGTCCTGCAGCAAGGTGCCTACCCGACCGCGCGAGCCCAGCAGCGACGGCCGGTCGTGCTGTTCGACTCGTTCGTGGGTCGCGGGCTGTGGCACGGGTGCGGCGCGGTCGCGGCGGCACTGGTCCGCGCGCGTCCCGACCTCGAGCTCGCCTGGTCGACGCGGGACGAGAGCCTGCCGGTGCCACCCGGCACCCGGCCGGTGCTGCGCCAGTCGGCGGAGTGGTACGCCTGCCTCGGTGCCGCGTCGCACGTGGTCACCAACGGGACCATGCCGCGGTTCTACGAGAAGGCAGCCGGCCAGCGGCTCGTGCAGCTGTGGACGGGCACGCCGTTGCTCCGGTTCGGCCGGGCCGTTCGCGTTGCGGAGGAGGGCGGCGCCTCCGACGTACGCGCCCTCGACCGGGACGTCGCGCACTGGGACGTCCTCTACACCGGGGGCCCGGAGGCCACCGCCTGGCTGCGCGAGGCCACTGGTTTCGCGGGGGACGTGCGCGAGGTCGGGCACCCCGCGCTCGACGCCTACGTGACCGACCACGCCCAGCGCCGGGCGGACGTGCGCGGTCGTCTCGGGCTCGGCGACGGCCCGGTGCTGCTCTACGCGCCCACCACACGGCACGCGGTGCGGGCGCACACGCGGCGGGAGAAGATCGCGCACTTCGAGTCCGAGACGGTGCGCGCGGCGGTGCACGGGCTGACCGTGCTGCACCGGGGGCACCCCAACACCGCCAACCGGGCGACCCTCGACGAGCCTGGCGTCCTCGACGTGACGCTCTACCCGGAGCTGGCCGACCTGGTGCTCGCGGCGGATGCGGTGGTCACCGACTACTCGTCGCTGGTCGTCGACGTGCTCGCCTCCGACACACCCCTCGGGCTGCTCGTGCCGGACCTCGAGGACTTCGAGGAGCGCGGCTTCTTCCCGGACCTGTTCGGCTCCCCGCCCGGTCCGGTGGCCGAGACCACCGAGGACCTGCTCCCGTGGCTGACGGAGGGCCTGGCCACGTCGTACGAGGGCCGGGAGCGGCTGCGCGCCGAGCTGCTGCCCCTCGACGACGGCCACGCCGCGGACCGGATCGTCGCCGCCGAGTTCGGCTGAAGCAACGATTCGTCTGCGACATATGGGGTGAATCGCGGAGGCGTTCCGCAGACGAATCGTTGTGATCAGCCGGGGTGGTGGATCGCGGCGTCGAACTGCGCCATCGCGCGCGCGTTGTACTCCGTGGTGTCGAGGGCCTTGGCGTGCACCTCGCCGTCGAGGAACCTCTGCAGCCCCTCGGCGACACCCTTCACCGTCTGGGGTACGACGATGCCCGCGTCCGCGGGGACCGAGTCGCCGACCGACGAGAACGCCGTGGTGATCACCGGGAGGCCGAGCACCCGGGCCTCCAGGATCACCATCGGCTGCCCTTCGTAGTCACTCGACAGCACGAAGCAGTCGCTCTCGGCGAGGATCGCGAACGGGTTGTCGACGAGCCCGGCCAGCGTGACCGCGGACTCCATGCCGAGGCTGTTGACGAGACCTTGCAGCTCATGCTCGAGCGGGCCGTAGCCCATGATGACCAGCCGGATGTGCGGGTTGCGCTCGTGCACCTTGGCGAACGCCTTGACCAGCCGCGCATGGTTCTTCGCCGGCGACAGCCGGCCGACGTTCACGAACGTGGTGGTGCCCTCCCCGCCGGTCGGCGCGGTCAGCCGCAGCCGCCCGCGCGCCTCGCGCAGCACGTCCTCGACGGGGTAGTGCTCGAGCAGCACGTTCATGGCGGCGGTGAGGTTGCGGGTGTCGATCGCCACCTGCTGGCCGCTCGTCTCGGTCGCGACGTCGTGGCCGTCGGCCTTCGCGACCGCCTGCGAGGCGGTGAGCCCGGCGAGGTCGAGGATCCGGTCGCCGTCGATGGTGTTCACCGCGTAGGTGAACCGCTCCGGCGGCGCGTACTCGGCCAGCGACTTGCGGTTGACGGCGTCGAGCTCGGGCGAGACCGACACCAGGTGGTCGAAGTACTTGTAGGTCGTGAACACGGCCTGCAGGCGGTCCTCGAGATGCTTCTCGCCGATCGTCTCGCGCTGCATGTCGGCGTACATGTCGTTGTGCAGCCAGATCGACTTGTGCTTGGCCTCGGTCACCGAAAACAGGAACGGCGAGTAGCAGCCGTAGCCGCTGAAGTCGATGAGGTGGTCGAACCGCGCGTGCCCGAAGGCGCGTTGCCACTCGTCGGTCCAGAACTTCACGTGATGGCTGCTGAGCTGCTCCGGCAGCCCGTGCTGCATCAGCTTGCGGGTCTCCTGACGGACCTGACGTGGCGAGCCGAGGAAGTTCACCATCCGCGGGATCACCCGGACCCGAGGGTCGACGAGAGCGGCGTTCTTCAGCCGGTCGCGACCCTTGGAGAAGGTGTAGTACGCCGTCACGTCGTACTTGTCGTAGTCGAGGTTGCGCAGCAGGTTCAGGGCCGAGGTCGTGATGCCCTGCGTCTTGAGGCTGCCGAGGTAGATCAGCAGCGTCTCCTTGTCGGTGCCGAAGTCCCGGCGTACGACGTAGGAGGGGTCCTCGTCGCGTCGGAACACGACGTCGACGACGCGGGCGCACACCGAGCCGTCGTCCTTGGGGTTGTAGACCGTCGCGAGCTCCGCCGACCGGTCCGACGGGCCTGCCCCCAGCGCCGAGCGGACCGCGTCCACGAGGTCGGGCATCGTCGCGCAGACCGGCCCGGGCAGGTCGCTCTCGGCGAGGTAGAGCCCGCGACCCGAGCGGTAGTCGTCGAGGTCGGGTACGTAGTGGACGACCGGGCGTCCGGTGGCGAGGAAGTCGAAGAAGATCGACGAGTAGTCGGTCACCAGGAGGTCGGTGACGCCGAGGACCTGGTTGGTGGGGATGCCGTTGGGCACCAAGTAGTCGCAGTCGCCCACCCGGCCCTTGACGGCTTCGTAGACCACCTGGTGCACCTTGAGCAGGACGACGTAATCGGAGGAGTCGAGCGACTGCTGCAGGTCCTTCACGGTCGCGAGCAGCTGCCCGGCGTTGACCCGCGGGTCGTTGAAGGAGTCACCGCGCCAGGTCGGTGCGACGAGCACGACCTTCCGCCCGCCGATGCGGACCCCACGTGCCTCCAGCGCCTGCAGCACCGGTGCCGGGTCCTTCACCGCCTCGACCTGGCGGTCCGTGCGCGGGTGCCCCTCCTCGACGACGGCGCCGCGGTAGATGCCCTGCAGCCGGTAGGCGCGACGGTGCATCGTGTCGGTCATGAACTCGCAGGCACTGACCAGGTAGTCGGTCTGCAGGAAGTTGCGCATGACGTTCTTCGACAGCGCACCGCCGTTGGCCATGTCGTAGCCCATGTGCTTGAGCGGGATGCCGTGCCACGTGTTGAGGTAGGTCTGCTCGGGCCGTTTCGCCAGCTCCTGCGGGAACGTCGCGTTGTTGACGAGGTACCCGGCGGTGGCCAGCGCCTTGAAGTAGCCGTCCGACCTCATCCTGACGAAGCGGACCCGGGGATGGTCGGCGAACTCGGCGAGCACCTCCGGGTGCCTGTCGGGGTCGTCGAGCGCCCACACGTGCTCCAGGTCGGCCATGTCGGGCTGGGTGAGCAGGTGCCGGAAGATCGCCTCGGGGTTGTCGAGCATCCCGTTGCCGGAGAACGACTCGTAGAGCACCGTGCGTGGCTGCACAGGTGCCTGCCGCCAACGGGCGTAACGGGCCGCCGTGACCGACTCACGGGCCGTGCGCGCCCGGGTGCGCAGCGCGAGCCGGGCCCGGACGGCGCTGACGACGCTGGGGGTGTGTGGGTCGCTCACCTCAGCGCCCCCGTCCGCTCGTGACCGCCCGGACCTTGCGCACCACCCGTCGTGCGAGGGACGGTGCGGGGGGTGCGGCCTGCTGCTGCAGCTCGCGGGTCACGCGGCGCCGGGCCTGGGCGCGCGCGACGTCCACGGAGTAGTTGGTGTGGTCCTGGCTCAACGCCACCGAGTAGGTGTGCAGCTGACCGTAGATCTCGCGCATCTCGTCGTTGCTGGCCATCGCTGCGGTGTTCTTCGGGTCCTTCGACAGCGTGTCGAGGTTGTTCCACACGGTCTCGGCGATCTCGACGAGCTGCGGCGGGACGTCGAGGTCGTCCCAGGTGAGCTGGGAGCGGTGCAGGCTGACGTCGATGAAGTCGTCGATCTCGTGGTGGTCGCGGCTGCGTAGGTCCGCGTCGTACACCAGGCCGATCTGCTCGCCGGCCTGCAGCAGCGCCGCGCGCCAGTCGGAGATCATGTCCGTGTAGTGGACGAAAGCGCGGTCGCTCTGACGGCCGACCCGCTCGTTGGTCAGCGCGACGTTCACCCAGCCGCCGAGGTTGCCGGTCTCGCGAGCCCGGCGACGGTCCGCGTCGGCGTTCTTGAGGTAGTGCATGTCGCGGGACCCGACGACCTCCGCCGGGTGCCGGAGCATGGTCAGGAACCGCGTGTCCACGCCGAGCTCACTCGCCACGGGCACCCACAGGTTGCGCAGCCAGAACGACCGCGGGTCCTTGACCACGATCTGCCGACCCTGGAGCTGGGTGGCGAACCAGTCAGTGAGCTCGTCGCGGAATGACGCCTTCGCACAGGTCGGCTGCATGAGGTCGTAGGCCTCGGGCCGGGCGTCGAGCGTCCGGACCCCGGCGTCGGCGAGCACGCGCTTCTGGAACTCCACCGTCCACTTCGGCTCGAAGTAGCCGCGCGGGTTGGCGTCGTTGGGCGGGATCTCCGGCTGCGGGATGTAGGACCCCAGCATCTTGAGGCTGCCGGTGACCGTGCTGGTGCCGCTGCGGCCCGATCCGGTCACGATGACCAGCGTGCGCGCTTCCGTTTCAGAGGCGCTCTCGAGCTCTGGGGACATGGGCTGCACGATACCGGTCGGGGATCACAACGATTCGTCTGCGGTCCGCCACCGTGATTCGCCCCATAAACAGCAGACGAATCGTTGTTCGTGCTACTTGTCGATGTCGCCGACGACGAAGAACATCGAGCCGAGCACCGCGACCATGTCGGCGACCACGCAGCCGGTGAGCACTTCCGGCAGCACGGCGATGTTGTTGAACGACGCGCTGCGCAGCTTCATCCGCCACGGTGTCTTCTCCCCGCGGGAGACGAGGTAGTAGCCGTTCACGCCGAGGGGGTTCTCCGTCCAGGCGTACGTCGCACCCTCCGGCGCCTTGAGGATCTTCGGCAGCCGGACGTTCACGGGCCCGCGGTCAAGGGAGCGGAGCCGGTCGATGCAGGCCTCGACGAGGTCGAGGGAGACCTGCACCTGGTCGAGCAGCATCCCGAACCGGGAGTAGCAGTCGCCCTCCTCCTGGGTGATCACCTGCATGACCCCGTCGGCCGCGAGCTCGTCGTAGGCGAGGTACGGCTCGTCGCGTCGCAGGTCGAAGTCGACCCCGGAGGCCCGGGCGATCGGCCCGGTCACGCCGTACGCGTCGACCAGCTCCTTGGACAGCACGCCCACCCCGCGCGTGCGCGCCCGGAAGATCTCGTTGCCGAAGATCAGGTCCTCGATCTGTGGCACCCGCGAACGGACCGCGACCGCGGCGTCCTCGGCCCGGTCGAGCCAGCCCGCCGGGATGTCCTCCTTGAGGCCGCCGACGCGGTTGAACATGTAGTGCATCCGACCCCCGGAGATCTCCTCCATGACCGCCTGCAGCGTCTCCCGCTCGCGGAACGCGTAGAAGATCGGGGTGATCGCACCCAGCTCGATCGGGTAGGAGCCGAGGAACATCAGGTGGTTCAGCACCCGGTTGAGCTCGGCGAGCAGGGTGCGCAGCCACACCGCCCGCACCGGCACCTCCATGCCGAGCATCCGCTCGACGGCCAGCACCACGCCCAGCTCGCTGGAGAAGGCCGACAGCCAGTCGTGCCGGTTGGCCAGCACGATGATCTGCCGGTAGTCGCGGACCTCGAAGAGCTTCTCGACACCGCGATGCATGTAGCCGACGACCGGGTCGCAGTCGACGATGCGCTCGCCGTCGAGGGTCAGCTTGAGCCGGAGCACGCCGTGGGTGGCGGGGTGCTGCGGACCGATGTTGAGCACCATGTCCTGCGTGGCCAGGCCACCGGGCTGGCTACCACCGCGGTCGTAGGGGGCGAACCCCGCCGCGCCGTCGCCGATGCCGACGACGACCTGCTCGCGCCTTCCCGGTGCCACGCCGCTCATCCTTGCACGGTCACCCGCCCGTGAGCCGTTGCCGGAGCGACCGCTTCGGCTTCTCCGCCTGCGGTGCGGGTGGCTCCTCCACTGCGAGCCCTTCGCGGCTGGCCGCTCCGCGTCCCTTGGGATCTCGTCCGGCCCTGGTGGTCGGCCCGCCGCCGCCCCCGGCGGTCGGCCCGGAGCCGGTGGTCGAGCCCGTCGAGACCTCGTCGACCCACGTGAACCCCTCCTCGACACCGTCGAACCACCAGGTGCCTGACACTGCGTCCACCGCGTCGTCGAGGTCCTCACCGGGGGCGACCATCCGTTCGGCACGCGCGTAGGCCGAGGTGCGTTCGAGCCGCGCGACCTGGCCATCCGGCAGCAGCACCGACGACAACCCGCGGTCGAGCTTCGACATCTCGCGCGCGAGCCGCGCAACGGCTTCCCGCTCGGGCGCCCAGCCGGCGGGAAGCAGCAGCCGGTACGGCGCCGGGAACGCGGAAGCGGGCACGTCCTCGGCGAACCGCACCCGGCCCTCGCCGGCGTACTCGGCCTCGACGAGCCTGAGCTCACGGTCGGGGTCGCCCAGCGGCGAGCGGCGCGCGTCGTCCAGCCGGCCCCAGGGCCCGACGAGAGTGACCTGCACGTCGGCGAACGATGCGGTGAGCAGGGCGTCGACCGAGTGTTTGACCTGCTCCAGTGTCGCCTCACGGGCGTCCACCACGGTCGTAACCCACGGCACGGAGTAGGCACGTCCCTTGATGCGCCAGTGCCGCAGGTCGGGCACACGGTCGGTCACGAAGGGCCGGTTGTAGCGGTTCACCTCGTCCTGCTGCTGCATGAGCGTGGTACGGCCGAGGTGCCAGGAGCGTGCCTGTTCGTCGGGGACGAAGACGGCGCCCCGCTGGGCGAGCCGGTAGCCGAGCTCGACGTCCTCGCCGAGCTTCAGCAGCGAGTTCATCCCGCCCGATGCCTCGTAGAGGTCGCGAGGGACCGACGCGCTGGCGCCGACGTGCACGAGGTAGCTGCGCGTCGGGTTCACGGTCAGCCCTTCGGTCTTGGCGATGTGCTCCTCGACCCATTCGTGCCCCGACGTCCAACGGTCGGCGAACAGCTCCTCGGCCCGTCCGTCCGCGAGGGCGGCCAGAGTGCCGTCGAGGTCGGGCAGGCCGCCCGCCTCGTCGGCGACGTCGACGAACATCTTGTGGCCCATCACGACTGCGTGGTCGAGGAGGTGGTGCCAGCGCAGCTGCGCCTCGACCTCCTCGCGGTGCGGCAGCATGTCGGCGTCCAGCCAGTGGATGACCTGCCCGGTCGACGCCAGGGCTCCGGTGTGGCAGGCGTGTGCCCGCCCCCAGGACTCGGTGGTGCGCACCACCCGGGTGTTCTCCGGTCGCCGCTCCGGCAGCTCGAGCGTCGGGTCGCTGCCGTCGTCGACGACCACGACCTCGAGAAGGTGCCGTGGGTAGGTCTGCAGCGCCAGCGCGGCCAGCGTGTAGGTCAGCGTCCGGGCGGCGTTGTGTGCGGGGATCACCACGCTGACCGACAGGGTGGGGGTCCAGGCACCGATCGTGGCCGGGGTCAGGCCGGGCCAGTCGTTGCCACGGACTCGGGGCTGGTCCTGGGCGGGCATCATGCAGGCGCCTCTCCGATCGGATGCGGGGGTAGGTCGACCTCGTCCGGCTCGAGCAGCGGGCTGGGCCGGAAGCCGCGCCACTGGTGCCACGACAGCTTGCGGCTGACGAAGTAGCCGAGGCCGGGATCCCAGGTGTGGCCCTGTGCTCCGCGGCGCAGCACGTAGCCGTGCCCGTGGCTGCGGTAGACGGTGCCTCCCGCCTCGCGTACCGCCGCGAGCAGCCCGGCGTCCACGAACTTGCGGGTCTCCCGGAATCCCCCGACGGCGGTGAAGGTGCCACGGTCGACCAGCATCGTGCCGCCGGCCACGATGGGCCGGAAAGCCTCGGTGGCGTCCTGTCGGCGGACCGTGGTGCCCAGCGGCTCGACGTAGGTGAACTCGGGCGGCGTACCGACCACGTCGGCTCCGCTGTAGGCGCGGGCGAGCAGCAGGTCGGAGGCGAAGTCACGGCCGTACCAGTCGTCGTCGTCCATCTTGAGGAACACGTCCCCACTTGCGGCCCGCGCCGCGAGGTTGAGGATCGCGCCGAAGGGCCGGTCGACTCCAGCCTCGAGGACGGTGAGGTGTACGCCGGTCGCCTTGAATGCCTCGAGGTCGGCGTCGCCCGCTTCGAACCCGTGCGTCACGAGGACGAGCTCCAGGTCGACTCCGCGTTGCCGGGCGACCTGACGGAGTGCGAAGGCCACCTGCTCCGGCCGCCGGGTGGGGAGGAGCACCGAGACCTTGGGCGCCGGCATGGTCTGGAGGCCGTGGGCCAGACCTGCAGCACGTCGCCACCCGGCGGCGGAGTGATGGGTGAGCGCGGCGCGACGAAGTCGGATGCTGTGCGCCTCGCGCTCGACGATGTCGTCGAGGTCGAGAGTCGTCGAGACCCCACCGTCGACGGAGCCCGTCGGGACCCGGGTCAGCACCTCCGTCAACGCTGGATGCAGAAGGGCGTTCGCCCAGTCCGGCACCGGGTCACCGACCAGCGGAACCCCCGCCATCGCCAGGCCGGCTACCACCCGCGCATAGGCCCTGGGTCCGCGCGTCCCTTCCCACGACAGGTGCACCGCCGCCAGACGCCGCAAGCCGTCGATGTCCTGCTCCGACGGGCCGTGTCGGGTGTCGAGCAGCACCTTGCCCTTGGCGGTACGGAGCTCGAGACGGTCGGGGTCCTCGTGCGCGACGAGGTGGGCCACGGGCTGACGGTGCTGCCGCTTGAAGCCGACCGGGTTGAGCAGCCGCTCGTCGAGGGGACCGAGGTCGATCGGCCCACTATCCGTGCCTCGATCTTCGGAGTCCGTCCAGGTCGGGTCCGGGCCGGTCACCACCACGACCGGTGGCCGCGTCAGCACGGGGTGCGGGTCCGGGACGTCCTGCAGCGACAGCGGCTCGTCCGTGACGACCAGGTCGGGCGGGAAGTCGGCGTCAGGTGCCCACGTGCGGGAGGCGGGCCCCGTCGCCGTGGCCGGCCAGCCGGCAGGTTCGAGGCGTCCCGGTACGACGGAGCGGGCAACCGCCGCCACCACGTCGCCGACCGGCGCGGGCGCGTCGAAGTGCGCCTCCAAGCTGACCCCGTCGCCGCGGGGCTCGATGCTCAGCCGGACCAGTCGGGGCCAGGCCGGGTTCGACAGCAGGGACGGCGACGTACCGCAGGCGTCGATGTCCACCCGCACCACGGAGGCGAGCACGCCGTGGTCGAGGACTCTCGCCTCGCGGCGCAGCGACGCCAGGTCGCGGACGTGCAGGCCGAACCGGTCGTCGTCCCGCGGGTCGTCCGTCGGGGTCAACGACGGCCCATGCTGCGGAACTCCCACCCGGCGTCGCGCCAGGCGTTCGCGTCGAGCAGGTTGCGGCCGTCCAGCACTCGCCGCTTGCGGACGACGGAGCCGAGCTCGGCCGGGTCGAGGGCGCGGAACTCCTGCCACTCGGTCAGGTGCAGCACCAGGTCGGCGTCCTGGCACGCCTCAGCCGCGCTGTCGACGTACGTGAGCGTCGGGAAGCGCTTGGCGGCGTTGGCGTTGGCCTTGGGGTCGTAGACGGAGACTTCGGCCCCGGCGAGGTGCAGCTCGCCGGCCACCCACAGTGCGGGTGAGTCACGGACGTCGTCGCTGTGGGGCTTGAACGCGGCCCCGAGCACGGCGATCCGGGTGCCGACCAGGTGGTCGACCATGTCGCGGGCGATCTGCACGACCCGCTGCCGGCGGTGCAGGTTGATGCCGTCGACCTCGCGCATGAAGCTGGTGAGCCGGTCCACGCCGAGCTCGCCGGCGCGGTGCTGGAAGGCGCGGATGTCCTTGGGCAGGCAGCCACCGCCGAA
>NZ_DASSCL010000078.1:0-18497 GCF_035697785.1 Nocardioides sp.
GACCCCTGATGACACTGGTAAGGACAGCGATCTGCGACGGGCCTGTGACGCCAGGTTGTGGCGGACGCGCGGCCGTCGGGTTTGTGTCGGCATCGAAGTAGCAGAGGTCTGTCCCAGCAGGGATCCCGTCCCGAACGTGCGTCAGCAACGTGATGGCGCAGCCCAACTTCTGGTATGAGCCTGCCGGCGTACTATCGCCTGGTCCAGTTGGCTGGTAAAAGATGCCCGTCTTCATGCTGTTCAGCGCTGGCACAGCCTCATTCGAAAGGCCGTTCCGAACCTGGTCGACACCCCATACCAGAGTTCCGGCCGTGCTCTTGTCCCCCACGCCGGACTTCATCTCTTCAAGCCCAGCAATCAGTCGCTGGTAGTCGGCGTTGCTCTTGAGCTGTTGCTGGACGCTCGCCGGAAGGGCGTCGACACCGTCGTACAGGGTCTTCAGGCCCCCCGCGAGGGCCTTCTGCCCGGCGGCGAGCCGGCCTGCGCCGTCGCCGAGGTCCCCTACACCCCCGTCAAGCTCCTTGAGGCCACCATGGAGTCGCTTCGCTCCGGCGGCGAGGTCACGACTGCCGGTGAATGCCTCCCCGGTGCCGTCGGCCAGGCGACGGGCACCCGAGTTGATCAGGCCGAGACCGCTGTTCAGCTCCGACGCACCGTCGGAGAGCCGGCCGGCGCCGTCGTCGAGGCGGCGGGCGCCGTCGTCGAGCTGGCCCGCACCGTCGGCGAGCTCACGGGAACCGGGAGCGGCCTCGCCGGACAGACCGGCTTCGAGCTCGCTGGAGCCGTCGCGGAGCTGGATCAGGCCGGCGAGCAGGTCGCCCGCACCGTCGCGCAGCTTCAGCAGGTTGCTGTCGATCTGGGTGGCACCGTCGGCGAGCGTCGCGCCGGTCTCGGAGCCGCCCTGGTAGCTGTTCGCCGCCGTCTTGAACGTCGGGCTCTCCATCGGGTTCACGGGGAGCGCGGAGATGTCGGCACGCGGGACGACGCCGTCGCTGATGTTCGCGGTGTAGCCGAACTCCGCCGTGTCGGAACCGATCGGCGGGAACAGCGTCATCGTGAAGGACAGCTTGGTGCCGCCCTTGCCGTCGCCGGCGATGTTCGCCTGGTCGGACTGCACGTCGGTGAAGTTCGACGGCGTGGTCGTGGTCAGGGACCCGACCATGGGGATCGGCACGTCGACGGTCTTGGTGATCTCGCCACCCGTGCCGTCGCTGAAGGTGACCTCCTGCTGGGTGGCGGTCACGTTGCGGACGGTGTACTTCACCTCGAGCTGGCCGTCGGAGCCGACGACGTCGCCGGGCTCGACGCGCTCGCCGTCGAGGAAGTACTGCACCTCGACCTCGAGGGGCAGGTCACCGTCGTAGTCGCTGACGGTGCGCAGGCGCTGCTCGCCGTCGACCTGAACGGTGGTGACCTGGTTGCCGTCCTCGACGTCGAAGCCGCCGAAGCCGTCCAGGTTGCGCAGGCCGTCGGTCTCGATCGGGTTGGAGAGGTCGACGGTTCCGTCACCGGTCATCGCGACCTGCTCGTAGACGCGCCGCGTCTTCACCGCGCCGGTGGCGTCGGTGTAGACCTGCACGGTCTCGGTGTTGACGACCTTGACGTCGCCGTTGCTGCCGCTGCCGTCGGCGGCCAGGGCCGCGGGGGCCATCGTCATCGCGGTCAGGGTGACCGCACCGGCAACCGCGGCGATCCGCAGCGGCACGTTGAAGCGCTTGCTCACTTGGCCCTCTCCATCATCTCGTCGAAGCTGTCGTTCTCCTCGACCTCGGCCTTGCTCTTGGCACGGTGCGGCCGCTCGGCGGCTTCGGGACGAGGGCTGGCCAGCGCTACGGCGAGGAAGCCGACGGCTGCCGTCATGAGCAGGGCGGTCACGGCGCTCACGGAGGTGGAGGTGACCTCCGGCGGAGCGGCGGAGTAGTTGTACTCGTAGGCACCTACCAGTGCGGCGGCACCCAGCAGCGTGGCCCACAGCGGGATCCGGCCGGCAGTGACGGCCGCCACCACCACGCAGACCGCGAGGACCAGAACGATGCTGACCGCACGGCCGGCAACGCTGTCGGGCAGGAAGCCCGCCCGGACGAGGTAACCGACCCAGGCGGCGACGAGACCGGCGGCGAAGCCGGCCAACCGCATCGCGGGGCTCTGGTCCGGGACCAGCGCGACCACCGCGCCGACGGCGAGTCCCAACAGGGCCACCGATTCGAGTCTGAGGTCGAACAGGTCACTCAGCACGACGACGAGGACCGCCGCCACGATGAGAATCCCGCCGACCAGCAATGTCTTGCGCATGCTGGGGCGCTCCCTCCACAAAAAGACGCCGGGCGGTCGTCGACCGGCCTCGGCTGCAGTGCCCTCCCTTAGCGCACGGCGCAGTGAGGATATCCCTACTGAGCGGTAACACAAAATCTTGGACAAATCGCTGTCCGGATGTCCCGTTGGTCCCAGCGGGACCCGATACGGCGCCGTCGGCGGGTGCGTCAGAGGGAACCCGCACTCTCGCCTAGGGTTCTGCGCGTGACCAACACCCGCACCCGGAACCAGCTGCTCACCGGCAGCCTGGTCATCGCGGTGGCGATGGGTGTCATGAACGTCACAACCTACGGCTTCACCATCCTCGCGGCCCGGGTCCTCGGCCCCGTCGAGTACGGCGCCCTGGCCGCCGTCATGGGTCTGCTCATCGTCCTCAACGTGCTCTCGCTCGGGCTGCAAGCGACCGGCGCTCGGAGGGTCGCGGCCGCGCCCGAACGCCGGGAGGTCATCGAGCGCGAGGTCATCCGCACGACGTACCGGTGCGCACTGGGCCTCGGGCTGCTCGCGCTGCTCGCCGCACCGCTGGTGTCCGCCGCGCTGGACCTCGACTCCTGGGCGCTTGCCGCTCTCATCGCGGTGACGGTCGTCCCGCTCACGGTGATGGGCGGGCAGGCGGGCGTGCTCCAGGGCGAGCAGCGCTGGGGACCGCTCGCCGGCATCTACCTCGGCGCCGGTCTCGGCCGGCTGGCCTTCGGTGCCGTCATCCTCACGGTCCGCACCGACACGTTCGGCGCCATGGTCGGCGTGGCCGCCGGAGCGTTCGTCCCGGCCGTGGTCGGCTGGTGGGCGCTGCGGCACCCCTCGCGAAGGAACCAGCCCGCGGCCCCCGCCGAGCCACGGGAAGGCGTGCTCCGCGAGACCATGCACAACTCGCACGCGCTGCTGGCGTTCTTCGCCCTCACCAACGTCGACGTGGTCGCGGCGCGCATCGTGCTCGACGAGCACCAGGCCGGCCTCTACGCCGGCGGTCTGATCCTCACCAAGGCGGTGCTGTTCCTGCCCCAGTTCGTGGTGGTCGTGGTCTTCCCGTCGATGTCCCGGTCCGACTCCGCCCGCCGGATAAACCTGATCGCCCTCGGCCTGGTCGCCGCGATCGGACTGGTCGTGGTGCTCGGGGTGGCACTGCTTCCCGATCTCGCCGTGGTCTTCGTCGGCGGACCGGAGTACGCCGAGCTGGCCGACCTGCTCTGGGTGTTCGCGCTGCTCGGCACCGTGCTCGCGATGCTCCAGCTGATGATCTACAACATCGTGGCCCGGCAGCGGCAGCGGATCGTGTACGTCGTGTGGGCGGCACTCGCGCTGGTCGCGGTGGCCTCGCCGTTCGCCGACTCCGTGCCGTCCCTGCTGCGGCTGGTGCTGGTCATCGACACGGTGCTGCTCGGCGCCCTCCTCGCGGTGGCGTCGCGCCGAGGAAGCCCCACCTCCGCCTAGTGCGCGGCCTCGTGCCAGGAGCCACCGGTGCCGACCGAGACGTCGAGCGGGACGGTGAGTTCGGCGGCACCGGCCATCTCGGCACGAACGAGCTCCTCGAGCCGCTCCTCCTCGCCGGCCGCGACCTCGAACACGAGCTCGTCGTGCACCTGGAGCAGCATCCGTGAGGCCAGCCCCGCCTCGCGGATCGCCTCGTCGACGCGCAACATCGCCACCTTGATGATGTCGGCCGCGGAACCCTGGATCGGGGCGTTCAACGCCATCCGCTCGGCCATCTCCCGGCGCTGCCGGTTGTCACTGGTCAGGTCGGGCAGGTAGCGACGGCGGCCGTAGATGGTCTCGGTGTAGCCGGTGCGACGGGCCTCGTCGACGATGCCGCCGAGATAGTCGCGGATGCCGCCGAACGTCTCGAAGTACTCGTCCATCATCCCGCGTGCCTCGCCGGTGTCGATGCCGAGCTGCTGCGAGAGCCCGTAGGCGGACAGGCCGTAGGCGAGGCCGTAGTTCATCGCCTTGATCTTGGCCCGCATCTCGGTCGTCACCTCGGTGGGCTCGACGTCGAACACCCGCGCGGCGGTGGCGGCGTGGAAGTCGCGGCCGGACCGGAACGCCTCGATCAGCAGTGCGTCCTCCGACAGGTGCGCCATGATCCGCATCTCGATCTGGCTGTAGTCGGCGGTCATCAGGGTGCTGAAGCCGCGGCCGACGACGAACGCCTCACGGATGAGGCGGCCTTCCTCGGTGCGGATCGGGATGTTCTGCAGGTTCGGGTCGGTCGATGACAACCGCCCGGTCGCCGCGATCAGCTGGTTGAACGTGGTGTGGATGCGCCCGTCGGACGCGACGGTCTTGAGCAGCCCCTCCACCGTCTGCCGCAGGCGGGAGACGTCACGGTGCCGCAGCAGGTGCCCGAGGAACAGGTTGTCGGGCACCTTCGCCTGCAGCGCCACGAGCGCATCGGCATCGGTGGTGTAGCCGGTCTTGGTGCGCTTGGTCTTGGGCAGCTTCATCTCGTCGAAGAGCACCACCTGCAGCTGCTTGGGCGAGCCGAGGTTGATCTCCTTGCCGATCGCGGCGTACGCCCCGTCGGCCGCGAGCTTCACCTCGCCGGCGAAGTGCGCCTCCAGGCTCTGCAGCTTGTCGATGTCGACGGCGACGCCGATGCGCTCCATCTCGGCGAGCACACCGATCAGGGGCAGCTCGATCTCGCCGAGAAGCCGGGTGCCGCCGCCCTGCTCCAGCTCGTCGTCGAGCGCCGCGGCCAGCTCGAGAACCGTCCAGGCCTGCAGCATCGCGGTGTCGCCGGCGGTCTCGTCGCCGACGCTGTCGAAGCTGAGCTGCCCCGCGTCCTTGTCGGGGTCGGGGGCGAGCTTGAGCTCGCGCTTGAGGTAGCGCAGGGTCAGGTCGGCCAGGTCGTAGGAGCGCTGGTCGGGACGGGCGAGGTACGCCGAGAGCGCGGTGTCGCGCTCGAGCCCGGCCAGCCGCCAGCCGCGCGCGGCCATCGCGAGGATCGGGCCCTTGGAGTCGTGCAGCACCTTGCGGTAGCGGTCGTCGGCGAGCCAGGCGGCCAGCACGGCGTCGTCCTCGGGTCCGATCTGCTCCACGTCGAGCCAGGCGGCCGCCTCGTCACCGGCGGCGAGCGCGATGGCGAAGACGTCACCGCTGCCGCTGTGCCAGGTGCCCTGCACCTGCAGGCCGACCAGCTCGCCGGGCTTGGAGTGGGCCTCCAGCCAGCCGGCCAGCTCACCGGGCTGCAGCCGGGTGAGGTCGAGGTCGAAGCTGATCTCCTCGACGACCTCCTCGGACGTCAGCTCCTGGAACAGCCGGTCGCGCAGCACCCGGAACTCGAGCCCGTCGAAGAGGGTGTGCACCTCCTGCCGGTCCCAGGGCTGCCTGGCCAGGTCGTCCGGGCTCGCCCCGAGCGGTACGTCGCGCACGAGCGCGTTGAGCTGTCGGTTGCGGATCACATCACCGAGGTGGGCCCGGAGCGCCTCCCCCTTCTTGCCGGTGATCTCGTCGGCCCGGGCGATCACGTTGTCGAGGCCGTCGTACTGGTTGAGCCACTTGGCGGCGTAGCCCTCGCCGACGCCGGGCACGCCCGACAGGTTGTCGGACGTCTCCCCCACCAGGGCCGCCATCTCGGGGTAGCGGGCCGGCGGGATGCCGTACCTCTCCTCGACGGCCGCAGGTGTCATGCGCTTCATCTCCGAGACCCCGCGCATGGGGTAGATGACCGTGGTGAGGTCGTCGACGAGCTGGAACGCGTCGCGGTCGCCAGAGCAGATCAGCACCTCGAAGCCCTGCCCCGTGGCCTGCGTGGCCAGGGTGGCGATGATGTCGTCGGCTTCGTAGGCGTCGACGTCGAGGTGCCTGATGCGGAGCGCGTCGAGCACTTCCTTGATCAGGGGCAGCTGGCTCTTGAACTCGTCGGGCGTCTTGTTGCGCTTGGCCTTGTAGTCGGCGTACTGCTCGAGCCGGAACGTCTGCCGCGACTTGTCGAAGGCCACCCCGACGTGGGTCGGCTGCTCGTCGCGCAGCACGTTGATGAGCATCGAGGTGAACCCGTAGACCGCGTTGGTCGGCTGCCCCGTCGTGGTGGAGAAGTTCTCGACGGGCAGGGCGAAGAACGCGCGGTAGGCCAGCGAGTGGCCGTCGAGCAGGAGCAGGCGCGGACGCTCGTCGGGACGGGCTGCGGTGTCAGGCACACGGTCACCCTAGTAGCCGCCACCGACGGGTCTCAGGTCGACTTGGTCTGCGCCCGTCGCAGCGAACGGCGCCGTGCGAGGACCTGCCCCACGGTGCGCTGGTGCCGGTTGTCGGTGAGGCAGACCGGGGGCGGCTCGACCGGCAGCTTGGCACGCAGCGTGGCGACCGACGCGGCCCGCACGACCGCGAGCTGGGTCAGCCCGAGCCGCGCCATGAACCGGTTGGCGTCGCGCGAGCTCACCGAGGCCGCGACCAGGACGTGACTGGTGCCCTTGTCCTCCGCCCACGACACCGTCGCCTCCATCAGGGCCGTGCCGACGCCGCGACGACGGGACTCGTCGAGGACGTGCAGGTGGGCAACATGGACGGCGCTGGTCGCCTGCAGCGGCGAGATCGGGGCCCGCATCAGCTGGACGGCGCCGACGACGCGGCCGTCATGGACGGCCACGAGCAGACGCTGGTCGGGATCCGCGGCGATCGACGCGATCGCGCAGGCTCCTTCGCCGGGGGTCTCGTCGAGCACCGGGCCCGCGGCCGTGCCGAACACCAGACGCAGCGCGTCGAGGTCGTCGGGGGCTGCGTCGCGAACCAGCACCGCACTGCGGAACACGGGCACCTCTTCCAGCCGGGCCGACCGGCGAACGGAGTGAGTCGTGGGACATGGCCACGACGAGCCGGCTGCGAGTCGCCCCCGAGACTGCGCGAACCGGACTGAGGTGAGAGATTACGCCTACATCGGACATCGGCGGTAGTCCGGCTTTCAACTTTCGCGGGATCGCGGGAAGGAGGCGCCGTGTTCCCCGGTGTCGGCACGCTCGTGAACGTGCTCGCGGTGCTGGTGGGGACCGCGATCGGGGTGCTCGTCGGCCACCGTCTCCACCAGCGCACCCGCGACGTCGTCACCGACGGGCTGGGCCTGGCCACCCTGCTGATCGCCGGCACGGCCGCCGTGAGCGTCCAGGACCCCGCGCTCGTGGACGCGGTCGGGCCCAGCGCACCTATGCTGATCGTCCTCGGCGCCCTGATCATCGGCGGCGTCATCGGCTCCGTGGTGGGCATCGAGGACGGTCTCGAGCGCTTCGGCGGCTGGTTGCAGCGCAAGCTCCAGCACCGGCAGTCGCGTGCGGGCGGCCGCAGCGACGGTCCCGAGCGGCAGCGGTTCATCGAGGGCTTCGTGACCGCTTCGCTGGTCTTCTGCGTCGGTCCCCTGACCGTGCTCGGCTCGCTGAACGACGGCCTCGGCAACGGCGCCGACCAGCTGTACCTCAAGGCCGCCCTCGACGGGTTCGCCTCGATCGCGTTCGCGGCGTCGCTCGGCTGGGGCGTCGGCGCCAGCGTGCTGGCCCTGGTCGCGGTGCAGGGATCGCTAACGGTCGTGGGTGCGGCGCTGGGCAACGTGCTGCCCGAGGCACACGTGGCGGCGCTGACCGCGACCGGTGGGCTGATGCTGGTCGGCGTCGCGCTGCGGCTGCTCCGGATCAAACCGGTGCCGGTGGGCGACCTGCTCCCGGGTCTGGTCGTTGCGCCCCTTTTGACCGCGCTGGTCATCGCATTCCGCTGACGGCCCGCGGTACGTCGTACCGGCAGGCGGTGCACGACGCGACCGACACGAGACAGCATTGTTGCCCCAATGGTTCCCGCACCGCGCCCGATGGTTCTAGGGTGCGAGGTGCGAGAGAGACAGCGGCGACTCCGGTGCCGGGCGGAGGGGCGCCCGACGGCATGGTCGCTATAGTCCCGCCCGTCGATCGACCAGCGAACGCGACAGGAGTCCCATGCACGCCCGTCCGAAACGTATTGCTGCGCTGCTCGCGCTGGCGATCGCCCTCCTCGTGTCGGTGAGCGGGGCGGCCTCAGCCGCCGTCACCCCGCACGCGGCAGAGGGCGGCACCGAGTGCGCGCTGCCCCAAGGCACTGATGACGACGTCATCTCCGTCCTCGGCAGGATCTGCGACCGCCGGGAGTCGCCTCAGGCCCCCGTGGAGGGCGCGGACGTCACGGTCGAGGACGAAGCGGGCGAGGTGATCGGCGAGGCCACGTCGGGCGCCGACGGCACCTTCGTCATCGACCTGCCCGGCACGGTGGTCGACCACCTGGGCAAGACCTACGTCGTGAAGATCGACGAGGACAGTCTCCCCGAGGACACCTCCCCCGACGTCCTGCAACGCCAGGTTGCGATCAACCTCGACACCGACCAGTCCGTCACGTTCCCCGTCGGCGGGGCCGAGGCCGGCACCGGGTTCGCCACCCAGGCACTCCAGCTGACCGTCGGCGGCATCGTCTTCTCGGTGCTGCTGGCGATGGCGGCCCTGGGCCTCTCGATGATCTTCGGGACCACGGGTCTGACGAACTTCGCGCACGGCGAGCTCGTCACGTTCGGGGCGATCATCGCGTTCGCGGTCGACCAGCTGCCCGGCGCGATCCGCATCGCCGGGGTGAACCTGACGGTGGTGGTCGCCGTGTTCGTCGCGTTCGTCGTGTCCGGAGCCTTCGGCTGGGTCAACGACCGCGCACTGTGGGCGCCGCTGCGCAGACGCGGCACCGGGCTGATCGCCATGATGATCGTGAGCATCGGACTCTCCATCTTCCTGCGCAGCATCTTCCAGTACTTCTCCGGCGCGCAGAGTCGCAACTACTCCCAGTACTCCGCGGTGCAGCCGTGGGAGATCGGCCCGCTCCTGATCACGCCGAAAGAGGTGATCGTCGCGGTGACCGGCGTCGCCGTGCTGGTCGGCGTTTCGCTGCTGATCCAGCGCACCCGGCTGGGCAAGGCCACCCGGGCGGTCGCCGACAACCCGGCCCTCTCCTCCGCCACCGGCATCAACGTCGAGCGGGTGATCAACCTGGTCTGGATCGGCGGCGCCGCGCTGGCCGGTCTCAGCGGGGCGCTGCTCGGCCTCACCCAGGGCTTCGACTACCAGATCGGCTTCAAGCTCCTGCTGCTCATCTTCGCCGCGGTCGTGCTGGGCGGGCTCGGCTCGATCTGGGGCGCGATGGTCGGCGCCTTCGTGGTCGGGCTCTTCACCGAGCTGTCGACCCTGTTCGTGCCGGCCGAGTTCAAGTTCGTCGGCGCCCTGCTCGTGCTCATCATCGTCTTGCTGATCAAGCCCGAGGGCCTGCTCGGCAAGTCCCAGCGAGTCGGCTGAGGAAGGACCGGACATGGACCTGCAGACAATCCTGAACCTCTCGCTCCAACAGGCACTCGGCCCCACCGCCGTGATCTACGCGCTCGCCGCGATCGGGCTCAACGTGCACTTCGGCTACACCGGGCTGCTGAACTTCGGCCAGGCCGGCTTCATGATGGTCGCCGGCTACGCGATGGCCTCCGTCTCCACGATCTGGGGTCTGAGCCTCTGGCTCGGGGTGCTCATCGGCCTGGTGCTGACGGTGCTGCTCGCGCTGCTGCTCGGCGTGCCCACGCTCCGGCTGAGGGCCGACTACCTCGCGATCGTGACGATCGCGGCGGCGGAGATCATCAGGCAGACCATCGGCGCGGCGTCCTTCTCCGAGTACTTCGGCGGCCAGGACGGTGTCACCGGGTTCATCGACGGCTTCCGCGCGATGAACCCGTACGGCAGCGGCGTCCGGATCCCAGGCGTGGTCGGCTGGAGCGCCTACGACTTCTGGGTGATGACGGTCGGCTGGGGTCTCGTGGCGGCCTGCTGCCTCGTGGTCTGGCTGCTCATGCGCAGTCCCTGGGGCCGCGTGCTGAAGTCGATCCGAGAGGACGAGAACGCCGTCCGGTCCCTCGGGAAGAACGTGTATGGCTACAAGATGCAGTCGCTGATCATCGGCGGCATCTTCGGCGCCTTCGCCGGCTTCGCGACCGCCCTGCGCTCGGCCGCCGTCGGCCCGTCGTTCTTCGCGACGGACGTGACCTTCTTCGCCTACACGGTCCTGCTGATCGGTGGCGCCGCCCGCGTCCTCGGCCCGGTGGTCGGATCGGTGATCTTCTGGTTCCTGATCACCGCCCTCGGCGTCTTCTTCAGCCAGGCCACCGCCGGACCCGACCCGCTGATCCCGGCCTCGATCATGACCGCCAACCAGGCCAGCCTGATGCGGTTCATCTTCCTCGGCCTGGGGCTGATGCTGTTGATGATCTTCCGACCACAAGGGATCTTCGGGGACCGAAGGGAGCTGGCTCTCGATGCCCGCTGACACCACGCAGACCATGTCTGATCAGGGGCCCGACCAGGGTCCCGACCAGGGGAACGACCGCGGCGAGAGCCGGGAGTCGCAGGCCGGACGCGCCCGCGCGGCCGATGCGCTCAAGTCGGTCGAGCACGAGCCTGGTGCGGCCAAGCCGGACCCGATCGTCAAGGCCACCGGCATCATGCGCACGTTCGGAGGGCTCAAGGCCGTCGACGTCAAGCACGTGGAGATCCAGCGGGGTGTCATCACCGCGCTGATCGGTCCGAACGGCGCCGGCAAGACCACCCTCTTCAACCTGCTCACCGGGTTCGACCGGCCTGACCAGGGCGAGTGGTCGTTCAACGGTCGCAGCCTCGGCAAGGTGCCGGCGTACAAGGTGGCCCGGATGGGCATGGTCCGCACCTTCCAGCTGACCAAGGTGCTCTCCCGGCTGACCGTCTTGGAGAACATGCGGGTCGGCGCCACCGGACAGCGCGGCGAGTCGCTGCTCCAGGCGATGCTCCGGCCGCTGTGGCGGGGGCAGGAGGACGCCAACACCGAGAAGGCCGACGCGCTCCTCGAGCGGTTCCTGCTCATCAAGAAGCGCGAGGACTTCGCGGGCTCCCTGTCCGGCGGCCAACGCAAGCTGCTGGAGATGGCCCGCGCGTTGATGGCCGACCCCGAGCTGGTCATGCTCGACGAGCCCATGGCGGGGGTGAACCCCGCGCTCAAGCAGTCGTTGCTCGGCCACGTGAAGTCGCTTCGCGACGAGGGCCGCACTGTGCTGTTCGTCGAGCACGACATGGACATGGTGCGGGACATCTCCGACTGGGTCATCGTGATGGCCCAGGGCCAGATCGTCGCCGAGGGACCGCCCGACGCGGTGATGGCCGACCAGCGGGTGATCGACGCCTACCTCGGTGCCCACCACGACACCGATCTCTCGGAGGCGCAGGAGCAAGAGATCCTGGCCGCGGCCGAGGCCGAGATCGCCGAGATGCGCGAGGAAGAGGAGGAGCAGCCGTGACCGAGACCCCTCGCGAGCCCGCTGAGGAGACCGACGCCACCGGCGGCCTGGCGACCGAGACATCACCGGGCACCGAGGTGCCCGGTCGGGAGCAGCACCTCAAGGCGGCCGAAGGCGCCGTGCTGCGGGCGGACGACCTGATCGCCGGCTACCTGCCTGGGGTGAACATCCTCAATGGCGCGGACCTGTACTGCCAGGACGGCGAGCTCGTCGGCATCATCGGGCCGAACGGTGCGGGCAAGTCGACCCTGCTCAAGGCGCTGTTCGGTCTGGTCAGGATCGGCTCGGGCACCGTCACCCTGAACGGTGACGACGTCACCAACCAACGCGCCGACGTGCTGGTCACCAAGGGCATCGGCTTCGTGCCGCAGACCAACAACGTGTTCCCGTCCTTGACGATCCAGGAGAACCTGGAGATGGGCGTGTATCAGCGGCCCAAGTCATTCCGGAAGCGGTTCGAGTTCGTCGGAGAGCTGTTCCCCGCACTCGTCGACCGTCGCGCCCAGCGGGCCGGTTCCCTGTCCGGCGGTGAACGCCAGATGGTGGCGATGGGACGAGCCCTGATGATGGAGCCGTCCGTGCTGCTGCTCGACGAGCCCTCGGCCGGCCTGTCGCCGGTGATGCAGGACGAGGTCTTCGTGCAGACCCGGCGGATCAACCGGGCCGGCGTGTCGGTCGTCATGGTCGAGCAGAACGCCCGCCGGTGCCTGCAGATCTGCGACCGCGGCTACGTGCTCGACCAGGGCCGCAACGCCTACACCGGCACCGGCGCCCAGCTCTCGAAGGACCCGAAGGTCATCGAGCTGTACCTCGGCACGCTCGCCAAGGCCTGACCCACAGCCACACGCGCAGGGCCCCGACCGCTTCTGACGGTCGGGGCCCTTCGCGTTGCCGTGCGTGTCCGAAACGGCAACGCGAAGGGGCCCGGCCGACGGCCGGGCCCCTTGCTATGGGCTGTCCGGGCTGGCGCCCGGGTGGGTCCTAGGGTCAGTTCACGACGCCGGAAACGGTGTCGGTCTCCTTGTAGGTGTTGCCCTTGCTGTACTCGTTGATGCCGATCGTGCCGGACGCCGGGCTACCGGTGTCGTTCATGTCCGTCGGACCACTGGCACCTTCGTAGTCGATGTCCTCGCCGTCCTCGAGAAGCTGTGCGCACTCCTCGAACGTCGAGCACTGAGTGCCGTCCTTGGTGACGTTGATGATCTCCGCACCGATGGCCTCACCCGAGTCGTCGCCAGCCGCGATCGCGGCGAGGGCGATGATCATGGTCGCGTCGTACGACTGGGGACCGTAGGTGAAGTCCTTGATCTTCGGGTCGATCTCGAGCAGCTTGTCGTTGAACTCCGGGTCCGGGTTGCCCGACACCGGGATGGTGCCCTTGACGCCGGCGAGGTCGAAGTTCTCGTCGGAGTAGTCGGCCAGGTTGCCGTCCACGAAGTACAGCTGGATGTCCTGGGGACCGATCCCCTTGGCGATCAGCTGCGGGATGATCTTGGTGGTCTCCTCGAACGCGATCAGCACGAGGGCGTCGGGCTGGTTGGCCGCGATCTGGTTGACCTCAGCGGTGAAGTTCTGCGCGTCGGCCGCGTAGAGCACCTTGTCGGTGACGGTGGCGCCACGCTCCTCGAGCGTCGCCTCGACCTGGTCGGCCAGACCCTCGCCGTAGAAGTCCTGGCGAGCCATGACGGCGACGTTCTGGTGGCCGTCCTCGACCGCGAGGTTGCCCAGCACCTGGCCCTGGAGCCGGTCGGAGGGCGCGGTGCGGAAGTAGAGACCGTTGTCGTCGTAGGTGTCGAAGCCGGCCGCGGTGTTGGCCGGGGAGAAGTGGACCGTGCCGTTGCCGGTGATCTTGTCGATGACGCTGACCGAGACACCGGAAGCCGCGGCGCCGATGATGGCGTCGACGTTCTTGTTGAACAGGCCGTCGACCTCGGCACCGGCGATGTCAGGGGTGCCGTCACCGGAGTCGGCGTCGAACTCCTCGACGTCCGCTCCGAGCACGCCGCCGGCGGCGTTGATTTCCTGGATGGCCAGGTCCACGCCCGCGAACTCCGGGGGGCCGAGGAAGGCGAGGTCACCGGTCTGCGGAAGCAGCGACCCGATGCGCAGCACACCGTCGCCGGTGGGCTCGGCCTCGGCGGACTCGCTGGTGGACTCAGAGCCGGCAGGGTCGTCGGCGGTGTCGGTCTCGTCGCCGCCGCCACCGCAAGCGGTGAGGACCAGCGATGCTGTCGCCAGGACGGCGGCAGCGCGCCAAGCGCGTGTTGGGCGAATCAATTCATGCCTCCGTGAGGATGGAGCGGTCGACGCACTTCCTCGCAGGGTCGAGGAAGGCGCTCTTGCGAGAGTGAACCTAGCGCCAAAACCGCTCTGAACAGGGGACGTCGTGACAAATTGGTGGACTGTCGTTGCCATTTCGTGACCTCCCCGGCCTCAATGTCACGAAAGTGGCTGCCGACACCCGGAAATCCCAGCAATACGGGACGATCGGGGTCGTTCAGTCCTGCTCGGCCCCGGCCTCGGCGTCGTCGTTCCCACCAGCCACACCACTCACCGAGGGCCCATGCGTGATGACTCCCTCGGCGACCTGACGCATGGACAACCGGAGGTCCATCGCGGTCTTCTGGATCCAGCGGAACGCGTCGGGTTCGCTGAGCTCGAGCCGTTGCTGCAGGACGCTCTTGGCGCGGTCGACGGCTTTGCGCGTCTCCAGCCGCTCGGAGAGGTCGGCCACCTCGGTCTCGAGGAGCTGGAGCTCGGCGAAGCGGGACACCGCCATCTCGACGGCGGGCACCAGGTCGTGCTGGGCGAAGGGCTTGACGAGGTAGGCCATCGCGCCGGCGTCGCGGGCCCGCTCGACGAGCTCGCGCTGGCTGAACGCGGTGAGGATGACGACCGGGGCGATGCGTTGCTCGGCGATCCGTTGCGCCGCGGTGATGCCGTCGAGCTTGGGCATCTTGACGTCGAGCACGACGAGGTCGGGCCGGAGCTCCTCGGCCAGCGCGACGGCCTTCTCCCCGTCGCCGGCCTGACCGACGACGTCGTACCCCTCCTCGGCGAGCATCTCGGCGAGGTCGAGCCGGATGAGCGCCTCGTCCTCGGCGATCACGACGCGACGGGACGGGGCTTGCGGCTCGGTGCTCACGCGCACAGGCTAGCCGGGCCTCCGACGGCCTGGCCGACGCAGGTGAGCGTCAAGCGGTGCGGGTCACACGCTCGGCGCGCGCGGACAGGAAGAGCTCGACCTCCTCGCGCTCGACGCGCTGCCGGGACAGCTCGGTCGACGCGGCTCGCGCGTTCGCCAGTGCCCGTTCCTGCCCGGCCAGCCGGGCCAGCAGTGCCCTCACCATCGCGCGCTCCCTCTGTCGTCCCGCCCGAAAGTCTAGTGACTCGCTACAGTTTGCGCAACACCGCCCGCGTCACAAGAATGCGCCCACGATCGTCCGTCGTGTCGGCCTCGGGTACGGTTGCGCTGCGTACCCTGCCGGGTTGGCGGAACGGCATACGCGGTGGTCTCAAACACCACTGCCCGAAAGGGCTTGTGGGTTCGAATCCCACACCCGGCACCAGCTCACGTGCTCACTCGCTGTCGGTGCGTGCCGACACTCTGAGCTCATGACTCACGTGCGTCCGGCGTCCGTCGTCGCCAGCGTCCTGCGCAGCTCTGACGCGGGCGTGCCCGATGCAGAGAACGCCGCGGCGCACGGAATCGCGGCCAAGACCGTCCGGCGATGGCGTCGGGAGTACGGGAGACGCGGACGTCCCCGTGCTCTGCCACATGGCTCAGCGGCCTGTCCCCGCTGCGACGACGCCGTCCTCGATGGCGCGGCGTTCGTAGAGCTGTTCGGTTGGTACCTGGGCGATGGTCACATCACGAAGTCTGTCCGGGGGACCTACACCCTGCACGTGGTCAACGACCGTCGCTACGCGGCGCTCAACGATCGCCTGCTCCTCCTGATGACGCGCGTCAAACCCGGCGGACGTCCACATTGGCGAGATCGCCCAGGTGCGGTGCTGACATCGATGGGTTGGCAGCACTGGCCGTGCCTCTTCCCTCAGCACGGCCCTGGCCGGAAGCACGAGCGCAACCTGGGCATGGAGGACTGGCAGTGGGAGCTCATTGAGCGGCATCCCGGCGAGTTCCTGCGCGGATTGATGCATTCCGACGGATGCCGGGTGAACAACTGGGCGTCGCGCGAGGTGGCCGGGGAGCTCAAGCGCTACGACTATCCCCGCTGGCAGTTCGTGAACCACTCAGAGGAGATCATCGAGTGGTGCACGCGGACGCTCGATCTGCTCGGCGTGCCCTGGCGGCGATCGTCGTGGAAGACGGTTTCGGTGTCTACCAGGGCTGGGGTCGCCGAGCTCGACGCAATCGTGGGGCCGAAGCGCTGAGCGGTCAGCTCTCGCGGCGGTACGCCGGAGCCACCTCGTTGATCGCGTCGCCCATCCGGTGGATGCGCAAGGCGTTGGTGGAGCCGGGGATGCCGGGCGGGCTGCCGGCGATGATGACGACGATGTCGCCTTCCTGCACCCGGTTGACCATGAGCAGGTGCTCGTCGACCTGGCGCACCATCTCGTCGGTGTGCTCGACCTCGGGGGCCTTGAAGGTCTCGATCCCCCACGACAACGCCAGCTGGGAGCGCACGGCCGCGATCGGGGTGAACGCGATCATCGGGATCGGGCCGCGGTAGCGGGACAGCCGGCGGGCGGAGTCGCCGCTCTGGGTGAACGCGACGAGGTACTTCGCGCCCACGCGCTCGGCGACCTCGGCGGCGGCCTTGGCGATCACGCCACCGCGCGTGCGCGGCTGCCAGTCGATGGCGGTCATCCGGGCAAGACCGTGGTCCTCGGTCGACTCGATGATCCGGGCCATCACCTCGACCGTCTCGGTCGGGTACTGGCCGACGCTGGTCTCACCCGAGAGCATCACAGCGTCGGCGCCGTCGAGCACCGCGTTGGCCACGTCGGACGCCTCGGCTCGCGTCGGTCTGGGCGCCGAGATCATCGACTCCAGCATCTGGGTGGCGACGATGACCGGCTTCGCGTGCCGTCGGGCCACGTCGATGACGTGCTTCTGCAGGAACGGCACGTCCTCGAGCGGGCACTCCACGCCGAGGTCGCCGCGGGCCACCATGAAGCCGTCGAACGCGTCGACGATCTCCTCGATGTTGTCGATCGCCTGGGGCTTCTCGATCTTCGCGATGACAGGCAGGAAGACGCCCTCCTCGCTCATGATCTGGCGGACGTCCTCGACGTCCTTGGCCGAGCGCACGAACGACAGCGCGATGAAGTCGACGGTCATGTGCAACGCCCAGCGCAGGTCCTCCTTGTCCTTCTCGGACAGCGCCGGCACCGACACCGCGACCCCCGGCAGGTTGATGCCCTTGTTGTCGCTCACCGGACCCGGCACCACGACCCGCGTGTGCACGTCGGTGCCGTCGACGACCGAGGTGACCTCGAGGCGCACCTTGCCGTCGTCGATGAGGATCTGATCGCCGGCGGAGACGTCACCCGGGAGGCCGTCGTACGTCGTCGAGCACACCTCGGCATCGCCCGGCACCTCGCGGGTGGTGATGGTGAACGACGCACCCTCGGCGAGCTCCACGGGCCCGGCGGCCACCCTGCCGAGCCGGATCTTCGGTCCCTGGAGGTCGGCGAAGACGCCGATCGCGTGCCCGCTCTCGTCGGAGGCCGCCCGGACCATCGCGTAGACCTTCTCGTGGTCGGCATGGCTGCCGTGGCTCATGTTCAGCCGCGCGACGTCCATGCCGGCATCCACCAGAGCACGGATCGCCCCCGGGGTGGAGGTGGCCGGACCCAGGGTGCAGACGATCTTTGCTCTACGCACCCGACGAGCCTAGCGCCGACGGGCTTGAACGATCCAATGCAGCTCAGACGACCAGCGGACGCTCGGTCGGCGGGATCGGCGCGGGCAGCGTGGTGGCACCCCGCAGGTGCGTGTCGACGGCCGCCGCGGCGGCGCGTCCCTCGGCGATCGCCCACACGATCAGCGACTGGCCGCGACCGGCGTCACCGGCGACGAAGACCCCCGGCACGCTCGACATGTACGACGCGTCGCGGACGATGTTGCCGCGCTCGTCGAGGTCCACGCCGAGCTGCTCGACCACGCCGTCGCGCTCCGGACCGGTGAACCCCATCGCCAGCAGGACCAGGTCGGCCGGGATCTCGCGCTCGGAGCCCTCGATCTCGGCGAACCGGCCGTCCCTCGTCTCGACCTCGACCAGCCGCAGCGCACGGACGTGGCCGTCGTCGTCGCCAAGGAACCGCTGGGTGGACACCGAGTAGACGCGCTCGCCGCCTTCCTCGTGGGCGGAGGAGACTCGGAAGATCATCGGGTAGGTCGGCCAGGGCTGGCCGGCGGGCCGGTCGGTGCCCGGCTGCGGCATGATCTCGAGCTGCGTCACGGACGCGGCCCCCTGCCGGTGGGACGTGCCGAGGCAGTCGGCGCCGGTGTCTCCCCCGCCGATGATCACGACGTGCTTGCCCTCGGCGGTGATCTGGTCCTCGACGTCCTCACCGAGCGACGCGCGGTTGGACTGCGGCAGGAACTCCATCGCCTGGTGGATGCCGTCGAGCTCGCGGCCGGCGACCGGCAGGTCGCGGGCCACGGTCGAGCCGATGGCGAGCACGACCGCGTCGAAGCGCTCGCGGATCTGGTCGCCGGTGATCTCCGCGCCGACGTCGACACCGGCGCGGAAGACCGTGCCCTCGCGGCGCATCTGGTCCAGCCTGCGGTCGAGGTACTTCTTCTCCATCTGGAACTCGGGGATCCCGTAGCGGAGCAGCCCGCCGATGTTGTCGGCACGCTCGTAGACCGCGACGGTGTGCCCCGCGCGGGTGAGCTGCTGCGCGACGGCCAGGCCCG
>NZ_DASSCL010000079.1:0-21697 GCF_035697785.1 Nocardioides sp.
GTCGTCGTCCTCGCCGTCTACTACCCGGCCGTGGCCGACGTGCTGGCCACGCGCGGGGAGAGCCTCGCCGGCAAGGTCGTCGTGGACATCACCAACCCGCTGGACCTCACCACGTTCGACTCGCTCACCGTCCCGGCCGACGGCTCGGCCACCGCCGAGATCGCCGCCGCCCTGCCGCAGTCGCGGGTGCTCAAGGCCTTCAACACCACCTTCGCCGGCACCCTGGCCGCCGGCACCGTCGGCCCGCTGCCCACGACGGTCCTGATCGCCGGGGACGACGCGGACGCGAAGGCGCTGCTCGCCGGCATCGTCACCGCCGGCGGCCTGCGCGCCGTCGACGCCGGATCCCTGCGCCGGGCGCGGGAGCTCGAGGCCCTCGGCTTCCTGCAGCTCACGCTCGCCGTCGGCGAGAAGGTGTCCTGGACCGGAGGCTTCGGCGTCGTCGCCTGACCCTCGGTTGGTCGAGCATGTCGAGACCAGCCTGGACAGCCACCAGAATGACGAAGGGCCCCGGACATCGTCCGGGGCCCTTCGGCTCCGTGCGCACGGACGTGCGCGAGGGGGGAGTTGAACCCCCACGTCCTTTCGGACACACGGACCTGAACCGTGCGCGTCTGCCTATTCCGCCACTCGCGCGTGAAGCCTGCTCAGGGTAGCCCAACGGCTCATCGGCCTCCAAAACCGGTCGACGCCCGCAACCACCGCCTGTGCGGGGGCGCTGACGCCGGGGACCGGGCGGCTCGGTGCTGCCCGATACGATGCAGGCAAGCCGTACCCGCACACGCCCGCGACGATGGTGACCTGTGTCATGCTCCGCTGCCGGGGTCGACCGGTTCGCCGCACCGGACCCGGGTACACATAGTTGCGGACCCGGCCAGGACCCGTTGTCGACGAGCGCACGAGGAGGTGGCGGATGGGCATCCTGCAGCGCTTCGAGAACCGACTCGAGCAGATGGTGTCGGGAGCGTTCGCCAAGGCCTTCCGCTCCGCGGTCCAGCCGGTCGAGGTCGCGGCCGCCCTTCAGCGCGAGGTCGACAACTCCGCGCAGATCCTGTCCCGCAACCGGCGGCTGGTGCCCAACCAGTTCCACGTCGAGCTGTCCCCCCAGGACTACGCCCGTCTGGCGCCGTACTCCTCGACACTGTCCGACGAGCTCGTCGAGATGCTCCGCGACCACGCCCACGAGCAGTCCTACGTCTTCACCGGACCGGTGAGCATCGCCTTCGACGAGAAGGACGAGCTCTCCACCGGTCGTTTCCACGTGCGCAGCTCGGCGCTCGCGTCGGTGACCCCGTCGTCGGAGTCGGCCGTCACCGACACCGCCGTACGCCGGGCCAACGTGATCCTCGAGGTCAACGGGATGAAGCACCCCCTCGACCCGCCGGGCATCGTGATCGGACGGGGCACCGACGCCGACCTCCGGATCAACGACCCGGGCGTCTCCCGCCGGCACGCGGAGATCCGGATCTTCGCCGCCGACCCGACCTCGGGACGTCCGCAGGTGAGCGTGCACGACCTCGGCTCCACCAACGGGATGCTGGTCAACGGGCACAAGGTCGCGCAGGCCAGCCTCGACGACGGCGGCACCGTCAAGATCGGCAACACCACGATGACCATCCGCTACGTCACCTCCGCACACGACGACGCGGGTCAGGGAGGTCACGGTGTCTGAGCTGACGTTGATGCTGATCCGGTTCGCCTACCTGGCAATCCTGTGGATCTTCGTGCTGTCGGCCATCTCGGTGGTCCGCTCCGACATGTTCGGCGCCCGCGTCGAGGCGACCCCGCGGGCCGACCGCCGGGCCGACAAGCAGGCCCGCCGCCAGGCCAAGGCCAGACCGAGCAAGCGCCCGCGCGGGGCGCCGACCCACGTCGCGATCACCGAGGGGGCCAACGCCGGCGAGACCATCTCGCTCGACCTGGCCCCGTTGCTCATCGGGCGCGGAAGCGACGCGGCGATCCGGCTCGACGACGACTACGTCTCGACCCGGCACGCGCGGATCGCGGCATCCGGCGACCAGTGGTTCGTCGAGGACCTCGGCTCGACCAACGGCACCTACATCGGCTCCTCGCGACTGACCCAGCCCACCACACTCCAGCTCGGCACCCAGGTCCGGATCGGCAAGACGACGCTAGAGCTCCGCAAGTAGGCGCCGCCGCAGATGACTGACATCGACTCCTTGCCCCGGGGCCGCCTGGCCCTGCGCTACGCCGCCCTCTCCGACGTGGGCCGGGTCCGCAAGGACAACCAGGACTCGGGGTTCGCCAGCCCGCACCTGCTGGTGATCGCCGACGGTGTCGGCGGCGCCGCGCGGGGCGACATCGCCAGCAGCACGGCGGTGCAGATCCTCCGGCGTCTCGACGCGCCCGCCCCGGAGGACACCCACGAGGCGCTGGCCGGTGCCATCCACCGCACCCACGACCGGCTCGCCGAGCTCGTCGACCACGACCCCGAGCTCGACGGCACGTCGACCACGGTCACCGCCGCGCTCTTCGACGGGAGCCGGCTCACCCTCGGCCACGTCGGCGACAGCCGCGGCTACCTCCTGCGCGACGGCGTGCTCAGCCAGCTCACCAAGGACCACACCTTCGTGCAGAGCCTGATCGACGAGGGCCGGATCACCGAGGAGGAGTCCCGCACGCACCCGCACCGCAACCTCATCCTGCGGGCGGTCGACGGCGTGCACGACACCGAGCCGGACCTCTTCGACGTCGACCTCGCGCCGGGCGACCGGATCCTGCTCTGCAGCGACGGCTGCTCCGGCGTCCTCGACGCCGACCGGCTCACCGACATCCTCAGCACCGGCACCATCGACTACGCCGTCGTCGAGCTGGTCCGCGCCTCGCTCGACGCCGGCAGCACCGACAACATCACCGTCGTCGTCGCCGACGTGGTCGACGGCGACGCGGCGGCACCGGACGCCGAGACGTCCGCCTCGACGACGACCGGTCCGATGCTCGTGGGTGCGGCGGCCGAGCAGCCGCGCAAGACGCCCGGTGGTCCGAAGAGCTTCTTCCGCGGCCACCGCAGCGGCGACACCGGCGAGATGGAGCCCGTCGACGGCGGACCGGACGGCTCCGGTGACGGCAAGCCGCTCGACCCCGAGGCGCTCCGCTACGCACCGCGCGCGCCGCGCCGGTTCGTCTGGTTCCGCCGCGTGCTGGTGCTCGTCGTGCTCCTCGGCCTGCTCGTCGCCGGGGCGGTGCTGGCCTACAACTGGTCGCAGCGGCAGTACTACGTCGCGATCGCGGACGACCGGGTCGCGATCTACCGGGGCATCCAGTCCGAGGTGCCCGGCCTCGACCTCAACCGGGTCTGGCGCACCAGCGACATCACCATCCAGTCGCTGCCGCAGGCGCGGGCGGCGCAGGTGCGCGACGGCATCGCCGCCGAGAGCATGGACGAGGCCGAGGAGATCGTCGCCAACATCACCGAGCTGGCGCGCGTCTGCCCGACGCCGGAGCCCGAGCCGACCCCCTCCGACGAGGCCTCCGACGAGCCCTCCGGTCAGCAGTCGGGCCAGCAGTCGGGCCAGCAGTCGGGCCAGCAGTCGGGCCAGGGCGGCGACGGTCAGGACAACCAGGATCGAAACCGGCAGAACCAGGACGGGCAGTCGGCCGAGCCCAGCCCGAGTCCTTCCCCCACCGTCGCCCCGCCCGACTGCATCGAGGCGTCCGACGGCGTGAGCCCGGCGGAGTCGCCGGCGGCGGAGGCGACGCCGTGAGCACCCTGAACCCGCTCAACGCGCTGCCGCTCGGCTTCACCCACCGGCGCCGCCGCGGCGCCGAGCTGTTCCTGCTCGTGCTCAGCCTGCTCGTCGGTGTCGGTGCCTACGCGGCGGTCGGGCTCGGCGTCGAAGGCGAGATCCCGGTCGACATCATCACCTACGGCGGCTGGCTGACCGGGCTGTGCGTGGTGGGCCACATCGCCGTACGCCTGCTGGCGCCGTACGCCGACCCGGTCCTGCTGCCCATCGTGGCGGCGCTCAACGGTCTTGGACTGGCGATCATCTACCGGATCGACCTGGCCAACCTGGCCGCCGACAGCGACGCCAACACGTTCGCCCGCGACCAGCTGATCTGGATGACGCTGGGCGTGGTGCTGTTCGTGACGGTGCTCGCCGTGCTGCGCGACCATCGCAGGTTGCAAGCCTTCACCTACACCTCCGGGCTGGCCGCGATCGCGTTGCTGGTGATGCCGCTGCTGCCGGTGCTCGGCACCACCATCAACGGTGCCCGGATCTGGATCCGTCTCGGCCCACTCAGCTTCCAGCCCGGCGAGATCGCCAAGGTCTGCCTGGTGGTGTTCTTCGCCGGCTATCTCGTGCTGCACCGCGACGCGCTCGCCCTCGCCGGCCGCCGGGTGCTGGGCATCGACCTGCCGCGCGGCCGCGACCTCGGACCCATCCTGGTGATGTGGCTGATCAGCCTCGGCGTGCTGGTGTTCCAGCGCGACCTCGGCTCCTCGCTGCTGTTCTTCGGGCTCTTCCTGGTGATGCTGTACGTCGCGACCGAGCGGCCGGGATGGCTCGTCGTCGGCTCGTCGCTGTTCGCGCTGGGCGCCTACGCCGGCTACCTGCTGTTCAGCCACGTACAGGCGCGCGTGCTGGCATGGACCGACCCGTTCGACCCCGACGCCAACGGCTACCAGATCGTGCAGGGAATGTACGGCATGGCCTGGGGCGGACTGGTCGGTCGCGGCCTCGGCCAGGGCGACCCGACCCTGATCCCGTTCTCCTACTCCGACTTCATCGTCGCCTCGATCGGCGAGGAGCTCGGGCTCACCGGCGTGATGGCGCTGATCGTGCTCTACGGCCTGATCGTCGAGCGCTCGCTGCGCACCGCGCTGGTGGCCCGCGACGCGTTCGGCAAGCTGATCGCCACCGGTCTCGGCGTCGTGTTCGCGCTGCAGGTCTTCGTCGTCATAGGCGGCGTCACCAAGCTGATCCCGCTCACCGGCCTGACGACCCCGTTCCTGTCCTACGGCGGGTCGTCGTTGGTCGCCAACTGGGTGATGATCGCGCTGCTGCTGCGGATCTCCGACCAGGCTCGCCGTCCGACGCCCGAGCTCACTTCCGATGAGTACGGCGACGACGGTGACGACGCCACCCAGGTGGTGCAGCTGAGATGAACCGACCCACGAACCGCAGGGCGGTCCGAGGTCTCGACGGGCTCCACGGGCTCGACGGGCTCGACCAACGGAGGGTTCGATGAACAAGCCCATCCGCGCGATGTCGATCGTCTGCATGCTGCTCTTCGTCGGGCTGCTGCTGAACTCCACCTACCTGCAGTACGTGCAGGCCGGCGACCTCAACTCCCGCGACGACAACAAGCGCGTCCGCGACGCGGAGTACTCCCGCGAGCGCGGCGCCATCCTGGCCGGCGGGCAGGCGGTTGCCGAGAGCGTCCCGGTGGACGACCAGTTCGAGTACCAGCGCGTCTACCGGCAGCCGTTCAAGTACGCCCACCTGACCGGCTTCTACTCCTACACCTACGGCCGCGACGCGGTGGAGTCGACGCAGAACGAGATCCTGTCCGGCGCCGACCCGCGCCTGTTCGTCAACCGGGTCGTGGACATGATCGGCAACACGCAGCCCAAGGGTGGCTCGGTGTCTCTCACGGTCGACGCGGCCGCGCAGAACGCCGCGTTCACCGGGCTGCGCCGGCTGGGTCGCGGCGTCGAGGGCGCGGTGGTCGCCCTCGAGCCCTCCACCGGCAAGATCCTGGCGATGGTGTCGAACCCGACGTACAACCCCAACGTGCTCTCCTCGCACGACTTCGGCGCCGTCAGCGACAACCGCAAGCGCCTGCTGGCCAACGAGCAGCGCCCGCTCATCAACCGGGCCACCCAGGAGATCCTCCCGCCGGGCTCGACGTTCAAGATCGTCACCGCGGCCGCCGCGCTGGAGAGCGGGCAGTACCAGCCGGACTCCCTGGTCCGGGGCGGCGACGTGCTCGACCTGCCGCAGACCGACAACGACCTGCCCAACTACGCCACCGGCGTGTGCGGCACCGGGCGGATCACGCTCACCCAGGCGCTGGCGCAGTCGTGCAACACGTCGTTCGGCGCCATCGGCATGCAGCTCGGCGACGACGCGCTGCGCGAGCAGGCCGAGGCGTTCGGCTTCGGGGACGTCTACCTCGAGGACCTGCTTCGCCAGGCGGTCAGCCGGTTCCCCGAACCCCCGGTCGACGACCCGCTCACGGCGTACTCCGCCATCGGCCAGTACGACGTGGCGGCCACGCCGCTGCAGATGGCCATGGTCGTCGCCGGAGTCGGCAACGGCGGCACGGTCATGCGGCCCTACCTCGTCGACGAGGTGCGCGCCCCCGACCTGTCGGTGCTCGACAAGACCAACCCCGAGCCGTTCCGCGACGCGGTCAGCTCGACGGTCGCCCGCGACCTCACCCAGATGCTGGTGGAGACCGTCGACAACGGCACCGCGGCCCCAGCGGCGATCCCGGGGATCAAGGTGGCCGGCAAGACCGGTACGGCGCAGAGCCAGGCCGACCGCCCCAACTACGCGTGGTTCGTCTCCTTCGCGCCGGCCGACAACCCCGAGGTGGCCGTCGCCGTGCTGGTCGAGGACGCCGGCGTCGCCGACGACCTCATCTCCGGTGGTGGCCTGGCGGCGCCGATCGCCAAGTCGGTGATGGAGGCGGTGATCAACCAGTGACCGAGCCGACCGTGGACCCGCGCTACCGGCTGGAGTCCCGGATCGCGACCGGCGGCATGGGCGTGGTGTGGCGCGCCACCGACACGGTGCTCGCCCGCGAGGTCGCGGTGAAGATCCTCAAGCCCGAGTACGCCGACGACCCGTCCTTCCGGTCCCGCTTCGAGAGCGAGGCGCGGCATGCGGCTGCGCTGCACCACCCGGGTGTCGCCTCGGTCTTCGACTTCGGCGAGCTGCCCGACGACGACGGCTCCGGCCGCCCGCGCCCCTACCTCGTGATGGAGCTGGTGCCGGGGCAGCCGTTGTCGGCGCTACTGCGCGGTGGCGAGCCGATGCCGCCGGAGACTGCGACCGACCTGTGCGCGCAGGCGGCCGACGCGCTGGCCGCCGCGCACCGTCTCGGCATCGTGCACCGCGACATCAAGCCCGCCAACCTGCTGGTCACTCCGGATCGCCGGGTGAAGATCACCGACTTCGGCATCGCGCGTGCGGCCGACGCGGCCGGTATCACCCAGACCGGTCAGGTGGTCGGCACCCCGGCGTACATCTCCCCGGAACAGGCGGAGGGCAAGACGTCCACGGCCGCCAGCGACGTCTACGCCCTCGGCGTGGTGCTCTACGAGTGCCTCGCCGGTGCGCGGCCGTTCCGGGGCGACAGCCCGATCGCCACCGCGCTCGCGCACCTGCGAGACGAGCCGCCGCCGCTGCCCGACTCGGTCCCGGAGCACCTGAGAGACATCGTCGCCGTCGCGCTGGCCAAGGACCCCGCCGCCCGGTTCGAGTCGATGGATGCGTTCGCGGCGGCCCTGCGCGGCGCACCGGTCCGCGCGGGTGTCGGCCGGACCGCGGTCGGCGCCGGGGCCGCGGTCGGCGCTGCGGCCGCGGCGGCCGACCCCGACGATGGCAGCACCCGGGTGCTGGCCGCGGCGCCGACCGACGACGAGCCCACGGCTGCGACGCCGGCGCGTGCGACGTCCGGACGTCCGGCCTGGCTGCCCTGGGCGGGTGCCGCGCTCGCCGTGCTCGTGCTGGTGCTGCTGATCGCGTGGCTCGGCCGTGGCGACGAGGGCGGAGACCCGTCGCCGGGCGGCAACGACGGCACCGCCAGCGAGTCGGCGCAGCCGCGGGAGACGCCCACGCAGGAGAGCCCGACCCCCGAGGAGCCGACCTCCGAGGCCCCCTCGCCCGAGGAGCCGGCCGGCGTCGAGGTGGTCGCCGAGGACTACATCGGGATGCACAAGGACGAGGCGAAGGCGCGGCTCGAGGCGCTCGGCCTGAAGGTCAAGGAGCAGAAGGTCGAGAACGACGGCAGCGTCGAGCAGGACACCGTCACCGACGTGGTGCCGGTCGGCACGCTCCAGGAGGGTGACCGGGTGACGATCTTCGTCGCCGACAAACCGCCCGCCGAGCCGCCGCCGGCACCCAGTGAGGAACCCACGGGGGAGACCGACGTGCCGCCGGGGCAGGGCGGCGAGCCACCGGGGCAGAGCAACGGCAAGCAGGACTAGGAACCGAGGACTGAGGCAGTGAGCAACGGACCCGACGGGAAGACCGTGATCGGCGGCCGCTACGAGGTCGGCGACATGCTCGGCCGTGGCGGCATGGCCGAGGTCCGCAAGGGCACCGACACCCGCCTCGGTCGCGTGGTCGCGATCAAGCGGCTGCGCACCGACCTCGCCAGCGACCCGACGTTCCAGGCCCGGTTCCGGCGCGAGGCGCAGTCCGCGGCCTCGCTCAACCACCCCGCGATCGTCTCCGTCTACGACACCGGCGAGGAGGTCGGCACCGAGGCCCACGGCATCGGCAGCCAGGGGGTGCCGCAGCCCTACATCGTCATGGAGTACGTCGCCGGCCGGACGCTGCGCGAGATCCTCCGCGAGGGCCGCAAGATCCTGCCCGAACGCGCGCTCGAGATCACCTCCGGCATCCTGTCCGCCCTCGACTACAGCCACCGCGCCGGCATCGTGCACCGCGACATCAAGCCGGCCAACGTGATGCTCACCCCCTCCGGCGACGTCAAGGTGATGGACTTCGGCATCGCCCGGGCCATCGCCGACTCGTCGTCGACGATGACCCAGACCGCGGCGGTCGTCGGCACGGCGCAGTACCTCTCGCCGGAGCAGGCCCGCGGCGAGACGGTGGACTCGCGCAGCGATGTCTACTCGACGGGCTGTCTGCTCTACGAGCTGCTCACCGGCCGGCCGCCCTTCGTCGGCGAGAGCCCGGTGTCGGTGGCCTACCAGCACGTCCGCGAGCAGGCCGCGCCGCCGTCGTCGCTGGACCCCGACCTGCCGCCCGAGATCGACCGGATCGTGATGCAGGCGCTGGCCAAGCCGATCGAGGAGCGCTACCAGAGCGCCGCCGCGATGCGCGCGGACATCGAGCGCTACCTCGCCGGCCAACCGGTCGTCGCGCCCGCCCTGACCGCCGCGACTCCGGCGTACGCCACGGGCGCCGACGAGCAGACCTCGATCTTCACCGGCCAGGACGACGAGGAGGACGAGGATCGGAAGAAGCGCTGGCCGCTGTTCGCCGCCGGCCTCGCGATCCTCGCGCTGCTGATCGGTGCCGTGGTGTTCGGACCGGTGCTGTTCAACCAGACACCGGAGGAGAGCTCGGTGCCGTCGCTGATCGACATGACCCGCGACCAGGCCGAGCAGCGGCTCGAGGACGCCGGGCTCGCCCTCGGGGAGGTCAGCCGGGAGGCTTCCACGGACTTCCGCAAGGGCCTGGTCATGGACCAGGACCCGGAGGCCCAGTCGCTGGTGGCGCCCGGGTCGGAGGTGGACATCACCGTCTCGTCCGGCGAGCCCGACGTCGTGGTCCCGTCGGTGATCGGCGACGACAAGGACGACGCCGCGCAGGAGATCTCCGACGCCGGACTCCAGCCCCGGCTCGTCCGGCAGCAGTCCGACGAACCCGCCGACACCGTGCTCCGCACCGACCCGGAGGCCGCCACCAGCGTCGCCGCCGACAGCGTGGTGCGGATCTTCTGGTCCTCCGGCCCGCGCCGGGTCCCGAGCGTGGTCGGCCTGCAGGAGGGCGAGGCCACCCGGCGCCTGCAGAACGCCGGCTTCCGGGTCGACGTCCAGGAGGACCCCAACACCCCGGCCGAACCGGGCCAGGTGCTGCGGCAGAGCCCCGAGGCGACCACCCGCCAGCCGCAGGGGACGACGGTCGTGATCACGGTCTCGACGTTCGAGCCGGAGGAGGAGGAGGAGCCGACGCCCACCGAGGAGCCGACGCCCACCGAGACACCGACGGAGACGCCGTCGCCGACCGTCACCGAGTCGCCGGTCGTGCCACCGCCCGAGTAGCCGTCCGAGCTCAGGTGCGGTCGTCGGGGAGCGAGGCGTCCTCGCCGACCGGGCGGGCGTAGTCGAGCTCGATCGACCCGGTGTATGCGGGCATCTGGATGACCGGGTCGATGGCGACCTCCCAGCCGAGCTGGTAGGCGGCGACCGCCTCGAGGTAGAAGCCGATGTAGGGACTGGCGTTGATGCTGTCCAGCATCGAGTCGGTGGGGCCGACGGCGCGGATGACGTACGGCGGGGCGTAGGGCACGTCGTGCAGCACCACCGAGTTGCCGACGCAGCGGATGCCGGTGGTCGACACGACGCGCTGACCCTGGATCGTCATCGCCTCGGCGCCGCCGTCCCACAGCGCGTTGACCACCGCCTGTATGTCCTGCTGGTGCACCACGAGGTTGCTGACGTCTTCCGCGGCGACGGTGTCCTGGACCGCCTCGGGGGCGTCGTCGAGGGTGATCGTGACGCCCGGGCCCGAGACCGCCTGCAGCCCGGCGGGCCCTTCGGCGCGCAGCGCCTCGGCTTGCGCCTCGCGGCCGGTCGAGCCGCTCAGCTCCTCGGTGAGCGCGTCCACCTCGGCCGCGAGCTCCTCCTGCTGGGCGCGCAGCTCCTCGAGCTGTCGGGTCTCCGCCGCGGCCAGGCCCGGCAGGTCGTCGTACCGGCCGCCCCGGAGGTCGGTGCCGTCGGAGCTGAACCAGCTGGTGACGAACAGGGTGCCGGCGAGCACGAACACGAACGGGGCCACGCCTCGCCACAGCCAGGACTGTGGGCCACGCCCGCGCCCCTGGGCGGCTAGGGCGGCGAGGGCGGCGCGGAACCGGCTCAGCCCGCCGGGACCCGGCTGGGGGTCCGGTGCGGGCCCGGCTGTGGGGTCGCCGGGACCCTCGTGGACGGACTCGGGGGAGGGCATCGGCGGGTGCTTTCGTGCGTGGACCTGTTCGCGACTACGCTAGCCCAGGCAACAAGCGGCCGCGGTCCGGTCCCACGCACCGGCGTACCGCCGCACCACCCGAAATTCGAGGAGCGATCCGACGTGTCCCAGCGCCAGCCCCGTGCCCAGCGCGGCGTCACCCCCGAGCCCACCGTCTCGGTGGTTCGCACCGTCGTCGCCGCCGTCCTCGCGGCGCTGGGCATCGCGTGGATGGTGATCTACATCAACGTGGCGCAGGACGGGCAGCAGCTGACCTGGATGGGTGAGCTGGAGCGCTGGAACTTCCTGATCGGCTTCTCGCTGCTGTTCCTCGGCCTGGCCATCGCCGCGCACCCCGACACCCCGCTCGGCCGTGGCCGCGGGGTCGTGGTCGGGATGCTGGGCTGCTTCCTGATCGGGCTGATCTGGATCGTCGTCTACTACATGACCGGCCAGGACCTCTCGATCCCGCTGATGCAGAACCTCGGCCAGTACAACCTGGTGGTCGGCATCGGCTTCATGGCGGTGGGGTTCGTCTACGCCACCAAGTGGGAGTAACGCGCCACCAGCTCCGCCTCGGTGCGGGTCGCGCTCCGTGTGCGACCCCGACCGCAGCGCGCCGGCCGTCAGCAGTCGACGGTCGGCGTCTTCTTTTGCGCCCGTTTTGCGCCCTTGCGGCACGCTTCTGCACAGATTGTGGACACGCCTGTGTGTGAATCACAACGATGGGATTTGTCCACAGCAGTTGTCCCCAGTGTGGATATCCACGCGACCGCCGTGGCCCAATCACCACGGGACCGTGGTAATCGCCCGCTTCCCGGTGTGAACTCACCTGGGGAAGCGGCAGTTCGCCGCGGGGAGCTGCGTCGTCGGTCCCGCCCCGCAGGCCTGGAGCCGTCCCCAGGCCTCGACCCGGGCGCCGTCGTCCCCAAGCGCCGGCGGCGGGCAGCCGGCAGGGGGCCGATCCGGGTCAACCTGTCGACGTGGACAGACTGAGGATCCAGGCCGAGACGCACGGGTACTTCACCAGGCCGCAGGCGCTGGCGAACGGGTACGACGACAAGGCGATCCGGCGCACGCTCCGCGCGCGGCAGTGGACCCGCATCCGGCAGGGCGTGTACACGTTTCCCGACCTGTGGGCCGCGGCCGACCCCCGGGCCCGGCATCGTGCCCTGGCTCACGCCGTCGCGAGCCGCCTCGGCGACCGCGTCGTACTCAGCCACGTCAGCGCCGCGGAGCGGCACGGCCTCGAGCTGTGGGACGTGGACCTCGACCTGGTACACCTCACCCGGCTCGACGGCGCCACCGGACGCACCGAGGCCGGGGTCGTGCACCACGTGGGCGTGTGTGCGACACAGGAATCGGTTCCCCTGGGCGGCGTACGTGTCGTGCCTCGTGCCCGCGCGGCACTGGAGACCGGACTGCTCGCCTCGACCGAGTCGGCCCTCGTCACCCTGGATTCGGTGCTGCACCACGGCTGCACCCGCGAGGAGCTCGAGTCGATGGCGGCCCTCATGGAGGAGTGGCCGGGTTCGCGGCGGCTCCGGGTGGCGCTGCGCCTCACGGACGGCCGGGCCGAGTCCGTGGGCGAGTCCCGGACGCGATACCTGTGCTACCTGCACCACCTGCCGGCCCCCGAGCTCCAGTTCGAGGTTCGTGACCAACGCGGGCACGTGGTCGGCACCACCGACTTCGCCTGGCCCGAGCACCGGCTGCTCGGCGAGTTCGACGGGAAGGTGAAGTACGGGCGGCTGCGTCGGCCCGGCGAGGGGCCCGAGGACGCGGTGTTCCGTGAGAAGCGCCGCGAGGACCTGCTCCGGGAGCTGACCGGATGGTCGATGGTGCGCGTCACCTGGGCAGACCTCTACCAGGGCGCGGCCACGGCGGCCCGAGTACGCCGCCTCCTCACTCGCGCCGCCTGACCGTCGGCACGCCCGGCGGCACTCCCCCTGGAGATCTGCACCTTCCCGTGGTGAGTTCACACCGGGAAGGGGGCAATTCACAGGGGACCCAGTGAATTGGCCCCCCACCCCTCACACCAGGACGAGGGTGCGCGCGACGATCGCGAGGGCGAGCAGAACGCCGAGGGCGATGGCGGCGGCGAGCTGCCACAGGAGACGGTTCGCCTTCGGCGCGTAGACGAAGGCGGCGGCGATGAGCAGCCCGCCGATGAAGCCGCCGAGGTGGCCCTGCCAGGAGATGAACGGCGCGAGGAACGTGATGACGAAGTTCAGCCCGATCCACATCAGGATCTGGCGCACGTCGCCGTGCACCTTGTAGACGACGACCAGCAGCGCACCCATCAGGCCGAACAGCGCGCCGGACGCACCGATCGTGGGCGTGCTGATGCCGCTCAGCCAGTACACCAGGACGCTGCCGGCCAGGCCGGAGAGGAAGTAGACGGCGAGGAACCGGGTCCGGCCGAGCACCGCCTCGAGCTGGGGACCGAGCACCCACAGCGCGACCATGTTGAAGCCGATGTGCCAGAGGTCGACGTGGGTGAACATGGACGTCACCAGCTGCCAGACCGCGCCGTTGGCCACGCCCTCGAAGACGGCCGGCTGACCGTCGACGAGGGCGACGCCGCGCCAGGGCAGCAGCGCCAGCCGGTAGAACCACACGCTCGAGCTGCCGCCGGTGACCTGGATGAGCAGGAACACCGCCACGTTGAGCGCGATCAGCACCTGGGAGGTCAGCGCCGGGTTGGCCGAACGCTTCCCGCCGTACGGCGCACGTCCGGACCGGGTCGTCTTCGCGCCCTCGTCGACGCAGGTCGGGCACTGGAACCCGACCGACGCGGTGCGCATGCAGTCCGGACAGATCGGCCGGTCGCAGCGCTGGCACCGGATGTGGGTCTCGCGGTCCGTGTGCCGGTAGCAGACCGGCGCCTGCGAGGCTGCCCCGGACTGCCCGGCGGGGTCCTGGCCGGACGTGCTCAGCGCTGCTCCACCTCGACGGTCTCGATCACCACCGGCTCGACCGGGCGGTCGCCCGGGCCGGTGGAGGTGCTGCCGATGTTGTCGACGACCTTGCGGCTCGCCTCGTCCTCGACCTCACCGAAGATCGTGTGCCGGTTGTTCAGCCAGTCGGTCGGCACCGTGGTGATGAAGAACTGGGAGCCGTTGGTGCCCGGCCCGGCGTTGGCCATCGCCAGCAGGTACGGACGGTCGAACTGCAGCTCGGGGTGGAACTCGTCCTTGAAGGTGTAGCCCGGGCCGCCGGTGCCGGTGCCCAGCGGGCAGCCGCCCTGGATCATGAAGTTCGGGATGATCCGGTGGAACCCGAGACCGTCGTAGAACCTGCCCGTGGTGCGCTCGCCCGACTCCGGGTCGACGTACTCGCGGGTGCCCTCGGCCAGCCCGACGAAGTTCTCGACCGTCTTGGGGGCGTGGTTCGGGAACAGGTGGACGACGATGTCGCCGCGGTTGGTCTTCAAGGTTGCGTACGTCTCGGCCACGAGGCGCCTTTCCTCAGGAGGTTCTGTGTGCGGGCCGACAGTGCATCGACCCGGCACCGATCCTCCCACGCTCGCCAAGCCGACGCCTCCGCCGGGGACGGCGCCGTGTCCGCTGCGGCCACACCGGGGTTTGACTCGTCGAACGGCTCGGGCATGATCAGGGCAAGAACGGGCACAGCGTTCCGTGAGACCGAGAGGGGCAACCGCACAGATGCCGAAGAAGTCGAAGAACTTCCTTGACCACGCGAACGACAAGGCGAGCGTGCTCGCCGACAAGATCGCGCCCCAGGTGGAGAGCGCCGTAGGGACCGCCCGGGAGAAGGCCGGGCCCCTGCTCACCGAGGCCCGCGAGAAGGCCGCACCCGCAGTGCACGACGCCCGCGAGAAGTTCACCTCCGACGTGCTGCCGGTGATCACCGCCGCCATCGCGGCTGCCGGTGAGGCGACCGAGGACGTGCGCGGGGAGAGCAAGAAGCGCGGGAAGGCCGCCGTCGCCGCCCTGAAGGGCGAAGTGGAGGCCCCCAAGAAGAAGAAGCACCGGTTCCGCAAGTTCCTGCTGGTGCTCGGCCTGGGCGGCGTGGTGGCCTTCGTCGCCAAGAAGTTGTCCGACCGGCCGTCCACCACGACCTGGGAGTCCACGCCGACGCCGGCGCCGGCTCCCGCTGCACCGGCCGGTGCGCACAAGGCGGAGACCACCGAGGGCAACGACCAGGGCGGTGCGTCCCCGGACGTCGCCGCCGCTGACGCTGCTGCCGAGCCGCACGCCGCGACCACCCCTGACAACCCGGCGGAGACGATCGACGTCAAGAAGGACTGAGCAGCTCCGCAACACCCGACCGGCCCGGTCGTCCCGCGCGGACGGCCGGGCCGTCGCATGTGCGGAACCGTTCAGCGGGTACGACGCCCGACCACGTGCTGGCGCGGCGGCAGGTCCACCGGGCGGTGCTCGTCGATCCACTCGTCGATCTGCTCCCACCAGGTGAACAGCCAGTCGATGCGGGCCTCCCGCTCCTCGGGGATCTCCTCGCGCGGCACCCGCCACCAGCGCATGATGATCTGCTTGTCCATCGGGATCTCGCGCCACACGTCTCCCACGGTCAGCATGTGGTCGAGGCCCGTGTGCGCCACCAGCACCACGTCGGCCTCCGGCGCGGCGTCGAGCGCGGCGAGCAGCCCGCCCGGGCGTGGGGCCAGCACGTTCTCCATCCGCTCCGCCCGCGCCGCCATCGTCTCCAGGCCGAGGCGACGTAGCTTGTCGATCGCCTTCTGCCGCCGGCCCGGGGTGAAGTTGCCGCCCTCCGGGAAGATCACGAACGCGTCGTTGTGGTCGAGGTTGCGGGCCAGCTCGCCGACCTGCAGCTCCAGGTCCTGACCCGGCCGCGCAGGAGAGACGAAACGGCTGGGCAGCCGGTTCAGGATCACGTCGATGGCGGGGTCCCAGGCGAGCGTGTCCTTGAGGACCACCCGCGGCTCCCGGCCGTACCAGTGCATGAGCGCGTACATCAAGATGAACGAGTCGCCCGGTCCCGCGTGCCGGGAGCAGACCAGGAGCGGCTCCCCGGGGTGTGCGTCGGGCGCCGGGCCCTGCGTCAGGATCTTCAGCCGGAGCACCCGGCGGGCCTCACGCACGAACACGATCAGGTAGGTCTGCACGATGTCGTAGTGGATCCGCTGGAAGAACGGCCGGCGGATGAAGATCCCGAAGCCCGAGGCGATCCACAGCCCGAACAGCTCGATGAGCATGAGGCTCTCGAGCACGAGGTGCAGGATCAGCAGGGACAGGATCCGCAGTGGGCGCAGCCGACCCGGCATGATCGGCGACAGCACCGCCGCCAGCAGGAGCCACACCGGGACGGTCGTCAGCAGCACGAAGGTGAGCAGGATCAGCACCGGCGCGAGCACCACGCGGCGGAACAGGCCGCTCACAGCGAGGTCTCCAGATAGGCCGCCGAGGCGCGGTACGCCGCGTCCATGCGGCGTACGACGCCCCGGAAGTCGCGGTAGGACAGCAGGCTGTCGTCCTTCGGGGTGAAGCCGGCGCCGGGCAGGACGTGCGCTTTGACGTGCTCGGGAAGCGCCGCCATCTCGCGGTGGAACCGGTGCCGGCGCGCGATCTCGAAGGAGACCCGGGCCACCTCCCACGGCTTGCGCGGCGGGTGCAGCGGCCGGTCCACGCGGCCGACCTGCAGCACGAAGATCCGGTCGGCCCCGCACTCCACGGCCCGTCCGACCGGGATGGAGTTCACGATGCCGCCGTCGAGGTAGTGCTCCCCGTCCACCACGGCCGGACGCAGCAGGCCGGGCACGGCGGCACTCGCGACGACGGCGTCGACCACCCGGCCGGACGTGAACCAGTGCTCGGCCGCTCGCTCGATCGAGGCGGCACAGACCTGCAGCTCGACGACGAGGTCGTCGAACGTCCGATCACCCAGCTCCTGGGCGAGCCGTTCGCGCAGCGGCCGGCTGGAGTGCAGGTGGGTGCCGGTGCGCACCGCCCGGCGCACCTGGCGGACCGCGCCGTCGCCGTACACGTCCCGGTTGGACACCGCGCTCTCCCAGAGCCCGACGAGCCGCTCGATCACGCCCTCGCCCGGGTCCGCGGCGACGAGAGCGCCGTTGAGGGCGCCGACGGACGTGCCGATCAGGACGTCGGGCTTGATGTCCGCCTCGAACAGCGCGCGCAGCATCCCGACCTCAACCGCGCCCAGCAGCCCGCCGCCACCGAGCACGAACGCGGTCCGGCCGCTCATCTTCCGGTGCTGGTGCCTGTCGAGACCTCGGCGTCCGCGTGGGCCGGGTCGGCCGCCATCCGTGCGCGGACCCGGGCGGTGGCCCGCCGCTCCGCCCAGAACGAGAGCAGCGGGATCGTGCCGCAGGCCAGCGTGGTCAGCGTGAACGGCAGGGACCAGCTCGCCTTGCGGGACAGCAGGAACGCGACCACCAGGAAGATCATGTAGAGCCAGCCGTGGGCGATGCCCAGGTAGGTGGTGATCGCCTCGCCGACGGCATGCGGCGTGCTGCCCTCGAGCCAGATCGCTGGTGTGCCCGGGAAGACCTGCCACATCGACGTGCCGTCGAAGTTGGCGAGCGGGACCCCGATGAGGACCAGCACGACGAGGAGGACACCCACGATCGTGGCCATCACCTGGTAGCGGAGCAGCGCGGCCTTCACGAGGAGGACGCTATCTCAGCGGTGGGCACGGTCTCGCCGGAGTCCCCGTCCGGGGAGCCGTCGTCCGGCTCCCCCACGTCCGCACTCTCGAGGGCGGCCACCCGGTCGAGCTCGTCGCGGCTCCAGCGCCACCAGAGGAAAAGCGCGAACCCGCCGAACACGACCCACTCCGCGGCGTACAACAGGTTGCGCAGCGAGGTGAAGGCGTCCGGCTGGGGCAGCGCATCGGGGGTCACCGGTGACAGCCCGTCCCCGGTGGTCGACCCGTCCCTGGTGGTCGAGCCCGTCGAGACCCGCGCGATCACGTACCCGCCGTAGAGGTCGGTGTCCACGTGCTGCACAGCGCTCGCGATCCGCAGCTCGGGCAGCACGGCGTCGGTCGGGTCGGGGTCGGGCAGCCCCTGGCCCTCCCCCGGCTGCAGCCATCCGGTCACCTCGACACGGCCGGTCGGCGCCGGCGGTACGACGGCGCCGGCCGCGATCCACCCGCGGACCACGAGGATCGCCGGCGCCCCAGCACAGTCGGCGGCGCACACCGCGACCGGCGTCACCACCCAGCGCCCGTCCCGTCCGTCGAGCGCTCGGTCGCCGACCTCGACCGTGCTGTCCGGCAGCCACTCGCCGGCCAGCCGGACCGGGCGGCCGACCTGGTCGCCGGGGTAGGCGTCGTCGGGGCCGAGAACGTCCTCGAGCGGGACCGGCCGGGCATCGGCGAGGTCGCGTGCGGCGAGGGTGCGACCGGCCTGCCACGCGTCGTACTGCCAGAGCGCGAGCAGCACCGCGATCGTCACGGCCGCGATCCCGGTGGCATGCAGGAGCAGCATCCGGGGGGAGGTGAGCGTCCTCGCGGCGGACTGGGGCACGAGTCGAGCGTACGGCGCCCGTCGCCGCCGGTGACTGCGGCCGGCGATGGCTGTGCCGTGCGCCACGAGGGTCTTGACCGACCGGTCAAACAAGGGCACGATCGAGGTGTTCGATCCGCCTTGTTCGCGACGGGTCCTGATTCGAAAGTGAGGACACCATGCGTCAGTGGACACGATGGCAGGACTGGGTGGCCCTGGCCGCCGGCGCCTGCGCTCTTCTGTCACCCCTGTTCGTCGAGCGGGAGACGACAGCGACCTGGACGATGATCGTCATGGGCGCGCTGATCGTGCTCGCATCGGCGTACTCCCTCTACCGCCCCGGGGACGTCATCTCCGAGGGCTCGCACGCCGTGCTCGGCCTCCTGCTGATCGTCGCCCCGTGGGTGATGGGCTTCGCGGACATGCAGGGGCTCGCCTGGACGGCCTGGATCGCCGGAGCGGTCACCCTGGCGGTCGGCCTGCTGGCACTGCCGCAGACCAACCGCATGCACCGCGGCATGGCGGCGTCGCACTAGGACGTCGCCACCCGACAGACAGGTGGCCGGTCCGCGGGCCGGCCACCTGCCCAGACGCCCGACCACCGGAGGCCAGGTGACCAAGCGCAACCGTGCACCGGACAGGGGGGCGGACAGGGGTGACGTCGCGGCCGACCGTCGTGAGCGGATCCTGGACGCGGCGGAGAGCCGGTTCGCCGTGGACGGTTTCGACGCGACCGGCACGGCGGCCATCGCCGACCAGGCACGCGTGCCGAAGGGCCTGGTCTTCTACTACTTCCCGCGCAAGGTCGACATCCTGCGCACCCTGCTCGACGAGCGGCTCCCGGTGGCGCCGCTGTGCGAGCCCGGTGACGTTGCCCGCCGTGGCGACCCGGTCGGCTCGCTGCTCCGGCTGGCGCGGCGGCTGCGCCTCGGCGAACACGAGTCGGTCGTCCTGCGGACGATCATCTTCCGCGAGTCCGGGACGCATCCAGAGGTGCGCGAGCACCTGCGGGCGCTGCGCGAGGGGATGCTCGAGCTCACCGAGGCCGTCCTCGACGCGGCCGTGGAGCACGTGATCGACCCCGTGCTGCGCCGCCAGGCCGCGCACACGTTCGTGGCGGTGATGCTCGACGAGGCCAACGCGCGACGGTACGACGGCGCCGTACCCGATGTCTCGGGCGCCGCCCGCGTGGTCTGCGGTGCGCTCACGCCCCGTTGAGGATCGCCTCGATCGCCTCGTCCACGCGCAGGTGCTCCGACTCGGTGCTCGGCGGCACCAGTCGGCACATGACATCGACGAAGGGTTCGACGTCGCGGGTGCGAGCCTTGACCAGTGCCTCTCCCTCGGGCCCGACCAGCTCCATCAGCACGACGGCCGTCCCGGAGCCCTCCACGCTGGGGAACACGTGCACGTCTCCGTCGCCGGCGGGCTCGTACATGCCCTCCATCAGCAGGTCGCGGCCGAACGTCCAGCACACCGACGGCTCGGCGGTCACGAAGCTCAGGGTCACGGCGTACGGGTCCTGCGGGTCGTAGCGGAACTCGACCTCCATCGGCGCCGCGTTGCCGCCGCTGTCGATCTGCTCCAGGATCAGGGTCCGAGCCACCGCGACCGGTTCGGTGTTCCTCATGCCGTCCATGACGAGCCTTCTTCGGCGCCCCCCGCTTCGTTGACACCCTCGATCATCGGCGCGACCAGGCCCCAGGGATAACGGCCGGAAGGGCCGTCTCCCTGGGACCTCCGTCCTACGACCGCGGGCGACGCGGCGGCGGGATGCCCGGCTCGGTCGGCTGTGACCGAAATGGCTACCCGGCGTCGTCCTGGAGGGCACCCTCGATGCGTCGGTGCGCCGCCCAGATCTCCTCCGGCAAGCCGTCGAACTGGGCCAGGTGCTCGCCGCGGTTGGCCAGCTCCTCGCGCCAGCGCTTCACGTCGATGGTGAGCAGCCTCTCGAGGTCGCCGGGCGCGACCTCGACGCCGTCGAGGTCGAGCTCCTCGCGCGTGGGAAGGATGCCGACGGGGGTGTGCCGGCCGGTCACCTCGCCGTTCTTGAGCCGCAGCAGCCACAGCAGCGGACGCAGGTTGTCTCGGTATCCCGGCCACAGGAAGTGGCCGTCCTCCGGGTCCTTCTGGAACCAGTTGACGTGCGCGAAGATCGGCTGCTCCGACGCCTGGCCGACGATCCTCAGCCAGTGCGCGGCATAGCGGCCCTCGGGGTAGGACATGAACGGCCGCATCGACATCGGGTCGTAGCGCAGCACGCCCTCGGTGCCCTCGGCGGCGAACGTGGCCTCGGCCCCGAGGGTGAGCCCGTCGTAGACGCCCTCGGCGAGGTCGGTGATGGCGCGGATCAGCGGCTCCCGGTCCCGCGTGCGGCCGCCGAAGATGATCGCGTCGATCGGGACGCCCTTCGGGTTCTCGAAGTCGGGCGCCACGTTCGGCACGTTGGCCAGGGTCGTGGTGAACCGGCTGTTCGGGTGGGCCCAGGGCGCGACCCGGTCCGCCTCGTCCCGCTCGGTAATCAGCTGGCCGGTCCAGTCCCGCCAGCCGGTCGGGTCGGCCGGCGGCTCGGGGGACTTGCCCTCCCACCAGACGTCCTGGGTCTGCTCGTTGTAGGCGACGTTGGTGAAGATCGTGCCGGTGCCGTCGGCGATCGCGTCGACCGCCGTCGGGTTGGTGCTCTCGTTGGTGTCCTTCGCGACGCCGAAGACGCCGAACTCCGGGTTGATCCCGTAGATGCGGCCGTCCTCGGGGTCGACGCGCAGCCAGGCGATGTCGTCGCCGTAGAAGTGGACGGTGTAGCGGTCGCCGAGGGCGTCGGGAGCCAGGGTCATGGCGAGGTTGGTCTTGCCGGACGCGCTCGGCATGCCACCGCAGATGTGGTAGCTGCGGCCGGTCTGCTTGTCCTCGATCCCGAGCAGCATGAACTGCTCGGCCAGGAACTCGCCGGACGCCCAGCCGTCGTAGGTGGCCTGGCGCAGGCCGTGGGCGATCTTGCCCAGCAGCGCGTTGCCGCCGTACGAGGACCCGAAGTGCAGGATCGTCCGCTCGTCGGCGACGGTGACGAAGTAGCGCTGGTCGTCCGGGGTGCCCTGGCCGAGGTTCTCCAGGTCGCCGGTGACGTGCACGGCGCGGACGAAGCTGTTCTGGTCGGCCAGGTCGTCGACGTGGTCCACGCCGACCCGGGCCATCCGGATCATGTGCAGGACGACGGTGCGCGTGTCGGTGAGCTCGACGCCGGCCGCGAACGGCTCGAGCGGGGAGCCGGGCGGCGCCATCAGATAGGGGACGACGTACATCGTCTTGCGCGCCGAGGCGCCGCGCATGCGCTCCT
>NZ_DASSCL010000080.1:0-18447 GCF_035697785.1 Nocardioides sp.
CTCCGCAGCGCGAGCTGGTGCTACGTGCCGTTGATCATCTGGGTCACGCCACGCCGGACGAGATTCTCGCCGAGGTGCGCAAGGAGTCCGCGGCCGTGAACGTGTCGACCGTGTACCGGACGCTCGAGCTGCTCGAGGAGCTCGGACTCGTTCGACACGCCCATCTGACGGATCGGGCCCCGACCTACCACTCCACGACGACGCCGGCGCACGTCCACCTGGTGTGCCGGAGCTGCGGCAAGGTCATCGAAGCAGCCGCGGAAGTCGTCGATCCTTTCACCGAAGCCCTTCGCAACAGGCACGGTTTCAAAACGGACGTGGGGCACCTCACCGTGTTCGGCACCTGCGAGAGCTGCGCAGGGTCCTGACGCCTTCGTCAGCGCGGATGCCGGCCGTGAAGATGGCCCGCATATACTCGGTGGCTGTTTCCATCGAGCGGTGAAAAGGCGGCTTCGGCATGACCAAACGGGCACTGATCACGGGCATCACCGGGCAGGACGGGTCCTATCTGGCCGAGCTGCTCCTGGGCAAGGGCTACGAGGTGCATGGCCTGATCCGCCGCGCGTCGACCTTCAACACATCGAGAATCGACCACCTGTACCAGGACCCTCACGACCCCGAGGCAAAGCTCTTCTTGCACTACGGCGACCTGTCTGACGGCGCGCGCCTCGTGACGCTGCTCCACCAGATCAACCCTGACGAGGTGTACAACCTCGCCGCACAGTCGCACGTACGGGTCAGTTTCGATGAGCCCGAGCACACTGGCGACACGACGGGCATCGGTGCGATGCGGCTGCTCGAGGCCGTGCGGATGGCTGGTATCCAGTGCCGTTACTACCAGGCTTCGAGCTCGGAGATGTTCGGCGCCACGCCGCCGCCGCAGAACGAGGAGACCCCGTTCTACCCGCGGTCGCCGTACGGTGCCGCCAAGGTCTACGCGTACTGGGTCACCAAGAACTACCGCGAGGGCTACGGCATGTTCGCGGTCAACGGCATCCTGTTCAACCATGAGTCGCCCCGGCGCGGCGAGACGTTCGTGACCCGCAAGGTCACCCGCGCTGTCGCCCGGATCCAGGCCGGGCTCGACGACTACGTCTACATGGGCAACCTCGACGCGGTCCGCGACTGGGGCTACGCGCCTGAGTACGTCGAGGGCATGTGGCGGATGCTGCAGGCCGACGAGCCCGACGACTTCGTGCTCGCCACCGGGGGCAACTTCACTGTCCGCGACTTTGTCGTCACCGCGTTCGAGCACGCTGGCTTGGACTGGGAGAAGCACGTCAAGTTCGACGAGCGCTACCTCCGCCCCACCGAGGTCGACGCACTGATCGGTGACGCGAGCAGGGCGAAGGACAAGCTGGGCTGGGTTCCGAAGGTGCAGACCGACGAGCTTGCACGGATCATGGTCGACGCGGACATCGAGGCGCTCAAGCACGAAGGTCGGCACTGGATCGACCGGCCGGCGCTCGACGACTGGCCGGTGCTGGGCTCGACGCGATGAGCCCAGGGTTCCGCGCTGGTCCGCTCGATCGCGACTCCCGTGTCTACGTAGCGGGCCACGGCGGCCTCGTGGGCTCCGCGATCTGGCGGCACCTGGAGGCCGAGGGGTTCACCGACCTGGTGGGCCTCCGCTCCCGGGACCTCGATCTCACTGACCGGCAGCCGGTCTTCGACTATTTCGCGAAGCAGCAGCCGCGCTACGGGGTGCTCGCCGCGGCGAAGGTCGGCGGGATCATGGCCAACAGCACCTATCCCGTCGACTTCCTCAGCGAGAACCTGCAGATCCAGCTCAACGTCATGGACGCCGCACTCGAGCACGGCGTCGAGCGACTGCTGTTCCTGGGCTCGTCCTGCATCTACCCCAAGCTGGCGCCGCAGCCGATCCCCGAGGAAGCGCTGCTCACCGGCCACCTCGAGCCGACCAACGACGCGTACGCGATCGCCAAGATCGCCGGCATCGTGCATGTGCAGGCGGTGCGACGGCAGTACGGGTTGCCGTGGATCTCGGCGATGCCGACAAATCTATACGGCCCGGGGGACAACTTCTCCCCGTCGGGATCGCACGTGCTGCCCGCGCTGATCCGCCGGTACGACGAGGCCGTGCGCGACGGGCTCAGCGAGGTCACCAACTGGGGCACAGGGTCCCCGCGGCGCGAGTTCCTGCACGTCGACGACATGGCGGCCGCCTGCCTGCACCTGATGGAGCACTACGACGGACCCGAACAGGTGAACGTGGGCACCGGGCGAGACACCACGATCAAGGAGATCGCCGAAGTAATCGCCGACGTCGTTGGGTTCAAGGGCGAGACACACTGGGACACCAGCAAGCCGGATGGCACGCCTCAGAAGCTGCTCGACGTCAGCAAGCTGGCCGAGGCGGGTTGGATCGCGCAGATCGGGCTGGAGGACGGAATCCGGTCCACCGTGACGTGGTACCGGGAGCACGTGGGCGACCTGCGGGAGTGACCTCGAGGGGTGCGGTCATCGTTGGCCCCTGCTGTCCTATGGGGTGCGGCCGATGGCCACCCGGCCGCGACCGCTGACGGAAGAGTCGCCCTCGCCGCCTCCGACGTACACGGCTGTCCCGGTCGGAAGATCCTCCGTGCCATCGCCGGTGGACACCTTGACCTGGCCGTCGAGACACAACACGACTTGAGGTGCCGACTCGAGCCGAACCTCGTCGTGGACCTCGACTACCGCTAGCTCGAACTCCTCGACCGGCGGGGTGAACGTAACCTCTCCGGGGACTCCTGAAGAGGACGCCCACTGCGGCGGTGGCATGGGCGTGAAGTTGGTGACCTCGAGAAGCTCGGGGATGTCGACGTGCTTCGGGGTGAGTCCGGCGCGCAGGACGTTGTCGGAGGCTGCCATGACCTCGACGCCGAAGCCGGACGTGTAGGCGTGAATGACACCGGCGTCGATGAACATCGCCTCGCCCGCTGCGAGGACCACGTGATTGAGCAGGAGGGTCACGAAGACACCGGCGTCCTCGGGATAGCGCTCGACGAGCTGCGCCGTGGCGGCGTACACGCGCACCGACTCCCGTTCGACCATGGTGGGATCGTCGGCCGTGCCGACCCGGCGTCCCGCGAAGCTCGAGTGTGAGCGCAGCTCGGCGGTCGAGGCGGCGGCTCGCAGTTCCCGGAGTCGATGGCGCAGGAGCTCACCCTTGGTGTCGAGCATCTCGGTGACGACCGCGCGGAGCGTCTGGAAAGGCGTGGCCGTCGTCTCGATGCGGTCGGCGACCGCGTCCAGCCAGGGCAGTCCGAGGCCGCGCAGGATAATCGCGGTCTTGGCAGGATCACGGAAGCCGGCCATGCCCTCGAACCGGGTCAGGGCGTAGACGAGCTCGGGCTTGTGAGAGGAATCGGGGTAGCTGCGTTCCGGCGCGTCCAGCGGGATGCCGGCGGCGTCCTGCTCGGCGCACCGGATGCGGGCGCGCTCGCTGGTGGGGTGCACCTGGAGAGACAGCGGCTCCGCGGCGGCGAGGAGCTTCATCAGGAACGGCAGGCGGTCGCCGAAGGCCGCGTGCACCTTCTCCCCGAGCAGGCGCTCGGGATCGGCGGCGATGGCGGCCTGGAGGCTGGTGCCGTCCGGGAGACGGGACGGTGCTGACGGGTGCGCGCCCATCCACAGCTCGGCCCAGGGGCGGCCGTCGGGGGAGACGCCGAGCAGCTTGGGGATATGCGTGCGAGAACCCCATGCGTAGTCACGCACGGGGTTCTCGAGGCGGTACACGAGACGCAGCGTCAGTTGCCGGAGTTGATCATCCCGGCGCCGACGGTGACGCCGGTCGCCTCGTCGATCAGGATGAACGACCCGGTGGTCCGGTTCTTGGAGTAGGGGTCGCAGAGCAGCGGGACGGTCGTGCGCAGCTGCACGCGGCCGATCTCGTTGAGGGCGAGCTCCTTGGTCTCCTGGTCCCGGTGCAGCGTGTTGACGTCGAGGCGGTACTGGATGTCCTTGATCAGCGCGCGGCCCGCGCGGGTGGTGTGCTTGATCGCGAGCTTCTGGCGCGGCCGCAGCGGCTCGTTGGTCATCCAGCAGATCATCGCGTCGATGTCCTGGCTGGGCTTGGGCGCGTTCTTGACCCGGGCGATCATGTCGCCGCGGCTCACGTCGACGTCGTCGTCGAGACGCACGGTCACCGACATGGGTGGGAACGCCTCGCTGATCTCCTTGTCGAACAGATCGATCCCGGCGATCGTGCTGGTCAGTCCGGAGGGGAGTACGACGACCTCGTCGCCCGGCTTGAGCACGCCGCCGGCGACCCGGCCGGCGTAGCCGCGGTAATCGTGGTACTCGTCGGACTTCGGCCGGACGACGTACTGCACCGGGAAGCGGGTGTCGACGAGGTCGCGGTCGGAGGCGACGTGCACATTCTCGAGGTGGTGCATCAGAGTGGAGCCGGAGTACCACGGCATGCTCTCGGAGCGGGTCACCACGTTGTCGCCCTTGAGCGCCGAGATCGGGATGATCTCGAGGTCGGGGATGTTGAGCTTGGTCGCGAAGGCCGTGAACTCGCGGTGGATCTCGTCGAACACCTTCTCCTCGTAGTCGACAAGGTCCATCTTGTTGACGGCCAGCACCAGGTGGGGAACCCGCAGCAGCGACAGGATCACCGCGTGCCGGCGGGACTGCTCGGTCAGGCCCTGGCGGGCGTCGACCAGCACCAGGCCGAGGTCGGCGGTGGAGGCGCCGGTGACCATGTTGCGGGTGTACTGCACATGGCCAGGGGTGTCGGCGATGATGAACTTGCGCTGCGGGGTCGCGAAGTAGCGGTAAGCCACATCGATGGTGATCCCCTGCTCGCGCTCGGAGCGGAGGCCGTCGGTCAACAGCGCCAGGTCGGTGTAGTCGTAGCCCTTGGACTGCGACGTGGACTCAACGGCCTCGAGCTGGTCCTCGAAGATAGCCTTCGAGTCGAGCAGCAGGCGGCCGATGAGCGTCGACTTGCCGTCGTCGACCGAGCCGGCGGTCGCGAAACGAAGCAGGTCCATCAGAAGTAGCCTTCCTTCTTGCGGTCTTCCATGGCTGCCTCGGAGAAGCGGTCGTCGCCACGGGTGGCGCCGCGCTCGGTCAAGCGGGCCACGGCGATCTCCTCGATGATCTCGGGGACCGTGCTCGCCGTGGACTCCACGCAGCCGGTGAGGGTGAGGTCACCGACGGTGCGGAACCGCACGGTGCGCTCCTCGACGGTCTCGCCCGGCTTGCACGGGTTGAACTCGCTCTCGGAGAGCAGCATCCCGTCGCGCTCGAAGACCCGACGCTGGTGGGAGAAGTAGATGTTGGGGATCTCGATCTGCTCCTGGCCGATGTAGTGCCAGATGTCGAGCTCGGTCCAGTTGCTCAGCGGGAAGATCCGCATGTGCTCGCCGCCGTGGATGCGGCCGTTGTAGAGGCTCCACAGCTCGGGACGCTGCATCTTGGGGTCCCACTGACCGAAGTCGTCGCGGTGGGAGTAGACGCGCTCCTTGGCGCGGGCCTTCTCCTCGTCGCGGCGTCCGCCACCGAACGCGGCGGTGAAGGAGTTCTCCTCGATCGCGTTGAGCAGGGTGCCGATCTGCAGCCGGTTGCGGCTGGTCTTGCCGTCGTCGACCACCACGCCGTTGGCGATGGCCTCCTCGACGGAGGCGACGATCATGCGTACGCCGAGCCGGTTGACCCAGTTGTCGCGGGTCTCGAGGACCTCGGGGAAGTCGTAGCCGGTGTCGACCTGGAGCACCGGGAAGGGGATCTTGGCCGGGAAGAACGCCTTCTCCGCCAGCCGCAGCATGACGATGGAGTCCTTGCCTCCGGAGAACATCAGGACCGGCTTCTCGAACTCGGCCGCGACCTCACGGAAGATGTGGATCGACTCCGCCTCCAGCTCGTCGAGCTGGCTCAGGCGGTAGTCCGCATGGGTAGTCGTCATCGGTTTGGGGGGACCTCTCTTCGGGAGCAGCCGTCATGCTACCGAGTGACCGGCATATGAGCGATTTGGGCGGGGCCGCGGTGACCGGGCTCACCCGACCTGCGTTCAGGCGTTCTTCCGGGCCGTCTCACCGGGCCCGGCAGCGCCCTCAGCCACAGGCGCCTCGCGGTCCCCGGTGCCACTGTTGCCGCCGTTGCCGTTGCGGTCGGGGAGTCGCCAGGCCGCCGCGTTGTTGTCGAACGCCGGCAACCCGCGGGTCTGCCGGATGAAGCCCCAGGCCAGCGGCCCGAGCAAGAGCATTCCGGCGCCGATGATCCCGACCATCTCGGGGGAGACCCCGAGCATCTTCAGTCCGGTCAGGGTCAGCACGATCACGATGCCGCGCCGGATCACCGACTGGGACACCCAGTTAGCGAGCCGGGCGCCGAGGAAGGTGCCCGGGGTGCCGCCCACGATCAGCGGGATCAGCACCGCCCAGTCGACGCCGGTGACCAGCACGTGGCTGATCGCGGCCGAGAGCACCAGCGGGACCGCCTGCACCAGGTCGGTGCCGACCAGCTTGATCGCGCTGAGCGTCGGGTAGAGCAGCAGCAGCGCCACCATGATCAGCGACCCGCTGCCGACCGACGTGATCCCGACGAGCAGCCCGCCGGTGGCACCCACCAGGAGGGTCGGGATCGGCCGGATGGCCGGGTCCTCCTCGGAGATGGTGTTGCCCGACGTGACGTGGCGGAGCTGGAGATACATCCGCAGCGCGTACGTCGACGCGGTGAACAGCAGCGCGCAGCCGATGGCGTAGGTCAGGAAGCTCTCCGTGCTCTCGCCCTCGCCGCCGCCGACCGCCCTCACGATGAACGCCCCGGCGAACGCCGTCGGCACCGAGGCCACGATCAGCATGCCGGCGAGCTTGAGGTTGGGGGCGCCGTGCCTCCAGTGCACCGTCGCGCCCACCGACTTGTTCACGCTCGCGGCGACCAGGTCGTTGGCCACCGCGGCGCTCGGGTTCACGCCCAGGAAGATCAGCGCCGGGGTCATCAGCGCGCCGCCGCCCATGCCGGTCAGGCCGACGACGATGCCGACTCCGAAGCTGACCAGGAGGACGGACATCGCCGCTGTGGTCAGGAGCTCGTTCAAGGTTGCACCCTTCGAATAGCTACGGCCGGTCAGCCGGTGGATCGGTGGAGGTAACCGGCGTCGTACAGGTGGTCGAGCACGTCGTCCAGGGCGTCCTCGATGCTGCGTCCGGTGGTGTCCACCCGGACCGCGGCGTCCGCGGGCTCCTCGTAGGGCGAGGAGATGCCGGTGAACTCTGGGATCTCGCCGGCCCGTGCCTTCGCGTACAGGCCCTTGCGGTCGCGACGCTCGCACTCCTCGAGGGGAGTGGCGACGTGGATCAGCACGAAAGCGCCGCCCGCTTCGTCGACCATCGCGCGGACCTGCTGCCGGGTCGTGTCGAACGGCGCGATGGGGCTGCAGATCGCGACCCCGCCGTGCCGGGAGATCTCGGCGGCGACCCACCCGATGCGGCGGATGTTGGTCTCGCGGTCCTCCTTCGAGAAGGTGAGCCCGGCCGAGAGGTTCCGACGTACGACGTCGCCGTCCAGGCTGGTCACCGTGCGCTCGCCCCGCTCGAGGATCACGTCGTGGAGGGCGCGGGCGAGCGTGGACTTGCCGCTGCCGGAGAGGCCGGTGAAGAACAGCACGAGGCCCTGCCCGTCCACGGGCGGCTGGTCGTGCTCGACCACGGCCGCGATCTCGTCGCCGAGATCGCCTTCGCCGGTGACCCCGAGGACCGGGCCCGGCGCGTAGGCGTCGACGACGCGCTGACCGAGCGCGTGATCGGCCTCGGCGTCACCTCGGCTGGCGAGCGGGACGGCCACCACGTGGGCGCCGCCGAGCTGCTGGGCGGCGATCAGCGAGGCGCGGAGCAGGGCGGCCGGGGAGAGGAGGGGCGTGCCGTGGCCGGTGAGGGCGAGCAGCAGGACCGGGTCGCCGCCGGACTTCTCGCGGATCCGGTCCAGGTCGACGAGCGTGAGCGCGTCCGTGACCGGCACCGTGAGGGTCTCGGGGCCGTGGTCGGCCCGGACCTGCCCCGGCGACTTGTAGAGCCTGCGGAAGGCGCCGAACTCGGCGTGGGTGAGTGGTGTCACCGGCCCCGCGATGCCGACGGTCTCGCCGGTGTCGCCCGCGTCGAACGTCGACTCGACGGCGACCCGGGCCAGCGGGAGCCCCTCAGGGTCGACCAGCTCCAGCTCGCCTGCCGCTTGGGCGGCCTCGGCCACGTCGGCCGGCACGTGCAGCGTGACCAGGCCGCCGGCGGGCTCGAACCCGGTCAGCGGGGCGAGCGCACCGTGCACGAGCAGCTCGAGGTCGTCGAGCTCTCGGGGCGTGGGGCAGTGCTGCGGAACGGGGGTGGGCACCGACTAAGTGTGCATCACGGGTCTCGACGCGCTCGACGGCCGTGGGCTCTCGACGGGCTCGCCCACCGATAGCGTACGGGCGCATGGGGCGACGGAAGGCACTGATCACCGGGATCACCGGCCAGGACGGTTCGTACCTGGCGGAGCTGCTGCTCGGCAAGGGCTACGAGGTGCACGGTCTGACCCGCCGCGCGTCGACGTTCAACACCACCCGGATCGACCACCTGTACCAGGACGGCCACGACCCGCGGGCCACCTTCTTCCTGCACTCCGGTGACATCGCCGACGGCGCGCGGCTGGTGCATCTGCTGCAGGAGATCGCCCCTGACGAGGTCTACAACCTGGCGGGCCAGTCCCACGTGCGGGTGAGCTTCGACCAGCCCGAGCACACCGGCGAGACCACCGGCATGGGCGCGATGCGCCTGCTGGAGGCGGTGCGGCTCAGCGGGATCGGCTGCCGCTACTACCAAGCGTCGAGCTCGGCGATGCTCGACGCGTCGTCGCCGCCGCAGGACGAGCGCACCGCGTTCTACCCGCGCTCGCCGTACGGCGCAGCGAAGGCCTACGCGCACTGGATGACCCGCAACTACCGCGAGAGCTACGGGCTTTTCGCCGTCAACGGGATCCTCTTCAACCACGAGTCACCCCGGCGTGGGGAGACCTTCGTGACCCGCAAGGTCACGCGTGCGGTCGCTCGGATCCAGGCCGGCATCGACGACTACGTCTACATGGGCAACCTCGACGCGGTGCGCGACTGGGGGTACGCGCCCGAGTACGTCGAAGGCATGTGGCGGATGCTGCAGGCCGACGAGCCCGACGACTTCGTGCTGGCCACCGGCGAGGCGTACACGGTGGGCGACTTCGTCACCACCGCGTTCGAGCACGCGGGACTCGACTGGGAGAAGCACGTCCGCTTCGACGATCGTTACATCCGTCCCGCGGAGGTCGATGTGCTGATCGGCGACGCCGGCAAGGCGAGGTCGGTGCTGGGCTGGGTGCCGCGGGTCAAGGCTCCGGAGCTGGCCCGGATCATGGTCGACGCCGACATCGAGTTGCTCGGCGAGCAGGGTCGGCACCGGGTGGACCGGCCGGCGCTCGCCGACTGGCCGGTCTGGGAACGACCGGTCTGACTGCGCCGCTACGGCGTGCGGCCGACGACGAGCCGGCCCTTCCCGGTGACGTCGACGCGCTCCTCGTTGCCGCCGACGAACACGGCCGTGCCCGCGGGCAGGTGCGCTCGACCGGCGGTGGTCGAGACCTGCAGCTCCCCGTCGAGACAGAGCAGCAGCTGCGGGCCCTCCCGCAATGTGACCCCATCCGCCTGGATCGGCAGGACCGCCAGCTCGAACTCGTCGACCGGTGGAGTGAACACCGTGCCGCCCTCGACGTCGGCCGCAGTCGCGCCCGCCCACAACGGCGGCGGCATCGGCGTGAAGTTCGCGACCTCGATCAGCTCGGGGACGTCGACGTGCTTGACGGTGAGGCCGGCCCGGAGCACGTTGTCGGAGGCCGCCATGATCTCGACCCCGAAGCCGGACGTGTAGGCATGGATCACGCCGGCATCGATGAACATCGCCTCGCCGGGCGCGAGCACGACGTGGTTGAGCAGCAGGGTGACCAGCACGCCGGGGTCGGCGGGGTACTGCTCGACCAGACGCGCCACGGCGGCGTACACCCGCACCGACTCGCGCTCCACGGCGGTGGGGTCCGGCAGGGTGCCGACCCGCCTCCCTGCGTGAGTGCTGTGCGCGCGCAGCTCGGCCTTCTCTGCGGCCAGACGCAGCTCCTCGAGCCGCTCGTCGAGCTCCGTGCCGGACCTGGCCAGGGTCTCCGTGACCACGGCACGCAACGTCTGGAAGGGCGTCGGGCTTCCCTCGATGCGGTCTGCGACCTCGTCGAGCCACGGCAGGTCGAGGCCGCGCAGGATCGGGGCGGTCTTCGCCGGGTCGCGGAACCCCGCCATCCCCTCGAAGCGGGTGAGCGCGTAGATCATCTCCGGCTTGTGGGAGGCGTCGGGGTAGGTGCGATCGGGAGCGTCGCGGGCGAGTCCGGCGGCGTCCTGCTCGGCGCAGCGGATCCGGGCGCGGTCGGTGGTCGGATGGACCTGGAGGGAGAGCGGCTCAGCGGCGGCCAGCAGCTTCATCAGGAACGGGAGTCGGTTCCCGAATGTGGCGCGGGTGCCGTGGCCGAGCATGGACTCGGCGTCCCGGGCGATCGCGACATCGAGGCTGGTGCCGTCGGGGAGCCGGGACGGTGCGGACGGGTGGGCACCCATCCACAGCTCGGCCCACGGTCGGCCGTCGGGCTCGCGTCCCAGGAAGCGGGGGAGGTGCGTGCGGGAGCCCCAGGCGTAGTCACGCACCGGGTTCTCGAGGAGGTACATGCGGCTCCTGTTTCGCGACGGGTGTGCCTCGGAGACAGTCTGCCGCAGCGGGACTCGCGGGCTGGCCAGCCGGGCCCGCTCTCCGCATGCAGCGGGGTGTGACGACCCCGTCTCGACGGGCTCGTCCACCGGGGCGTGGGCTCGACCACCCGCAGGTGGGCTCGGGGCTTCCCGGTTAGGGTGCGCGGCATGCCTGTGCCTGTCGTCGTCGCCGAGATTGTCCGGTCCGGGTTCGTGGAGGGCCGCCACTACGGGTCGCTCGTCGCGCTCGAGGCGGACGGCTCGGTCGCGTGGTCGGTCGGCGACGTCACCTCGGCGATGTTCCCGCGGTCCTGCAACAAGCCGGTGCAGGCGCTCGCGATGCTGCGGGCCGGGCTCGACCTCGACGGTGAGCTGCTCGCGCTGGCCTGCGCCTCGCACTCGGGCGAGGACTTCCATCTCGACGGGGTACGCCGGATCCTGGCCGGTGCCGGGCTCGACGAGTCCGCCCTGCAGACCCCGCCGGACTACCCGCTGGACGACGCCGCCCGCGAGGAGCATGTCCGCGCCGGCCGCGAGCGCAGCCCGATCGCGATGAACTGCTCCGGCAAGCACGCCGCGATGCTCGTCACCTGCGTCGTCAACGGCTGGGACACCGCGACCTACCGCGACCCCGGTCACCCGCTCCAGGTCGCGATCGCCCAGACGTTCGCCGAGCTGACCGGCGAGCCGGTGGAGGCCATCGCGGTCGACGGCTGCGGCGCACCGCTGCTCTCGACCACCCTGGTGGGACTGGCCCGCGCCTTCCGCACCCTGTCGGTCGCCGAGTCGGGGCCGGAGAAGCGGGTGGCGGACGCCATCCGGACCGCCCCGGAGTACACCTCCGGGACGCGTCGGGACGAGGCCGCGCTGCTGCGCGCCGTACCCGGTGCCATCGGCAAGGCCGGCGCCGAGTCCTGCTACGCGGTCGGCCTGCCGGACGGTCGGGCCGTGGCGCTCAAGACCGACGACGGGGCCGCACGAGTGCGCCCGGTGCTGATGGCGGCCGCGCTGGAACGGCTGGGCCTCCTCGACCACCAGGGCGTGGACGCGGATGCCGTACGCCGGACGGGGGTCGTCGAGCTGCTCGGCGGGGGTGTGCCCGTGGGACTGCTGCGCGCGGCGTTCTGAGCCGTCCAGACCCGGTTGCTCGATAATGGTCCGACGACCAGTCGACAAGGGGGACGGGTGACGGGCAAACGCCCCGGGCGCGTGCAGCAGATCGCCTACGACGCCACGCCGCTCAACGCCCAGAACGTCGACGTGGAGGCGCGCATCGGCTGGCTGCTCGCCATGTCGCGGCTGCACCACCCCGACCCGCAGTTCCGCGACGGTCGGGTGTTCACCGAGGCGCTCGGCGACGCCGGCCTGCGCACCAGCCGCAGCCTGTTGTCACGGTGGGAGTCCGGTGAGATCCCGGTCTCCTACGAGGCGATGGCGGCCTACGAGCGCGTGCTCGGCCTCGAGACCGGTCAGATCGCGTCGATCACGGCGTACGTCGGGGCCATCCTGCCGGGCGTGAAGTCGCGGCTGGCGCGCCCGCGGCTGGACCCGACCGAGCCGGTGTTCGCGGACCGGCTCGACGAGCTGGTCGCCCGCGCCGAGGACGGTGACGCGCTGGCCAGCGACTGGCAGGACCTCGGCTGGCACCTGGCGGCGGCGCCGCACGTCTACCTGCCGGGCAGCACCTGGGCGACGGTCTGCGGACGCCTGGTGAACCAGATCCCCCGGACGGTCAAGCTCGCCTACCGGCAGTACAGCGCGGCCGCGTTCAACATCGCCCAGGTGCCGCGCGCGCAGGGCTACCTGGTCGACGCGATCGCCGACTACGTCTCCGACCCCGGGGCGCAGGTGCTCACCAGCCCGGTGGGGCTGCTCGACCGGCTGCCGACCCGGGAGTCGGCGGCGCTGGTGCTGGACATGATCGAACGCCCTCCGACCGAGGCCGTCTTCCGGGTCGGGGTGTGGCTGGGTGCGCAGAAGCTGACCGGGGGAGATTTCGACGCCGAGGAACGCGCCCGGCTGGACATGATCGTGCTGCAGCTGTGGCGGCGCGACCCGGGGAAGGCGAGCGAGGACCTCGCCGAGCTGATCGCGGGCATGCCCGAGGGGATGCGCGCGACCCTGGTGCACGCCGCGACCCGGGCCGGCCGGCGCAGGCTCGGCTACGCCGTGGAGCACGGCGAGGAGGTCGTGGCCGGGCGGGCACGCACGATCGCGTCCCAGATCGCCGAGCAGGCGCGGGCCCTGGCGCCGCAGGAGCCGTTGTACGCCGAGGACCGGATGCTCCCCCGGCTGGTGCGGGAGGCGATGTTCCACCGCGACTCCGAGCGCCGGCACCTCGCCTCGCTGCTGATCGCGTCGTCGCCGTTCGGCCGGTCCGTCACCGACTCCCTGCTCATGGCGCTCAAGGACGCCGGGCAGTCGCCGTGGATGCGTGGCCGGATGGCGACGCTCGCGAGGTACCTCAGCGACGAGACGCACCGGCTGCGGATGATCGGGCTGCTCGACGACCCGTCCGAGGACGTGGTGGCGCCGTTGGTGCAGGGGATCGGGCACATGGAGCTGAGCGCGATGTCCGACCAGGTGCTCCGGTCTACGCTCGGCACCGACCTCACCACGACGGCGCGGGCGAAGCTGTATGCGCTCGGCATGTCCGGCTCGCCCGGCCTGCCGGTGATCGCGGCCTCGGAACGGGCACCCGAATGGCAGCGTGTCGCCGCCCGGTGGTGGCACGAGCAGGGACCCGCCGTACGCCGGTAGGTCGGCCGTGCGTGGCCGTCCACCGTCTTACCCCCCATCCGGATACGACGCGACGGACCTGCTGTTTCGGCACGCGTTCCGCAGCAAGAACGTCGCGTCGTATCCGGAATGGTGGAGTCTGGAGCATGCACGACTGCAGTGTGAATTCGTCTTATGTCAAAGGCGTCTGTGTCATGTCTCACCCGTCTTGCGCTTGCATGTGCTTGCAAGAGTTAGCAGGATGGGGACATGGCCAAGACACGGGTCGGCAAGACCGTCGGAAGCACCGTCGGGACTGTCGGCGACTACCTCCGGGAGCAGCGCATCGCGGCGTCGCTCTCGCTGCGGCAGCTCGCCGAGCAGGCGGGCGTGTCGAACCCGTACCTGAGCCAGATCGAACGTGGTCTGCGCCGGCCCTCGGCCGAGGTGCTCCAGCAGCTCGCCAAGGCGCTCAGGATCTCAGCGGAGACGCTGTACGTCCGCGCCGGGATCCTCGACCCGGACGACGGGGAGGTCCGCTCCGTGGAGCTGGCCGTTCTCGCCGACACCGGCCTGACCGAACGACAGAAACAGTCGCTGCTGGACGTCTACCAGTCCTTCCGCGCTGCCAACTCGCACAACTCGCACCCCACAGGAGGAAGCTGAACATGGCGACCAGGACCAACAGGAACTTCAAGCTCGACGCTACCCGTCCGTTCTACGCCGCGGTCGGCGCCGGCGACCTCGCCGTCTCGTTCGCGCGCACCGCGGCCACCGACGTGCAGGCGCGCGTCGCCAAGGTGGAGCGGGAGCCCAAGGCCCTGCGCGACCAGGCCGTCACGCTGGTCTCCGCCCGCGTCGAGGAGCTCCAGGCCGACGCCAAGAAGGCACAGGCGGCCTTCGAGGCCCGCCTGGCCGACCTGCAGAACGACGCGAAGGCGCTGCCCACGAAGTTCGAGAAGCTCGTCAACGAGTACCTCGCCGAGCTCAACAAGACCGTGGCCGAGCTCAACAAGAGCTACGCCGACCTGGCCGGCCGCGGCCAGGACTTCGTGACCAAGGTCCGCCGCCAGGAGGCCACCCAGCAGACCAAGGCCGCCGCGAAGTCGACCACCACCAAGGCCAAGGCCACCAAGACCACGGCCAAGAAGTCGGCGAAGAAGACGACCACCGCCGCCAAGGGCACCGGCACGGCCGCGAAGAAGACCGCGACCGCCGCCAAGGAGGCCGCCTCCGACGCCGCCGACAAGGCCGGCGCCTGAGCTAGCGAGCAGCTCACACTGTTCTGACCACGACGACCCCCGGCCCACCAATGGCCGGGGGTCGTCGCGCGTCCCGGGCCGCGCTGCCCGCTCACCGGCGCCGGTGGTTACCCTGGAGAGGTGTTCGAGCTCTTCGCCCTCCAGAGCGGCCTGCTGCTGGTCGCGTCCGTGGCCATGTTCGCCGTACAGGCGTGGGCCTTCGTCGACGCCGTCTCGCACCGGCCGGAGGCATACGTCGCCGCCGACAAGATGACCAAGCCGACCTGGCTGATCATCCTGGGCGTCGCGCTGGCCGCGCACATGCTGATCTGGAACGCGATGAGCATCCTCAACCTCATCGGCACTGTCGCCGCGATCGTCTACATCGTGGACGCGCGTCCCGCTCTTCGGTCGCTCAGCAGTCGCTGACGGCCGCAGTTCGTCTGCGACGGTTTCGTCCGCTTCGGCCAGTTCGTGCTCAGAGCAGGCGACTGACCTCGTCGCACGGCCGATGAGTTCGGCGACCCGGCTCGGTCTGTCTGTGCGGACGTCCCGTACAACGACCGGACCGGAGGGCACGAAGATGGCGAAAAGCGCGTGCAAATTGTCGGTGCTGCGTGTTGGGGTGGTGTCGTGAACTCCCCTGCAGTCGAGGCGGTCGACCTCGTCAAGACCTTCGACCAGACCAGAGCCGTCGACGGCGTCAGCTTCGCCGTACCAGCCGGCACCGTGCTCGGGCTGCTCGGCCCCAACGGCGCGGGCAAGACCACCACCGTGCGGATGCTCACCACGCTGAGCCGTCCGACCAGCGGCACCGGCCGGGTGGCCGGCCACGACATCGTGACCGAGCCCGACGCCGTGCGCCGCAGCATGGGTCTCGTCGGCCAGGTGGCCACCGTCGACGAGCTGCTCACGGCCCGCGAGAACCTCTGGCTGATCGGTCGGCTCTCGGGGCTGCCCACCAGCTACATCCGCCCCGCCGGCGACGACCTGCTCGAGCGGTTCGCGCTCACCGAGGCCGCCGACCGGGTCGTCAAGACCTACTCCGGCGGCATGCGCCGTCGCCTCGACCTCGCGGTGAGCCTGATCGCCGCGCCTCCGGTGCTCTTCCTCGACGAGCCGACCACCGGCCTCGACCCGCGCAGCCGCAACGACCTGTGGGAGGTGCTCCGTGGGCTGGTGCGCGACGGCACCACCCTGGTGCTCACCACGCAGTACCTCGAGGAGGCCGACCAGCTCTGCGACGACATCGTCGTCATCGACAAGGGCAAGGTGATCGCGGCCGGCACCCCCACCCAGCTCAAGGACCAGGCCGGGGCCGCGGCGGTGGTGCTGACCCTCACCCACGCCACCGACCTGACGCGAGCGGAGGAGCTGCTGCGCACGTGCACCCCCGAGGTGTACGTCGAGCCCGCCTCCCGGCGGCTCACCGCCCAGGCCGACGGGCTGCACGACATGACCCGGATCGGCCAGGCCTTCGAGGACAGCGGCATCCCCGTCGACGACCTGGGCTTGCAACGGCCGAGCCTCGACGACGTGTTCCTGGCACTGACCGGTCACCGCGCCGAGAACGAAGTGCCGGAGGACGAGGAAACCCACACCGACCTGCACGCCCTGGAAGGAGCCCTCTGATGAGCGCTGTCGTGTCCCTGGAGCGCCCGGAGATCAAGCCTCCAGCCCTGCCCGGCTCGTCGTGGGTCGTGGTGCGACGCAACCTGATCCACATCAAACGGATGCCCGAACTGCTGCTCGACGTGACAATCCAGCCGGTGATGTTCGTGCTGCTGTTCGCCTTCGTCTTCGGCGGCGCGATCCAGGTGCCCGGCAACTTCGACTACAAGGAGTTCCTGGTCCCCGGCATCATGGCCCAGACGATGGCGTTCGCGTCGTTCATCGTCGCGATCGGCCTGGTCAACGACCTCGACAAGGGCATCGTCGACCGGCTCAAGTCGCTGCCGATCTCCCGCTCGTCGATCCTGGTCGGACGCAGCGTGTCCAGCCTGATCCACTCCAGCATCGGCATCGGCGTGATGGCGCTGACCGGGCTGGCGATCGGCTGGAGGGCACACAACGGGTTCACCGACACGGTGCTCGGCTTCGCACTGCTGCTGCTGTTCGGGTTCTCGATGATCTGGCTGGGCATCTGGGTGGGCTCGTCCATGCGCTCCGTCGAGTCGGTGAACGGTGTCATGTTCACCACGATGTTCCCGATCACCTTCGTCGCCAACACGTTCGCCCCGACCCAGGGGATGCCCGATTGGCTGGCCACCATCGCCGAGTGGAACCCGATCTCTGCTCTGGTGCAGGCGCTGCGCGACCTGTGGGGCAACGGGCTGCCGGCCACCGGCAACGAGGCCTGGCCGCTGCAGCACCCCGTGGTGACCACGGTCATCTGGGCGGTGGGGCTGACCGCGATCTTCGCCCCGCTGGCGGTGGCGTCCTTCCGGCGCAGGTCCCGCGACTGAGCGAGCCCCGCGTGGAGCTCACGGTCGTCGAGGGTGACATCACCCGTCAGGACGTCGACGCCGTCGTCAACGCCGCCAACCGCCGGATGCGCGGCGGTGGCGGCGTCGACGGCGCGATCCACGCGGCCGCCGGGCCCGGCCTGCTCGAGGAGTGCCGCGAGCGGTTCCCCGACGGGCTGCAGACCGGCGGCGCCGGGTGGACGACCGGACACGCGTTGCCGGCCCGCTGGGTGATCCACGTGGTCGGCCCCAACTACACCGCCGGCGAGCGCGACCGCTCGCTGCTGGAGAGCTGCTACAGCGGCGCGCTCGCCGTGGCCGACGAGCTCGGCGCGCGCACGATCGCCTTCCCGCTGGTGTCCGCCGGGATCTACGGCTGGCCGCGCGAGGACGCGGTCCGCACCGCGGTCGACACGCTGCGATCCACCCCGACCGACGTGTCCGAGGCCCGCATCGTTGCGTTCGGCCGGTCGGCGTACCAGCTCATCCGGGACATTGCGGACGAGTGATTCGGGTCATATCGCCCTAGTAGTGCAAGCGTTATTTACGGCCGGGGTACGCAGGCGGTACAACTCCAGTTGGAGAGGGAAACCCACGACGCCAATGCTGGGGGGCCAGCTGTCGTGGTACGTCTCGAGACCGTCGTCGATGACGTCGGGGGGAAGAAGGTTCGCTCATGTTCCGCGCATGGCTTCTGCCGGCGCGCCGCTTTGCGGTGCTCCTGGCACTCACACTGATTGCATTCGGCGGGGGCTCCTTCGCTCCCTCGATGGCCGATCCCGGCAACGGGAACGGCAGTCCGCCCGCTCACGCCGGACCGCCCGCCGCAGCACCGGGTCAGGGCGGTACGCCGCCCGGCCAAGGCGCTACGCCACCGGGTCAGGCCGACCAGCCTGCCCAGGCCGCTCCATCGGCAGCCCCGGCGCAGACACCGCCGGCCGGCAACGGGAACGGGAACGGCGACGGCAACGCCAACGGCGGCGGGGACGACCAGGCCGGCCCGGCCGCGGCGCCCGCGGCCGAGGGCGACGGCGGTGGCCCAGCCAAGTCGAAGGGCTCGAACGGCGCGTCGGCCAAGTCGTCCGGGAAGCCGGCCAAGGCCTCCGCCAAGTCCTCGAGTGGCAACAACGGGAAGGCCTCGTCGCACGCGAGCGGCGGCACCGGCGGTACCTCGGGCGACCCGACGCAACCGCAGCCGTTGAGCAACGCCGACCAGAACTCCGGCGGGGCCAACGGTCAGTGCCCGGGTGGCGTGTACTGCTCGACCCGTGACGGTTCGCCGTCC
>NZ_DASSCL010000081.1:0-10573 GCF_035697785.1 Nocardioides sp.
GGGGCTCAACGCTGTCCACGGTCGGCGTCCACTCCGGCCACCGGGCGACGTCGTACAACACCTCCCACACCTGCTGGGCGGGGGCGTCGATGTGCCTGCTTGTCTCGAAGAACCTGTTCATGTACCAAACGGTACATCGAAAGACCACCACACCGGCAGGCTGGTCAAGACCAGCCGCCCGCGCTCCTCCTGAAGACGGCCGGAGCCCGCTGGGACCTACCAGCTGTTCCTCGGTCACCGGCGATCGTCGCGCCCTAGCCTGTTGGCGACGACCCGATCCGGAAGCAGGACCCGTCATGTCCTCACGCGTACGACCCGTCACCAGGCTCCTCGTCGGCTGCGCAGCCCTGGCTGCGCTGGCAACCGTCGGTCCGGCACCGGCACAGGCACAGCGACCGGACCAGGCTCACGCCTCCGCCGACGTCGTCGTCTACCCCGGGCAGGGCGTGGACATCTGGCGGCACGGTCACGACCTCGGGAAGCTGAAGCGGACCCCGACCGCCTTCCGCGGCTTCATCGACGCGCGTCTCGACCGGCTCTGGCGCGACCTGGGTGGCCGCGCGGAGTGCGGCAGCTCGGTGCTCATCACCGTCAAGCAGTACGGTCCACGCCGTTACGCCCTGCTCAGCAACGAGGGCTGGTTCGCGCACGCCGGCGACCCCGCCTCGTGCAACGCCGGTGGCCACTACACGATCGCCGCGCACTGGAACGGGCGCTGGCGGGCCGTGTTGTCCGGACAGGATCTCCTCACCTGTCGCGAGCTGCACCGCTACCGGGTGCCCCGCACGATCGGAGGGCCCAGGTGCCTCGATGCCGACGGCGAGCCGGTCCGGTACCGCTGACGCGACCCCAGCTCGCGCGGACCCGCAACCGCCGGCCGAACCGTCGGCTACGCCCGGACGCTCCGGTCGCTGACCCAGGCATGGCCACAAGCCCCGCAGTCGCGGTCCTCCGGCCCGTCGGCGACGCTGCCGGGGAACCAGACCCAGGCGGGCGCCGAGTCGATGACGTCCCGGGTCGGCACTCCGTAGACGAGGTGGGCCACCCGCCCGCTGCCGCAGCGCGGGCACCGACCCCGCTCTCCCCACGCCCCGGCGGGCCCGGGCTCGATCCGCTCCGCCGGCTCTCCCCATCTGCTCGACACCTGGTTGACGATAGAGCCGACCACCGACAGTTCTGGCGCTCCCGTCTGGCGCCTCCCGACCCCTCGGAGTGCAGCGGTGCTCAGCGCTGCAGCCGCTGCCGCAGCCCGCTGGCGCGCAACGCCCGCCGCTCGACCGCGGCCCGCACCGACTCCTCGGTCCCGACGATGCGCACCTTGCGCTGCGCACGGGTGACCGCCGTGTAGAACAGCTCGCGCGTGAGCAGCCGGGACTCCGGCGGCGGCAGCAGCACCGTGACCTCCTCGGCCTGGCTGCCCTGGCTCTTGTGGATCGTGGTCGCGAACATCGTCTCGACGTCGCTCATCCGGCTGGTCGCGAAGTCGGCCAGGCCCTGCGACCCGCTGACGAACGCGCGCGGGCCGGCGTCGGTGCGCACCACGACACCGGCGTCGCCGTTGTAGACGCCGAGCCCGTAGTCGTTGGCGGTCACCAGCAGCGGCCGGCCGACGTACATCGGCTCGTAGAGCGGGTCCCCGGTCTCTTCGGAGAGCCAGTGCTCGACCTGCCGGTTCCAGTGTTGTACGCCGTGTGGGCCGTCGCGGTGTGCGCACAGCAGCCGGTGCCGGTCGAGCGCGGCGACCGCCGCGGTGGCGTCACCCTCCTCGGCGTGCCGTCGTACGTCGACCGCCGCCTCGACGACCCGAGCCCGCAGCGGAGCGCCGGGGTCGTCGCTCTCGACGTACTCCACCTCCGCGGCGCCGCTTCGGAGAACGTCCAGCACCGCATCCGCGGCCCCGTCGCGGAGGGCGCCCGCCAACGCGCCGATCTCCTCGCCGAACCGGTGCGTGGTGGCCAGCCGCACGACCGGGCTCGGGTCGCGCCCAGTGAGACCGGACACAAGGTCCGCGAGCACCGCCCCCGCCTCGACCGACGCGAGCTGGTCGGGGTCGCCCACCAGGATCAGCCGGGACTCGGGACGCACCGCCTCCACGAGCCGGGTCATCATCGTCAGCGAGACCATCGAGGACTCGTCGACCACGACCACGTCGTGCGGCAGCCGGTTGCCGCGGTGGTGCCGGAACCGGGTGCCGTTGTCGCGGCGGGTGCCGAGCAACCGGTGCAGGGTGACCGCCTGCAAGTGCCCGAGCCGGCCTTGGTCCGTGGCCGGGAACCGCGCGACCTCCCGCGCCACCGCCTCCTGCAGGCGCGCCGCGGCCTTGCCGGTGGGAGCCGTCAGCGCGATTCGAAGCGTCGGCGCGCCCGCCGCCTCCGCTTGCTCGGCGAGCAGTGCCAACAGACCGGCCACCGTCGTTGTCTTGCCGGTGCCGGGCCCGCCGGTCAGCACGGTCGTCCACGCCGACGCTGCACGCAGGGAGGCGTCCCGCTGCTCGCCGTAGGTCTCGCCGGGGAAGACCCGCGGCAGTCCCCGCTCGAGCCGTGGCACGTCGACGGCCGGGACCGGCTGCACCGTCCGGGCTTCGAGGTCACCGCACAGCGCGATCTCCTGCTGCCAGTAGCGGTCGAGGTACAGCAGGTCGAACTCCCACCGCAGCACCCCCGCGGCCAGCAGCGGGCTGCCGGCCACGGCGGTCACCCAGTCGTCGTACGACGGCCAGGGCAGGTCCGGCGCGACCTCGGCCACCGCGGAGAGGCCGACGCACACCGAGCCGAGCCGCACCGCGCGCACGGCCAGCGCGGCCGCGAGCAGCACCCGCTCGTCGGACTCACGTGTCAGGCGGCCCACCCGCCGGGCGACGTGCACGTCCGCGGCGGTCAGCACCCCGGCCCGGTTGACCTCGGCGAGCAGCCCGCTCGCCGAGAGCGCGAGCCGCCGGTCGGCGACGTCGGTGACCTCGAAGACCTCGGTGCTCATGCCGCGCGCCTCCCGTCGAGCAGGTCGGACAGCGCCTCCACCAGCGCCCCCGGCGGCTGCCACGCGAACACCCCACACGGCTGCCCGTCGACCAGCGGAGTGTCGGCTCCGCACATGCCGCGCAGGTACAGGTAGAGCACGCCACCGAGGTGCACCGTGGGGTCGTAGCCGGGCTGCCGCCAGCGCAGGAACCGGTGCAGGACGACGGCGTACAGCAGCGCCTGCAAGGGGTAGTCGGAGTGACCCATCGCCGCGGCCAGCCGCTCGGGCCGGTAGTCGTCGGACGTGAGAACCGGGTCCTCCTGATCGGGCAGCCCGCCCAGCCAGTTGGTCTTGTAGTCCACGACCAGGTAGCGAGGCCCCTGCTCCCCCGTCACCCTGAGCACCACGTCGACCGACCCGGTGAGGTACCCGCGCAGGTCCTGACCACCGAGACCGGGATGGTCGAGCGCGTCGGCGTACGCCAGCAGCGGGTCCCCGGCGGGGAGGTGCGTGCGGAGCAGCGGCGCGACGTCGCCGAGGGTCACCGAGTCCGCCGGGTAGCCGCGCACGTCGCCGCCCGCGAGCGGCAGCTCGAACTCCATCTCGCGGAGCCGGTCGGTGAGCGGGATCCCGCGCAGCGTCCGGCCTCCGGCGAGTGGTCCGAGCGGGCTGTTGCACACCGCGACCAGGGCCGCGGCGAGCTCGTCGGGGTCGAGGGCCACCGGCCAACGCACCAGCTGCTCCTCGATGTGCGCCCGGAGCTCCGCGTGGAGGTCGACGGCGTCCGGATCGGCGTGCTCGAGCACACCGTGCACCAGCGACCCGAACGTCGCCCCGACCGGCAGCCCGGCCATCGGCGACGGCACCGCTGGGGTGGTCGAGCTCGCCGAGACCACCCCAGTCGCCGCCACCAGCTCCGCGATCTCCGGCTCGTCATCCTTCGGTGGCTCCTCCGGCTCGCTGGCCACGCCGGCGCGCACCGGGTCGGGCGCGGCGGCGGCGCTCAGGGCGGAGTACGACGTCCGCCGCCACGCCGTGTCCACCTCGCGGGTGAACCGCCGCACCGTCAACGGCCGCTCGTCGCCGGCGAGGTCACCCTGCGCGAGCTCGGGCAGCCGGGACTCCTCCCAGGACGCACCGCCGAGCTCACGGACCAGGTCGAGGATCCGGGCGACGTCGGCCTCGCTGTGCAAGTCCTGTTTGGCCTTGACCACCGGGTCGCCGGGCCGGCGGCCGAACAGCATCCGCTGCAGCGGCGAGCACGGGGTGTTCTTCGGCGCCGGCGCCCACCACGCCACCACCTGCGAGCGGGCCCGCGTCATCGCGACGTACAACAGCCGCAGCGACTCGCCGTCGTCCTCCTCGACGGCGCGCGCGACGTGGGCGTTCCACTGCGGTCCGCCAGCGCCGACGTCGATGCACCGGTGCCCACCATCGTCGGCCGCGGAGTGGAACAGCGGCACCTTCGGCTGCTGGGGGTACCGGTCCCACAGCGTCGGCAGGTAGACGACGGGGTACTCCAGGCCCTTGCTGCCGTGGATCGTCACCAGCTGCACCGCGGCCGCGTCGCTGTCGAGCCGGCGGGTGCGGTCGGCGGACAGCTCGACCTTGTCGTCGGCCATCTGCGCCCGCAGCCAGGTCAGCAGGGCCACCAGCCCGAGACGCTCGGTGGTCGCCTGCTCGTGCAGTGACTGGCCGACGTGCCGCAGGTCGGTGAGCAGCCGCTCGCCGTCGACCCGGGAGAGCACGCGCGCCGTCAGCCCGGCCGCCACGGCGGCCTCCAGCACGGCGGCCACCCCGCGGGACGCGAACAGCTCGGCCCAGTCGCGCACGGTGCCGGCGACCTTGTCGGTGAGCCCGTCGCCGCCGGCGTCGAGCGTGCGCGCGTCGTACTCGAAGAACGACGTCAGCGCCGCGCTGCGCACGCGCGCGGACCGGTGCGGCTGCTCCAGCGCCTCCAGCAGCCGCAGCCACTCGGTCGCGGCCGGGGTGGCGAACACGCTGCCGCTGCCGGCGACCACGGCGGGTACGCCGATCTCGGCGAGCGCGCGCTGGACCTGCTGCAGATCGCCGTTCTTGTACGCGATGACCGCGACGTCGCGGGGCTGCAGCGGCACGCCGTCGAAGGTGGCGCCGGAGGTGATCAGCCGCTTGATGTCGCGGGCGACGTCGGCGTACAGGTGCGGCCGGATCTGCGCCACCGACAGGTCCTTCCTCGCCCGCAGGACGTCCTTGCGGACCACGCGCAGCCGGAACGGTGCGCCCGCGCCGTCCAGCCGGCTGCCGTGGTGCTCGGCGTCCACGTCGCGGACCACGATCTGCTCGTCACCGAGCGCCGCACCACCCATCAGCACCTGCAGCGCGTCGACCAGCTCGGAGTCGCTGCGCCAGTTGCGGCCGAGCGTCTGGTGGGTGGTGGCGGTCGCGGCGGCCTGGAGGTACGTCGTGACGTCGCCGCCGCGGAACGCATAGATGGCCTGCTTCGGGTCGCCGATGAGCACCATCCGCGCGTGCCCGGTGAACGCCCGGTCGAGCACCTGCCACTGCACCGGGTCGGTGTCCTGGAACTCGTCGACGAGCACCACCTTCCAGCGCTGTCGCATCCGCTGCCGGGCCGGCGCGGTGGGGTCCGCGAGCGCGTGCGCGAGCTGCGAGAGCAGGTCGTCGTAGCTGAGCACGCCGAGCCGGCGCTTGCGGCGGTCGAGCTCCTCGCGCACCGCCCGGGCGAACGCCAGCCGCTTGCCCGGGACCGTGTCGGGGTCGGCGTCGGTGGGCTCGAGGCGGGCCTGCGGGTCGTTGGCCGCCTCGCGCGCGAGGGCGAGTGCCTCGGCGTGACCGAACGGCGGGGCGGTGTCGAGGTCGCCGAAGCGCTGCAGGTACAGGTCGTCGACGACCTCGGCCAGCAGGTCCTCCAGGTCCTCCACGAGCGTGGCGTTGGCGTCGGTGTCGCCCGCGACCCCGAGACTGCGCAGCACCAGGTGACAGAACTGGTGGGTGGTCGCGATGGTGGCGCCGTCGAACGCCCCGAGCGCGTCGCGCAGCCGCTGCCGGCGTACCGCGCGCTCCTCCGGCGCCGCGTCGAGCAGCATCGTGACCAGGTCGCTGGTGCGAGTGGTCGAGCCCGTCGAGACCACCGGCTCCGAGAGCGCCCGTTCGGCCTCGACCAGCTGGGCGCGGACCCGCTCGCGGAGCTCCTGGCTGGCCGCCCGTCCGAACGTGACGACCAGCATCTCGTCGAGGGTGGCCGCCCCCTCCGCGACGAACCGGGTGACCAGCGCACCGATGGTCCACGTCTTGCCGGTGCCGGCGCTGGCCTCGAGCAGCGTGGTGCCGGTGGGCAGCGGCCCGCAGATGTCGAAGACGTCGCCAAGGGTGGTGGTCGAGCCGCCGGCGGTGGTCGAGCCCGTCGAGACCCCGCTCACAGGTGCGTCACCCGCTCGGCGCCGTCGAGCAGCGGCTTCCACAGTCGGACCGCAAAACGGCCCAGCCGGTGCGGCTCGTCGTTCCAGTCCTCGTCGTCACGCGGCGGCGTGGTCAGGCACGCGAACGGAGCGGCCTCGCCGAACGCCTGGACGTGTGCGGGATCGGCGTCCTCCCCCTTGATGCCGTACGGCGAGAACCGGTCGGTCTCCCACTCCTTGCTGGCCTTCCAGTCGCCACCGTTCTTGCGCGCCTCCTCGGCATAGACGCACGCGCTCTTCACCGGCAACGGCAACGGCTCGCGCATGCCCCGGTCGTAGAGGTCGACCACGTCTCGCAGCCAGCCCGCAGCGCGGTGGTCGAGCGGGCCCGCCTCGGCGACGGCGGGCGCCCCGCGCCCCCGGCCGACGGCGTGCGCGGTCCAGCTCTCGTCGGGACGACCCGCGGTGAGCGCGAGCAGGTCGATCCACGAGGCGAGCCGGTGCTTGGCCGCGAGCCGGGAGTACGTCACCCGCACCAGCCGGTTGCCCCACACCGAGGTGACCGTGCCGGTGAGCCGGCGTCCGCCGCCCAGGTCGACGTCGACGTCGAGCGACCGCTGCTCTCGGCGGTCGAGCCCGTCGAGGCCCCGCAGCTTCAGCGCCCCGAGCGCGATCGGCTTGAGCTCCGCCTCGACCTCGGAGAGCACGTTGTCGCCCAGCGCACCGGGCGGCAGCACGCCGCGCAGTCGTTCCGCGTGGGCCGCGTCGTACGGCGACCTGCCGGAAAGGATCCCGGCGAGCATCCGGTCGCCGATCTGCCACTTGGCGAGACCGTCCAACGTGATCGGGATGGCGTCGAGCGTCTCCTCGGCCTCCAGCGGGGCGGTGACGTCGAGCCGCGACCGTAGGAACGCACGCACCGGGTGCGCGAGGAACGCCTGCAGGTCCGCGAGCGCCACGTCGGCCGGCGGTCTTGCGGGCAACTGGTCGCCGACCAAGGTTGTGGTCGGGATGCGCGCGCGCCGGGCCGCTTTCGCACCGGCGAGCGCGGCGCCGTCGAAGCTGAACGCATGGTCCGGCACCAGGGCACCCTCGACCAGGTTGCGCGCGTCGAATGGCTGCAGCGGGTGCTGGACAAGAACCTGCTCCCGCACCGAGCCCGTCGCGACCGTCGCCGTCGCGTCGAGCGCGTCGAGCAGCTCCCCGAGCGGCACGGCCGGCGGCCGGTCCGCACCGGTGTGCTCGTTCGCGCCGGTGTAGGTGACCACGAGAGTCTCCTTGGCGGCCAGGATCGCGTCGAGGAACAGCTGCCGATCCTCGCTTCGCACGTCGCGCTCCCCCGTCAGCGGGTTCCGCGCCAGCACGTCGTCGCCGTCGACCGAGCCGGTCCGCGGGAACACCCCGTCGTCGAGGCCGAGCAGGCACACCACGCGGTGCGGCACCGACCGCATCGGCACCATGGTGCAGACGGTCAGCGTGCCGGTGCGGAAGTTGGCCCGGGTCGGTCGGCCGCCGAGCCGGTGCGCGAGCAGGTGCCGCACGTCGGCGAGCAGCAGCCCGGTGCCCGAGCCACCGCTGCCCGACCCGGTCGCGGTGGTCGGGACGCCCGCCGAGTCACGGATCCGCGCGAGCTCCCGGTCGAACTGGGCCCGCTGCCACGCCTCCCGAGGAGGTACGTCGGTCAGCTGTTCCACGCCGGCGGACAGCGCGGCCGTCCACGCACCGATCGTGCTCGCGGCATCCGCCGCCTCGACGAAGCGCCGCAACCGGTCGACGTACTCCCCGAACCGCCCGGCCAGGTCGATGTCCTGGCTGGACACGTCGTCGACGGGCAGCACGTCGGGCGGTCTGGTCCCGGCACCCCCGCCGCGACCACCGTCCTCGGCCATCGCGACGCCCAGGAGGATCCGGTCGAGCCCGGTCTCCCAGGTGTTGTCGGGCAGCCGCAGCCCGTACGCACCGCGATGGCCGGAGTCCAGCCCCCACCGGATCGCGGCCTCGTCGACCCACAACCCCAGCTGGGCGAGTTCGTCGTCGCCGAACCCGAACCGGCGACGCACCGGCTCGCTCGACGCCAGGTCGAGCACGTCGGTTGCCGTGACCCGGCCCCCGGCCAGCTCCGCCAGTGTCGCGGCCACCGCGAGCAGCGGGTTGGTGCTCGACAGCGCCCGGTCGGCCAACCGCAGCCGGAGCCGGTGTCCCGGGTGCCCCTCGCGGGCGCCTGGCAGGTCGGCGAGACCGAACCCGGCCTGGATCAGCGGCGCGTAAGCCTCGATGTCGGGGCACATCACGAGGATGTCGCGCGGCTCCAGGGTCGGGTCGTCCTGGAGCAGGCCGACCAGCACCTCGCGCAGCACGTCGACCTGGCGAACCGCGCCGTGGCAGGCGTGCACCTGCACCGACCGGTCCCGCGGAGCCAGGACGCGCTGCTCCCGGGTCCCGGCGCCCGGCTCGGCGTTCGCGCGCAGGTCCTGCTGCAACCACCGCAACATGGAGCCGTCTCCGGTGGTCGAGTCCTCACGCCGGGTGGTCGATCTTGTCGAAACCACCCCCAACGTCCGCTGCAGCTCCCGCGCGTCCCGGCCCAGCGACCCCAGCAGCGGGTGCCCGACCATCCGGATGGACTGGTCGTGCACGCGCGGCACCGGGCCGGCCGACGACACCTGCGCCAGGTCCGCCCACAACCGCTCGGACACCTGCGGCAGCCACAGGTGCACGTCGCGCAGCTCCCCCAAGGCTCCGAGCAGCTCCACCTCGGTCACCGGCAGCCGGGTGTGCCCGAAGAGTGACAGCCGCGGCGGCAGGTCCAGCCCGTCGCCTCCTGCGCGCAGTCGGGCCAGGGTCTCGTCGTGACGTACGTCAGGCGGCGGCGCGCCGACCCGCTCGACCAGCCGGCGCCACAGCTCGGGCTGCCAGGCGAGGTCCGTGTCGACCGGGTTTCCGCAGCCGTCGGTGTCTCGCCCCTCGCGCCAGTCGGTGACCAGGCCGGGCCGCTGCACGGCGTACGACGCGAACAGGCCGGCCAGCCGCCGCGCCACGGAGTACCGCCGGCTGCGTCGCAGCTCGCCCTCGTCCCCGTCGAGCCCGTGCCCGAGGTGGGTGGCCAGCGTCGCGCACCACGGTGCGTCGAGGGAGCCGTCGATGACGCCGAGCAGCGGCCACACCAACCGGTCGGGGTCCCACGGGTCGTCGCGCTCCTTGCCCAGCAGCATCGCGACCAGCGAGTGCGGGTTGAGGAACCGAACCCCCGCGCACACCCCGTCGCCGCCGCGTGCCCCGACACCCAGCCCGTGGGACAGCCGCTGCGTCAGCCACCGCTCCACGCCGCGCGCCGGCACGACCACGACCTCCTCGGCGAACGGGTCCGCCAACGGATCGGCCAACAGCTCGGCGAGGCCGTCCGCGAGCAGGTCGGTTCGCTCAGCGCGATGGATCCGCAAGGACACGCCCCGCAGCATGTCACGGTGCGCCGACCACAGCGGCACAGAGACGGGGCCGGAAGAGTGGGAGCAGGTGCTCCTGTCGTGGTGCGGTGTCTTGCACCTGCGCGACGTCACTCGCCCGGCCCCGGCAAGGACCAGCTAGCTCAACTGGTGGTGTCGATCAATCAGCCCAGGAAGACAGGAAGCCCGTCGACCAGGACGTCGGTGATGTAAACGGTGCCTGCGATACCGGGGGCGTCGTACACGAACCCGACGTCGGTGATGGTGCCTGTGGCGGGAGCGGTGAAGACGACCTCGCCTTCGGGGTCGCCGCACTGCTCGCCAGCGTCGATGTTCTGGTCCCATGAATTGGCCGAGGTGGTGTCGTTGACCGTCACGAACATGCGGGGCGCACCGGCGGTGCACTGGGCACCGTCCTTGAGCTGGAACTCGAACGAGATCATGTCCCCGGCCTGCACCGGGTGGTTGAAGTCGGTGGTCTCGACCGAGGTGCCATCACCCGTGCCGTCGGTGACCAGTGTCACGGCGTAGCCGGAGAACGAGGAGGCCCCGTTCGCGGTCCAGGTGGCGTCCTCGCCCGCGAGCATCGCGTCGATGTTGGCGTTCGTGCCAGCGGGACCGGCCGGGCCTTGTGGGCCGCGGGGCCCAGCCGGGCCCTGGGCGCCGGTCCGGTTGACCTTGTCCTTGAGACCCTCGGAGAGGTCGCGCTGCTTGATCGTGTCGTTCTTGATGTCCTTGGACTGGACGCTGTCGTCCTTGATGTCGTTGGAC
>NZ_DASSCL010000082.1:0-4515 GCF_035697785.1 Nocardioides sp.
CGCGGACGCGCGCGGGTGCTCCAGGAGATGGTCGACGGTCGGCTGGTCGGCGACGGCTGGCGCTCCGCGGAGGTGCACGAGGCGTTGGACCTGTGCCTGGCCTGCAAGGGCTGCGCCCGCGACTGCCCCACCGGGATCGACATGGCCACCTACAAGGTGGAGGCGCTGCACCAGCGCTACCGGCGCAGGCTGCGCCCGCGCAGCCACTACGCCCTAGGCGCGCTGCCGAGATGGCTGCGCATGTCGCCGTCGGCCCGGGTGGCCGCCGGTGTGCTCGGCCGCGGCTGGGTGCAGACCGTCGCCAAGGCCGCCGCCGGGGTCGACCGGCGGCGCAGCATCCCGGTGCCGGCGACGGTCACCGCCAGGCGGCTGTCCCGGCTGGATCGACCCCCGGCGGGTACGCCGGACGTGGTGCTCTGGGCGGACACGTTCACCGACCACTTCACCCCCGACCACGTGGGTGCCGCGCTCGAGGTGCTGGAGGGCGCGGGGCTGCGGGCCGGCGTCATCGACCGGACGGCCTGTTGCGGGCTCACCTGGGTCAGCACCGGTCAGCTCGGCGCCGCCCGGCGCGAGATGCGGCGCACCCTCGACGTGCTGCACCCGTACGCCGAGGCCGGGGTCCCGGTCGTGGCGCTCGAGCCGTCCTGCCTCGCGACGCTGCGCTCCGACGTTCCCGAGCTGCTCGACGACCCCCGTGCCGCCGCCGTCGCGGAAAACACCCGGACGCTCGCGGAGACGCTGTCCCGGGTCGACGGCTGGAGCCCGCCCGACCTCTCCGGCACCGAGGTCGTCGTGCAGCCGCACTGCCACCACACGAGCGTGCTCGGCTGGGCCACCGACGAGGCCCTGCTCGCCAGGACCGGTGCGTCCGTGACCCGGGTCGCCGGGTGCTGCGGGCTTGCGGGCAACTTCGGGGTGGAGCGCGGGCACTACGAGGTCTCGGTCGCCGTCGCCGAGCAGCACCTGCTCCCCGCGGTGCGGGCTGCCGGCCCCGGCGCGGTGGTGTTGGCCGACGGGTTCTCCTGCCGGACCCAGCTCGACGACCTCGCCGGCGTCCGGTCGCTGCACCTCGCCGAGCTGCTCCGCCCGACCCGGCCGGCCGGAGCCGACGTACAGTCGTGACAACCGGGTCGAAAGGGGCACCTTCCCCTATACCGCATCGCGGTCGGGGCCGTTTTGACCCTGCTACGGCGAGCCGGTAATCTCTTTCATCGTGCCTGGGACAGCCAGGCCATCACGCGTGCTCCCAGGCAAACGGGAGTCTCGTGACTGCGCGAGCAGCATTTCCATCTCGCTCCGCCGCCCCATTTTGCAGATCGGGTCGGCGAGCCGTGGCCAGGGCGACACGCCCGACCGCGGGGGGTGTGCCCGCCGGCCGAACCCAGCACCACCACAGCTTCATCCGGAAGATCGAGTACTACAGCGAAGGGGAACCACGCGGTGCCCACCATCCAGCAGTTGGTCCGCAAGGGCCGCCAGGACAAGGTGTCGAAGAACAAGACGCCCGCTCTGAAGGGTTCTCCGCAGCGGCGCGGCGTGTGCACGCGTGTCTACACCACCACCCCGAAGAAGCCGAACTCCGCGCTCCGCAAGGTCGCCCGCGTGCGCCTGTCCAGCGGCATCGAGGTCACGGCCTACATCCCGGGCGTGGGCCACAACCTGCAGGAGCACTCGATCGTGCTCGTGCGTGGCGGCCGTGTGAAGGACCTTCCGGGTGTCCGCTACAAGATCATCCGCGGTTCCCTCGACACCCAGGGTGTGAAGAACCGCAAGCAGGCTCGCAGCCGGTACGGCGCGAAGAAGGAGAAGAGCTAGTGCCTCGCAAGGGTCCCGCCCCGAAGCGTCCGGTCGACGTCGACCCGGTCTTCGGCAGCCAGGTCGTCACGCAGCTGGTCAGCAAGGTCCTGAAGGACGGCAAGAAGCAGACCGCGCAGCGCATCGTCTACACCGCGCTCGAGGGCTGCAAGGAGAAGACCGGCACCGATCCGGTCGTCACCCTCAAGCGCGCGCTCGACAACGTGAAGCCGGCCCTCGAGGTCCGCAGCCGCCGCGTCGGTGGCGCGACCTACCAGGTGCCCGTCGAGGTCCGCGGCCCCCGCTCGATGACGCTCGCGCTGCGCTGGCTCGTCGGCTACTCCGCCCAGCGTCGTGAGAAGACGATGGCCGAGCGCCTCATGAACGAGATCCTCGACGCCTCCAACGGCCTCGGCGCCGCGGTCAAGCGTCGCGAGGACACCCACAAGATGGCCGAGTCCAACAAGGCCTTCGCGCACTACCGCTGGTGACCACGAGCCCTGTACGTCGCAGGAGACCCCAGACCGGGGTACGGGCCGACGTACGGGGCTGAGTGCCGCTCACCAGTCGGCCCACCACACGCACTTCCGATCCCGAGGGAACACTCCAGTGGCTGTCGACATCACCACCGACCTCAACAAGGTCCGCAACATCGGCATCATGGCGCACATCGACGCCGGCAAGACCACCACCACCGAGCGGATCCTGTTCTACACCGGCATCACCTACAAGATCGGTGAGGTCCACGAGGGCGCAGCCACGATGGACTGGATGGAGCAGGAGCAGGAGCGCGGCATCACCATCACGTCGGCCGCGACGACCTGCTGGTGGAAGGACCACCAGATCAACATCATCGACACCCCCGGCCACGTGGACTTCACCGCCGAGGTCGAGCGCTCGCTGCGCGTCCTCGACGGCGCCGTGGCCGTGTTCGACGGTGTCGCCGGTGTCGAGCCCCAGACCATGACGGTGTGGCGGCAGGCCAACAAGTACTCCGTGCCCCGGATGTGTTTCGTCAACAAGCTCGACCGCACCGGCGCGGACTTCTTCCGCTGCGTCGACATGATGGTCGACCGCCTGAACTCCACCCCGCTGGTGGTGCAGCTTCCGATCGGCGCCGAGGCCGACTTCCTCGGTGTCGTCGACCTGGTCGGGATGCGCGCGCTCACCTGGCGCGGCGAGACCACGATGGGCGAGGACTACGAGGTCGAGGAGATCCCGGCCGCGATGGCCGACCAGGTCGCCGAGTGGCGCGAGCGCTTCCTCGAGACCCTGGCCGAGGCCGACGACGAGATCATGGAGATGTACCTCGAGGGCGAGGAGCCTTCGGTGGAGCAGCTCGAGGCCGCGATCCGTCGCGCCACCCTCGCCGACAAGCTCAACCCGGTCCTGTGCGGCACCGCGTTCAAGAACAAGGGCGTCCAGCCGCTGCTCGACGCGGTCGTGAAGTACCTCCCCTCGCCGCTCGACATCGAGGGCATCCAGGGCCACGACGTCAAGGACGAGGAGAAAGTCATCGTCCGCCAGCCGCGCGACGACGAGCCGTTCTCCGGCCTGGCCTACAAGATCGCCGCCGACCCGCACCTCGGCAAGCTGACCTACGTGCGCGTGTACTCCGGCAAGCTCGAGGCCGGCTCGACCGTGGTCAACTCGGTCAACGGCCGCAAGGAGCGGATCGGCAAGGTCTACCAGATGCACGCCAACAAGCGTGAGGAGATCGCGTCGGTCGGCGCCGGCCAGATCGTCGCCGTCATGGGCCTCAAGGACACCAAGACCGGTCACACCCTGTGCGACCCGGCCAACCAGGTGATCCTCGAGTCGATGACGTTCCCGGCCCCGGTCATCGAGGTCGCCATCGAGCCGAAGACCAAGGGCGACCAGGAGAAGCTGGGCACCGCGATCCAGCGGCTCTCCGACGAGGACCCCACGTTCACCGTCAAGGCGGACGAGGAGACCGGCCAGACCATCATCGCCGGCATGGGCGAGCTCCACCTGGAGATCCTCGTCGACCGGATGAAGCGCGAGTTCCGCGTCGAGGCCACCGTCGGCAAGCCGCAGGTCGCCTACCGCGAGACGATCCGCAGGAAGGTCGAGAAGCACTCCTACACCCACAAGAAGCAGACGGGTGGTTCGGGTCAGTTCGCGAAGGTGCTCATCACGATCGAGCCCAGCATCGACCCGGAGACCGGCCAGGGTGCGGGCTACGAGTTCGTGAACAACGTGACCGGTGGTCGCGTGCCGCGCGAGTACATCCCGTCGGTCGACCAGGGCGCCCAGGAGGCCATGGAGTTCGGCGTCCTCGCCGGCTACCCGATGGTCGACGTCAAGGTCAGCCTCGAGGACGGCGCGTACCACGACGTCGACTCCTCCGAGCTCGCCTTCAAGATCGCCGGCAACCAGGCGTTCAAGGAGGCCGCGCGGCTGGCCAAGCCGGTCCTGCTCGAGCCGATGTTCGCGGTCGAGGTCACCACCCCGGAGAACTTCCTGGGCGACGTGATCGGCGACATCAACTCCCGGCGCGGCCAGGTGCAGTCCATGTTCGAGCGGTCGGGCGACCGGGTCGTCGAGGCCCTCGTACCGCTGTCCGAGATGTTCGGGTACGTTGGCGATCTGAGGTCCAAGACCTCCGGTCAGGCGTCGTACTCGATGGAGTTCGACTCGTACGCCGAGGTTCCGCAGAACGTCGCCGACGAGATCATCAAGAAGGTCCGCGGCGAG
>NZ_DASSCL010000083.1:0-8209 GCF_035697785.1 Nocardioides sp.
TGCGCGCCGTACACGTCGTCGCACCGCGTCGCCAGGTCGTCGAGCGCGGCGAGCTGCGCCTCGTCGAGGCACGGCGACGCGGCCCACGCCGGGTCGACGGGGACCTCCTCGGTCACGGCACCATCAGGACCCGCGCGGTGCCGGATGGCGACGTCCTTCTCCCCGAGGCGACGTTCCAGCAACCTCCCTCCGCGGGCGACGCGGTAGCTGTCGGGCGTGACGAGTCCGCCCACCACCGCCTCCCCCAGTCCCCAGCTGGCCTCGACCACGCGCTCGTCCGCGCCCGTGACCGGGTTCCGCGTGAAGAGCACTCCGGCCACGTCCGCCTCGACGAGCTGCTGGACCACGACGGCCATCCGGTGGTCGGTGCGCAGGCCCAGGTTGGCCCGGTAGGTGTCCGCGGCGGCGAGAGCCCCGGACCGGTGCACGTCGCGTACGGCGACCGCGACGGCATAGGCGCCTCGGACGCCCAGCACGGTCAGGTAGGCACCGGCAAAGCTGGCGCCGGCGGAGTCCTCGTCGGGGGCACTGGAGCGGACCGCCACCAGGCCCAGCTCGTCGCTCACCCGGGCGAGCTCAGCCACCGCGGAAGGGTGGGCCTCCACGACCGCTTCGACGGCGGCGGGCGACAACGCGTAGCCGGCCGGCACGGGGAGCCCGCGTCGAACCGCCGTTCCGAGCTCGACCGCCTTGCCGCCGTACTCGTCGACGTCCACAGCGTCGGCGAGCGGGGTCGCGATGCCGCGCCGACCGGACATTGGCGGTTCAGGACGCGGCCGGCGCGAGCACGTGCACCTCGCCGGTCGTGCCGTCCACCCGGACGCGGTCACCGTCCTCGATCAGGGTGGTGGCCTCGCGCGTGCCCACGACGCCCGGAATGCCGTACTCGCGGGCCACGATCGCGGCGTGGCACAGCTGACCACCCCGGTCGGTGACGATCGCGCCGAGGAGCGGCAGCACCACGTTGAAGTACGGCGAGGTGCTGCGGGTGACGAGGACGTCGCCGTGTCGGATCCGACCGAAGTCCGCCGGGCTGTCCACGAGCCGAGCCGGGCCCTCGTAGGTGCCGGAGTTGACGGAGAGTCCGCGCAGGACCTGGTCGGAGTTGGCGGCCTCCGAGACGCCGAACAGGTTGGCCAGGGCGGCGTCCACCGCACGTGAGGCACGGCGCGCAGCCGGTGGCAGGATGTCCGCCGGTGGCGGCGGAGCGGGCATCGAGTTGAGGAACGGCGGCGCGTCCTCGGAGGCGTGCGTGGTCCGCCACTCGTGGTGCGCAGCCGCCTCCGCGGGACTGGGTCCGGGCTGGCCTCGGAGCAGGGCACTGAGCTCGTCGAGCTTCAGGTCGACAGCGTGCGAAGGGTCCGGCAGAAGCCCGCGCGCGTGCAGGCGGCGCCCCGCCTCGAGCAGTGCCCGTCGAGCGAGCCCCGTCGCCCAACCGTCGGAGTACACGCCGCGTTCGTCGCGCAACCGGTTGACGAGCCGAGCCTCGCTCACCAGCTCGTCGAACTGGGCCCGGTGCTCCGTGGGGACTCGCACGCGGAGTGCCTCCACCGCGGTCTCGTCGGACGCCGGGGCCGGGAGTCCTGCGGCCGCGGTCGCCAGCGCCTGGACCATCACCTCGGGCATCTCGCCTGCCGAGGGATCTCCGACGTCGTAGCCGACCGACCTGTAGCGGACGGCCTCGACGTACGCCCGGACGGCCGGCCCGACGTCCTGGTCCTCCGACAGCAGCTCGATCCTCTCGGCCGGTGGGGCATCGGAACGGAGCACGGCCAGGGCGCGATCGTTGTGCGCGAGGGCGTCACCGGCCTTGACCAGCTCGTCGGCGGCGAAGCCCTGGGAGATCGGCGAAGAGCCCTTGAGCAGGCTCAGCACCTCACCGGGCGTGGCACCGGTCCACGGGACCGCGTGGGCGAGGAGGTCGCCGGTCAGCACGATCGCCGTGGCGGTGTACTTGTGGTGCAGCTCGACCATCTTCGCCGCGTGCTCACGACAGTCGTGCAGGTGCGCGACCAGCCCTTCGTCGGAGAGTGCCGCCACGTCGATGATCTGGATCGCCTTGTGCCGTTCTATCGCGGCCGGCTTGTCCTGGGTGTCCCACGTCTCGAGGTCGGTGCGCCACTGCTTGGCCTCGAAGGCTCGCGCCGAGGTGGCGATGCGCGCGCGCATCTTCGGGTGCAGTCGGGTCAGCAACCAGAGCACGGGCGCGGGCGGTGGGGCCGTGGCGCCCGGCGGCGCGAGGTACGCGACCGGCTGCATGTACAGGAACCCGTTGACCAGGGCGGGTTGGAGGTGGTCCAGGAGCAGCCCGTAGCGCGCCGTTCCCTCGGCGAAACCCCGAGGGAACGCCTCGATGATCTTGTCTCCGCTGAAGCGGGCGATCGGTCGCGTGAAGTGCGTCGAGTCGAGCTCCCACGATCCCTTGCCGGGAGCCTCGAAGTTGGCCTCGTCCATCGAGCGCCCCTTCCGTCCACAGCAACGTAGTCCGGGTGCCGCGTGCCGTCATCGCGGCGGACCGCATTCGACGAGGGCGGTTTAGACCATCGCGCCCCAGTTGCCGCAGGAGGCGTCAGCGGGTGGGGCCGACCGCCGCGAGGGTCTCGGGAGTGCTGAACAACCGGCGGGCGAGGTCGTGCACGTGCTTCGGCGTGACCGCCTCGAGACGGCTGAGCACCTCGTCGACCGAGAGCAGCTCCTTCTGGAACAGCTCGGCCTCGCCGAGCCGGGTCATCCGCGAGCCGCTGTCCTCCAGCGCAAGGACGGTGCCGCCGCGCGCCTGCCCCTTGCCACGCTCGACCTCCTCCTCGGTCAGGCCCGACTCGACCACGCGGGCGAGCTCGGTGCGCACCACGCGCAGCAGGTCGTCGGCCTTGCCGGGGAGTGACCCGGCGGCGACGCCGACCATCCCGGCGTCGGAGTAGCCGAGGCCGAAGGAGTAGACGGAGTAGGCGAGCCCGCGACGCTCCCGCACCTCCTGGAACAGGCGCGAGCTGGACCCGCCGCCGAGGCCGGCGTTGAGGATGCTCAGCACGTAGCGACGCGGGTCGGACCGGACCAGTCCCTGGCGCGCGACCACGACGTTGACCTGCTCGAACGGCCGTGAGGCCCGGGCCTCCCCCGCGTGGAAGCGGCGGGGCCGGTCCGCGAGGCGGGGCCGTGCCGGACGGGCGTCGCCGTCGAGGAAGCCGTTGCGCGCGAACGACGTGCGCACCCGGCGTACGACGTCGGCGTGGTCGACGTTGCCCGCCACGGCGACAGTCATCACCTCGGGCCGGTAGCGCCGCTGGTAGTAGCCCTTGACCTGCGAGCGCGTCAGCGCCTTGATCGACTCGGCGGTGCCGGCGATCGGGCGGGCCAGCGGGGTTCCGGCCCACGCAGTGGCGGCGACCAGGTTGTGCACGACGTCGTCGGGATCGTCGTCGTGCATGGCGATCTCGTCGAGGATGACCTCGCGCTCGGCCTCGACGTCCTCGTCGGTGACCAGCGAGGAGGTGATCATGTCGCCGAGCACGTCCACGGCCATCGGCAGGTCCTCGTCGAGGACGCGAGCGTGGTAGCAGGTGTACTCGCGCGCCGTGTAGGCGTTGAACTCCCCGCCGACCTCGTCGAGGGCGGCGGAGATGTCCATCGCCGAGCGCGTCGGCGTGCCCTTGAAGAGCAGGTGCTCCAGGAAGTGCGACGCGCCGCTCAGGCGCGCCGCCTCGTCCCTGGAGCCCACGCCCACGAACACGCCGACGGCGGCGGAGCGGACGCCGGGCATGTGCTCGGTGAGCACGCGCAGACCGCCCTTCAGGACGGTCCGGCGCACTCCTCCCGGTAGCTGCTTCAAGCCAGCCAGATCACTCGGCGTCGGCGACGGCCTCGGCGGACTCGTCGTCGGACGACGCGCCCTCCTCCACCACCGGGACCAGCGACAGCTTGCCGCGGTCGTCGATCTCGCCGATCTCGACCTGGAGCTTCTGGCCGACGGAGACGACGTCGTCGACGTTCTCCACCCGCTTGCCGCCGGCGAGGGCGCGCAGCTTGCTGATGTGCAGCAGCCCGTCCTTCCCGGGGAGCAGGGAGACGAACGCACCGAAGTTGGTCGTCTTCACCACGGTGCCGAGGTAGCGCTCGCCGACCTCGGGCATCGTCGGGTTGGCGATCGCGTTGACCGCGGCACGCGCGGCCTCGGCGGCCTCCCCGTTGGTGGCACCGATGTAGACGGTGCCGTCGTCCTCGATCGACAGGGTCGCGCCCGTGTCGTCCTGGATCTGGTTGATGACCTTGCCCTTGGGGCCGATGACCTCGCCGATCTTGTCGACGGGGACCCGCACGCTGATGATGCGTGGCGCGTGCACCGACATCTCCTCGGGCGTGTCGATGGCCTCGGCCATCACGTCGAGGATCGCCAGGCGTGCATCGCGCGCCTGGGTCAGCGCGGCGGCGAGCACCTCGGCCGGGATGCCGTCGAGCTTGGTGTCGAGCTGCAGCGCGGTCACGAAGTCACGCGTGCCGGCGACCTTGAAGTCCATGTCGCCGAAGGCGTCCTCGGCGCCGAGGATGTCGGTCAGCGCGACGTACTCCTGCTTGCCGTCGATCTCACCGGAGATCAGGCCCATCGCGATGCCGGCGACGGGCGCGCGCAGCGGCACACCGGCCTGGAGCAGCGACAGCGTCGAGGCGCACACCGAGCCCATCGAGGTGGACCCGTTGGAGCCCAAGGCCTCGGAGAGCTGGCGGATGGCGTAGGGGAACGTCTCGCGGTCGGGCAGCACCGGGAGGACCGCACGGCGCGCGAGCGCACCGTGGCCGACCTCGCGACGTTTGGGCGAGCCCACTCGGCCGGTCTCACCGGTGGAGAACGGCGGGAAGACGTACTTGTGCATGTAGCGGCGCGACTTCTCCGGGGAGAGCGTGTCGAGCTTCTGCTCCATGGTCAGCATGTTCAGCGTGGTGACACCCAGGATCTGGGTCTCGCCGCGCTCGAACAGCGCCGAGCCGTGCACCCGCGGGATCACGCCGACCTCGGCGGTCAGCGGCCGGATGTCGGCCAGCCCGCGTCCGTCGATGCGGACCTTGTCGCGCAGCACGCGCTCGCGCACCAGGGTCTTGTTCAGCGACCGGAACGCGGCGCCGATCTCCTTCTCACGGCCCTCGAACTGGTCGGCGAGCTTCTCGAGCAGGCCGGCCTTGATCTCGTCGAGGCGGTCCTCACGGTCGTGCTTGCCGGCGATCGTGAGCGCCTTCGCGGTCTCGTCACGTACGGCGGACTCCACTGCCGAGTACACGTCGTCCTCGAAGTCGAGGAAGATCGGGAACTCCTGCACCGGCTTCGCGGCCTGGTTGGCCAGCTCGACCTGTGCCTCGCAGAGCTGCTTGATGAACGGCTTGGCGGCGTCGAGACCGGAGGCCACGACCTCCTCGGTCGGAGCCTGCTTGCCGGAATGCACGAGGTCCCAGGTGGACTCGGTCGCCTCGGCCTCGACCATCATGATCGCGACGTCTCCGGTCTCGGTGACCCGGCCCGCGACGACCATGTCGAAGACGGCCTCCTCGAGCTGGCTGTGCGTCGGGAACGCGACCCACTGGCCGTCGATCAGGGCGACGCGGGCGCCACCGACCGGGCCGGAGAACGGCAGGCCGGAGAGCTGGGTGGACAGCGACGCCGCGTTGATCGCGAGCACGTCGTAGGGCTGGTCGGGGTCGAGTGCCATCACGGTGATGACGACCTGGACCTCGTTGCGCAGGCCCTTCTTGAAGGTGGGGCGCAGCGGCCGGTCGATCAGGCGGCAGGTGAGGATGGCGTCCTCGCCGGGACGACCCTCGCTGCGGAAGAACGAGCCGGGGATCTGGCCCACGGCGTACATCCGCTCCTCCACGTCGATGGTGAGCGGGAAGAAGTCGAAGTGGTCCTTCGGGTGCTTGCCGGCGGTGGTCGCCGACAGCAGCATCGTCTCGTCGTCGAGGTAGGCGGTCACGGAACCGGCCGCCTGGCGGGCGAACAGCCCGGTCTCGAACTTGACGGTCCGCTGGCCGTACTTGCCGTTGTCGATGGTGGTTTCTACTGCGTGAACTTCGGGTCCCTCGGTCAAGGGTTTCCCTTTCTCTTTCGCGGAGCGAGCCGCGAGCCCTGACCTGCGCCTCGATGACGAGGGGGTGGCCGGTCTTCGATCGAGGCCCGCGGGTGCCGAGATGGTGCTCGGACCCCGAAAGCCACTACCGAGGACCGGGCCGGCGATCGCGGGCCGCTCCTGGGATGGTTTCTATTCAGTTGGGTCGTGTTGATTCTCAACACTTGCACGAAACGGCCCACCCGGGGGTGAGCCGTTTCGGCACGAGATCAGCGGCGCAGGCCGAGCCGCGACACGATCGAGCGGTAGCGCTCGATCTCGGTCTTCTCGAGGTAGTTCAGCAGCCGACGGCGCTGGCCCACGAGAAGGAGCAGACCACGACGGCTGTGGTGGTCGTGCTTGTGCTGCTTGAGGTGGTCGGTCAGGTGGGAGATGCGGTGGCTCAGCAGAGCGATCTGCACCTCGGGGGAGCCGGTGTCGCCCTCGGAGGTGGCGTACTCGGCGATGATCTTCTTCTTGGTCTCAGCGTCAGTACCGATCGACACGGAGCTCCCTTTCATGGTCTCGTTGCGCGGCGCGCCCGGGCCTGTTCACCGGGGCACTGTGGATCCGCGGCCGTTGCACGGCGGAAAGTCGCCCTCATGGGCAACCGTTCAAGGCTATCAGCGGAGCCCGGAGCGGCGAAATCGTCAGATCGTGGGCGGAGGCGGGTCGCTCTCGACGTGCCGCTCGGTGACCGTGCGCGAGCCGTCCGGGTGCGTGGTCGCCTGGATCGCGCTGTTGCGACGGCGCATGTTGGCCTGCACCGCGGTGAGCACGACGACGACCAGCCCGGAGAAGGTGAGGATCCAGCCCAGCGTGGTGATGTCGATGCCCGGCGCCTCGGCCTTCACCGCGAGCGCGAAGATCAGGCCCAGGACGAACAGGGCGATGCCGGCTCCGTACCCCAATGTGTTCCCCTTCGTCGACGGCGCCGTCTCGAGGGCGCCGTCCTCCCCGTGTGGTCGAGACGAACGGTTCCCGATCCGGCCGACTCGACACCCTAGCGGTCGGACCGGGCGGCCCCGACCCCGCACTCCACCGCTGACCCGCGTGTCGTGCCACGATGACGAGATGGAGAAGCGCCTGGGCGTGTGCAACCTCTGCGAGGCCATCTGCGGTCTCGAGCTGACCGTCGAGGACGGTCACGTCACCTCGATCCGCGGCAACCTCGACGACCCGCTCTCCCGCGGCCACATCTGCCCGAAGGGCGTCGCACTCGCCGACGTGTACGAGGACCCCGACCGGCTCCGTCGTCCGGTGCGGCGGGTCGGACGCGGCCCGGACGCCCAGTGGGTGGAGATCTCCTGGGACGAGGCGCTCGACCGCACCGCCGAGGGCCTGGCGGCTGCGATCAACGAGCACGGCCGCGACGCCCTGGCGATCTACCTCGGCAACCCCAACGCCCACTCGCTCGGGTCGCAGACGCACGGCGTCGGGATGCTCAAGACGTTCCGCACCCGCAACAAGTTCAGCGCCAGCTCGGTCGACCAGGTCCCCCACCAGCTGGTCGCGTGGCAGCTCTTCGGTCACCAGCTGCTGATCCCGATCCCCGACATCGACCGCACCAGCTTCTTCCTCGTCTTCGGCGCCAACCCGATGGCCTCCAACGGCTCGCTGATGACCGTCCCGGACTTCCCCAACCGGCTGCGCGAGCTCAGGGCCAGGGGCGGTCGAATGGTCGTGCTCGACCCGCGACGCACGGAGACGGCCAGGGTCGCCGACGAGCACCACTTCGTGCGGCCGGGCACGGATGCGGTGGTGCTGCTGGCGATGGTGCGCGAGCTCGTAGAGCAGGGGCTCACCGACGTCCCGTCGTACGTCGACGGCGTGGAGTCGGTCCGGCTGGCGGTCGCCGACCACACCCCCGAGTACGCCGAGTCCGTCTCCGGCGTGCCCGCTGACGTCATCCGCCGGCTCACCCGCGAGCTGGCCACCGCCGAGGGGGCCGCGGCGTACGGCCGCATCGGGCTGTCCACCCAGGGCTTCGGCACCGTGTGCCAGTGGGCGATCCAGTGCCTGAACATCCTCAGTGGCAACTTCGACCGCGAGGGCGGGGTGCTGTTCACCGAGCCGGCGGTCGACATCGTCGGCAAGCGCATCGTCGGTGCCGGCCA
>NZ_DASSCL010000084.1:0-7754 GCF_035697785.1 Nocardioides sp.
GGTGATCACCCGGCGCTTCCGGCGCCTGCTCGACGAGCGACTGGACATGCCCGAGCTGTCGGGCGGGGAGATCGACCCCGACGACGACCATGGCCCGATGCTGGTGGACCCCGACACCGGCCGGCCGCGCAAGTTCGCCTACGCGCCGGGGCTGGTCGTGGTCGACGGCGGCCCGCCCCAGGTGGCGGCCGCCCGGGACGCCCTGACGGCGCTCGGGATCGTCGACATCCCGGTGTGCGGGCTCGCCAAGCGGCTGGAGGAGGTGTGGGTCCCCGACGACGAGGACCCGGTGATCTTCCCCCGCACCTCCGAGGGCCTCTACCTGCTGCAGCGGGTGCGGGACGAGGCCCACCGGTTCGCGATCACCCACCACCGGTCGCGGCGGTCGAAGTCGATGGTGGAGAGCCTGCTCGACGACGTACCCGGCCTCGGGGAGGTCCGGCGCAAGTCGCTGCTCAAGCACTTCGGGTCGTTGCGCAAGCTGCGCGCGGCCACCGTCGAGGAGATCGCCCTCGTCCCCGGCATCGGGGAACGCACGGCGACCGCCATCAAGGATGCGGTGGCGGCACCGGAACGCCAGACTGTGCACGTCAACACCGCCACCGGCGAGGTCGTCTCGACCGGGCCCGACACACGCGAGGAGACGTGATGGAGGAGCAGTCCGGCGAGCTGGTGGTGGTCACCGGCATGACCGGGGCCGGCCGGAGCACGGCCGCCAAGGAGCTCGAGGACCTCGGCTACTACGTGGTCGACAACCTGCCGCCCCAGCTCGTCCCCGACGTGGTGCGGCTGGTCGACGAGTCGCGCGGCCAGCTCCAGCCGATCGCCGTCGTGGTCGACGTACGCTCCGGCTCCTTCTTCGCCGGCCTGCAGGAGGTCATCGCGCGTGGCCGCACCGGCCGCCGCACCACCCTGCTCTACCTCGACTGCAACGACGACGTGCTGGTCCGGCGTCAGGAGGCCGCGCGCCGGCCACACCCGCTGCAGGAGGGCGGCCGCCTGCTCGACGGGCTGCGGCGCGAGCGGGTCGTGCTCGGTGACCTGCGCGCCGACGCCGACCTCGTGATCGACACCTCCGGCCTCAACGTGCACCAGCTCGCCGACAAGGTGACCGAGGCGTTCGGGACGGCCCAGACCACCTCCATGCGGGCCACCGTCGTGTCCTTCGGGTTCAAGTACGGCATCCCGGTCGACGCCGACCTGGTGGCTGACATGCGCTTCCTGCCCAACCCGCACTGGGTGCCCGAGCTCCGCCCGCTCTCGGGGCGGGACCCGGAGGTCGCGAGCTACGTCAAGGAGCAGCCGGGCGCCGAGGAGTTCCTGACCGAGTACGTCGACCTGATCCGCACCGTTGTCCCGGGCTACCAGCGCGAGGGCAAACGGTTCATGACCATCGCCATCGGCTGCACCGGCGGCAAGCACCGCAGTGTCGCGATGGCCGAGGAGATCGCCGCCCGGCTGCGGGCGCCGGGGCTCGAGACCCGCGCGGTGCACCGTGACCTCGGGCGGGAGTGACGTGACCGGTCCCTCGGCGATCCGGTCCGGCCCCCGCCTCGACCTCGGTGCCGTGGCCCTGGGCGGCGGACACGGCCTCGCGGCCTCGCTGTCCGCGTTGCGGCACGTCGTCCGCGACCTCACCGCGGTGGTGACGGTCGCCGACAACGGCGGCAGCTCGGGACGGTTGCGCACCGAGTTCGGCGCCCTCCCCCCGGGCGACCTCAGGATGGCGCTCGCGGCGCTCTGCGGCGACGACGACTGGGGGCAGACCTGGGCCCGGGTGCTGCAGCACCGGTTTCGCAGCACCGGCGAGATGCACGACCACGCCGTCGGCAACCTGCTGATCGTGGCGCTCTGGGAGCTGCTCGGCGGCCACGTCGAGGGGCTCGACTGGGTGGGTCGGCTGCTCGGGGCCGAGGGGCGGGTGCTGCCGATGTCGGTGGCGCCGATCGACATCACTGCCCAGGTGGAGGGACTCGTGCCCGGCGACCCGTGGGCGACCACTCTTGTCCGCGGACAGGTCGAGGTCGCCTCGACGACCGGCCGAGTCCGCTCCGTGGAGCTGCTGCCGCACGACCCGCCGGCCTGCCCCGAGGCCCTCGCCGCGGTACACGCCGCCGACTGGTTGGTGCTCGGCCCGGGGTCGTGGTTCACCAGCGTGATCCCGCACCTGCTCGTCCCCGAGCTTCGGACGGCGCTGACCGGGACGCCAGCCCGCACCCTGGTCACCCTCAACCTGGAGCCGCAGACAGGGGAGACCGAGGGCTTCTCGCCCGAACGGCACCTCGAGGTCCTGGCCGCCCATGCGCCCGGGCTCGGCATCGACGTCGTGCTGGCCGACACCCGCGCGGTCGCCGACGACGACGCGCTGCGCAAGGTGGCGTCGGGGCTCGGCGCTGACGTGGTGGTCGCCGACGTGGCGATGGACGACGGTTCGCCGCGTCACGACCCGGCCAAGTTGGCGGATGCCTATGCGGGGATCATGAAGCGGGCATAAGGTTTGCGGGGCCTCCAATTCGGAGGTGTCGGCCTCATCGAGGCATCGGGGAAGGTGGCGCTCACGTGGCAGGATCGGACGCATGGCGATGACGGCGCAGGTGAAGGCGGAGCTTGCCAGCACGCAAGTGACCAAAGCTTGTTGTCGCAAGTCCGAGGTGTCGTCCATGCTGCGGTTCGCGGGTGGTCTGCACATCGTCAGTGGCCGGATCGTGGTGGAGGCCGAGCTCGACACCGGGGCCGCCGCGCGGCGGCTCCGCAAGGACATCGCGGAGATCTACGGACACGGCTCCGACGTCGTGATGGTGTCCGGCAACGGGATCCGCAAGGGCAGCCGCTACGTCGTAAGGGTGGTCCGCGACGGCGAGGCGCTGGCCCGACAGACCGGCCTTCTGGACAACCGCGGCCGCCCAGTGCGCGGGCTGCCGCCCCAGGTCGTCTCCGGGGCGGGCTGCGACGCGGTCGCCGCCTGGCGGGGCGCGTTCCTGGCCCACGGCTCCCTCACCGAGCCCGGCCGCTCCTCGGCGCTCGAGGTCACCTGTCCCGGCCCGGAGGCCGCGCTGGCCCTGGTCGGGGCGGCCCGCCGGCTCGGCATCTCCGCCAAGGCCCGCGAGGTCCGCGGCGTGGACCGGGTGGTGATCCGCGACGGCGACGCGATCGGCGCCCTGCTCACCCGCCTCGGCGCTCACGAGTCGCTGATGGCCTGGGAGGAGCGGCGGATGCGCCGCGAGGTCCGCGCCACCGCCAACCGACTGGCCAACTTCGACGACGCCAACCTGCGTCGGTCGGCCCGGGCCGCGGTCGCCGCCGGTGCGCGCGTCGAGCGCGCCCTGGAGATCCTCGGCGACGAGGTCCCCGACCACCTCAAGCTGGCCGGCGACCTGCGGCTCCAGCACAAGCAGGCGTCCCTCGAGGAGCTCGGCCAACTGCACGAACCGGCCCTCACCAAGGACGCGATCGCCGGGCGGATCCGGCGGCTGCTCGCGATGGCCGACAAGCGCGCGCAGGAGCTCGGCATCCCCGACACCGAGGCCAGCCTGACCCCGGAGATGCTCGCGGAGCAGCAGTAGCGCCACGACGCCGCGGGTCGGTCCCGTTCGTTACCCGCACGTACGCCGGACGACGGTTCGGGCCACGGTCCCCCTGAGGGTAGGGTCGGGTTCGTGACCAGCGCCGCGTCTCCGGGCGCGCCGGTCCCGCCCTGTGCCAGCTAGTCGAGGAGCATCAAGTGACCGTCCGCGTGGGTATCAACGGCTTCGGCCGCATCGGCCGCAACTTCTTCCGCGCCGTCCAGGCGTCGGGTGCCGACATCGAGATCGTCGGGGTCAACGACCTCACCGACAACAAGTCCCTGGCGCACCTGCTGAAGTACGACTCGATCCTGGGCCGGTTGCCCGGCGAGGTCACCGCCTCCGGTGACTCCATCTCCGTCGGCGGCAAGTCGTTCGCCGCGCTCGAGGAGCGCGACCCGTCCGCGCTGCCGTGGAAGGACCTCGGCGCCGACGTGGTGGTCGAGTCCACCGGCTTATTCACCGACGCCACCAAGGCCAAGGCCCACCTCGAGGCCGGCGCCAAGAAGGTGATCATCTCCGCCCCGGCGAAGAACGAGGACGTCACCGTCGTGATGGGGGTCAACCACACCGACTACGACGCCGACAACCACCACGTCATCTCCAACGCGTCGTGCACCACCAACTGCCTGGCGCCGATGGCCAAGGCGCTCAACGACGAGTTCGGCATCGTCAAGGGCCTGATGACCACCATCCACGCCTACACGGCCGACCAGAACCTCCAGGACGGCCCGCACAAGGACTTGCGTCGGGCCCGCGCGGCCGCGCTCAACATCGTGCCGACGTCCACCGGCGCAGCGAAGGCGATCGGCCTGGTGCTCCCCGAGCTCAAGGGCAAGCTCGACGGCTTCGCGCTGCGCGTCCCGATCCCCACCGGCTCCGCCACCGACCTCACCTTCGAGGCCGGCCGTGAGACGTCGGTCGAGGAGGTCAACGCGGCGATGAAGGCCGCCGCCGACGGCCCGCTCAAGGGCTACCTGACCTACACCGAGGACCCGATCGTCTCCTCCGACATCGTCACCGACCCGAGCTCGTGCATCTTCGACGCCGGGCTCACCAAGGTGTTCGGCAACCAGGTGAAGGTGGTCGGCTGGTACGACAACGAATGGGGCTACTCCAACCGCCTCGCCGACCTGATCACCCACGTCGGCGCAAGCCTCTGATCGCCGGCCGGAGACCGACGTCGCGATGAAGCTCATCGACGACCTGGGCGACCTGCGCGGCAAGCGCGTCCTCGTCCGGTCAGACCTCAATGTGCCCCTGGACGGCCCCGAGGGTGACAAGCGGATCACCGACGACGGCCGGATCCGCGCGAGCGTGCCCACGATCCGCCGCCTGGTCGACGCGGGTGCACGGGTCGTGGTCACCGCCCACCTCGGGCGGCCGGAGGGGGCACCCGACCCGGCGTACACCCTGGCGCCCGTGGCGACCCGGCTCGGCGAGCTGCTCGGCCAGGACGTCGCGTTCGCCACCGACACGGTGGGGGAGAGCGCGTCGGTCACCGTGGCCGGGCTCGCGGACGGCCAGGTCGCCGTGCTGGAGAACGTCCGGTTCAACGCCGGCGAGACCAGCAAGGACGACGCCGAGCGGGGGGCGTTCGCCGACCAGCTCGCCGAGCTCGCCGACGCGTTCGTCAGCGACGGCTTCGGTGTCGTGCACCGCAAGCAGGCGTCGGTGTACGACGTCGCGCAGCGGCTGCCGTCGGCCATGGGCGGGCTGGTCGCCGCCGAGATCGACGTGCTGAGGCGGCTCACCGAGGACCCGGACCGTCCCTACGCCGTCGTGCTCGGCGGCTCCAAGGTCTCCGACAAGCTCGGCGTCATCGACGCGTTGCTCGGCAAGGCCGACCGACTGCTGATCGGCGGCGGCATGGTGTTCACGTTCCTCAAGGCCCAGGGCCACGAGGTCGGCAAGAGCCTTCTCGAGGAGGACCAACTCGACATCTGCCGGGAGTACCTCCGTCGTGCCGAGGAGGCCGGGGTCGACCTGGTGCTGCCGACCGACGTGGTGGTCGCGCCCGAGTTCAAGGCCGACTCCCCGCCGACGGTCGTGCCGGCGGACCGGATCCCCGCGGACCAGCTCGGTCTGGACATCGGGCCCGAGTCCGGCAAGGCCTTCGCCGCCGCCCTCGCGGACGCCCGCACGGTCTTCTGGAACGGCCCCATGGGCGTGTTTGAGTTCGACGCCTTCTCCGCCGGCACCCGTGCCGTGGCGCAGGCCCTCGTCGACGCCGACGGACTCACGGTCGTCGGTGGCGGCGACTCCGCGGCCGCGGTGCGGCGGCTCGGCTTCGACGAGAACGCCTTCGGACACATCTCCACCGGCGGCGGCGCAAGCCTCGAGTACCTCGAGGGCAAGCCGCTCCCCGGCATCGACGTACTCTCCTGACCACCACGACCCGAAAGGGCCACATGGCCACCAACACGCGCGTCCCCCTGATGGCGGGCAACTGGAAGATGAACCTCAACCACCAGGAGGCAGTCGTCCTGGTGCAGAAGCTCTCCTGGACGCTCTCGGACAAGAAGCACGACTACGCCAAGGTCGAGGTGGCCGTGCTGCCGCCGTTCACCGACCTGCGCAGCGTGCAGACGCTCGTCGACGGCGACCGGCTGGAGATCAAGTACGGCGCGCAGGACGTCTCGACCCAGGACAGCGGCGCCTACACCGGCGAGATCTCTGCCGCCATGCTGGCCAAGCTGGGCTGCTCCTACGTCGTGGTCGGCCACTCCGAACGTCGCGAGCACCACCAGGAGACCGACGAGACCGTCAACGCCAAGGCCAAGAAGACGATCGCCGCAGGGATGACCCCCATCGTCTGCGTCGGCGAGGGCCTCGAGGTGCGCAAGGAGGGGCGGCACGTCGAGCACACGCTCGCGCAGCTCGACGGCTCCCTGGCCGGGCTCACCGCCTCCCAGGTCGCCGACCTGGTGGTCGCCTACGAGCCGGTGTGGGCGATCGGGACCGGCGAGGTGGCGACCCCCGACGACGCGCAGGAGGTCTGTGCGGCCATCCGTGCCCGGGTGGCCGAGACGCACGGCGACGAGACCGGGGCCGCCGTGCGCGTGCTCTACGGCGGCTCGGTGAAGGCCGCCAACGTCGCCGGAATCATGGAGAAGTCCGACGTCGACGGGTGTCTCGTCGGGGGCGCGAGCCTGCAGGCCGACGAGTTCGGCGGCATCTGCCGTTACTACGACATGCCGGTCATCTGACGTCCCGTCCACCCACCCGACTTTCGTGAGTTAGGCTTTCCCACCGTGGTTATCACCTTCACCGTGCTGCTGATCCTGTCCAGCCTGCTGCTGATCCTCCTGGTCCTCCTGCACAAGGGCCGGGGCGGCGGGCTCTCCGACATGTTCGGCGGTGGCGTCTCCAGCGGACTGGGTGGCTCCTCGGTCGCCGAGCGCAACTTGGACCGGATCACCGTCGGGACGGCGTTGATCTGGGCCGCGTGCATCATTGCCCTCGGCCTGCTGCTCAAGGCCGGCGCCTAACAGCCGTCGACCCGAACCCCCCGACAGGAGTCAGAAGCGTGGCAGGTGGTGGAAATGCCATCCGCGGCAGCCGTGTAGGTGCCGGTCCGATGGGCGAGGCCGAGCGCGGCGAGGCCGCGCCTCGTCAGAGCGTCGTCTACTTCTGTGCTCACGAGCACGAGTCGGTGATCACCTTCGCGGTCGAGGCGACCGTCCCGGACTCCTGGGACTGCCCGCGCTGCGGACTGCCGGCGAGCCTGGACGCGGAGAACCCGCCGCCGCCGCCGAAGATCGAGCCGTACAAGACGCACCTCGCCTACGTGAAGGAGCGCCGCTCCGACCAGGAGGCCGAGGAGATCCTCGACGAGGCGATCCAGACCCTGCGCGACCGCCGCAAGAAGGGCGAGATCGTCTTCTGACAACGATTCGTCTGCCGTCTATGGGGTGATTCCCGCGGGCGGATCGCAGACGAATCGTTGTGCTCAGTCGAGCTGTGAGGCGGCGTCGGCGTCGAGGAACCACACCGTGCGCTCCTGACCTCGCACGCCCGCCGCCGGCACTTCGTGCGGGTCCGCACCGCCGAGGGCCCGGCCGACCGCCTCGGCCTTGCCGGCACCCGAAGCGAGGAACCACACCTGCCGGGACCGGTTGAGCGCCGGGAAGGTGAGGCTGACCCGCTGCGGCGGCGGCTTGGGGGAGTCGGTGACCGCCACCGTGATGG
>NZ_DASSCL010000085.1:0-35049 GCF_035697785.1 Nocardioides sp.
GCTGCACACCCCGCGCCTCCTCGTCGGCGAGGAGGTCGGCGTGCCGGGCCAGCGCACCCACGCGAACCCCGTCGTCGGTGCAGGTCACGTGGTCAAGATCTGGAAGGCCGTTGATGTCGACCAGCAGCGAGGGTGCGGCCAGCCGCATCGACAGCAGCGGCACCAGGCTCTGCCCTCCGGCCAGCACCTTCGCGTCCGGCGCCTCCGCCAGGGCCGCCAGCGCGTCGGCCAGCGACCCCGGTCGGAGGTAGGCGAAGGGAGCAGGTTTCACAGGTCCCTAGCTGTCCTTGCCGTCCCGGTGCGACGGACCGTGCGACCCGCGCTGCGGCGGGGCGTGGTCCTCGGAGTGGGCGCCGGGGTGGCCGATCGCCATCATCGTGCCGTCGGCGTCCGGCGGTGCCACCAGCTTCGCCAGGTGGTAGCCGGCGACGATGATGATGGTCCCGAGGGCGATGCCGCCCAGCGTGAAGTCGTCGGTCACCGAGAAGAACCCGGTGGTGTCGAAGCCGATGCCGACGATCAGGCCGGCCGCGATCGGCACCAGGTTGACCGGGTTGGCGAAGTTGACGCGGTTCTCGATCCAGATCTTGGCGCCGAGCAGGCCGATCATCCCGTAGAGCACCAGGGTGATGCCGGCCAGGACGCCGCCGGGAGTCGCGTAGATGACCGCGCCGAACTTCGGCACGAAGCCCAGCAGGATCGCCACGGCGGCCGCGACGAAGTACGCCGCGGTCGAGTAGACCCGGGTGGCCGCCATGACGCCGATGTTCTCGGCGTACGTCGTGGTCGGGGAACCGCCGACGGACGACGTGAGCGCGGTGGCGATGCCGTCGGCGGCGATGGCCCGACCCATCACGGGGTCGAGGTCGCGGTTGGTCATCTCGGCGACGGCCTTCACGTGGCCGGTGTTCTCGGCGACGAGCGCGATCACGGCCGGCAGCATGAGCAGGATGAAGGCGATGTCGAAGTTGGGCGCGTGGATGCCGACGACACCTGCGTCGGGGTCGCTGACGGGTGGGAACCCGATCCAGTCGGCGGCCTTCACGCCGGCCCAGCTCACCCTGTCGTGGGTGGTGACCTCGCCGGCGGCGGGGTCGAACGACGTGATCGGGCCGATCACGACATCGAGGAGCCACGACAGCAGGTAGCCGAACAGCAGGCCGAGGAACACCGCGATGCGGCCGAGGAAGCCGCGCAGCCCCACCGCCATCAGGATCACGGCGACCATGGTCAGCAGGGCCACCCATTGGTCCTGCGGCCAGTAGATGTCGGCGACCACGGGGGCCAGGTTGAACCCGATCAGCATGACGACCGCTCCGGTGACGACCGGCGGCAGCACCGCGTGCAGCACGCCGCTGCCGAGGAAGTGGATCAGGATCCCCACCAGGGCGAGCACGACGCCGGCGACGAGGATCGATCCCGTCACGTCGGCGGGGGCACCGCCCTGGCTGTAGATCGCCGCCGCCCCGCCGACGAACGAGGCCGACGTGCCGAGGTAGCTGGGCACCTTGCCCTGCACGATCAGCAGGAACAGGATCGTGGCGATGCCGCTCATCATGATCGCGAGCTGGGCGTTGAGCCCCATGATGAGTGGGAACACGAAGGTGGCGCCGAACATCGCGACCACGTGCTGGGCACCGAGCCCAACTGTGCGTGGCCACGAGAGTCGCTCGTCGGGAGCGACGGCCGCGCCGAGCGGCGGTGTCTTGCCGTCGTAGACGACCTTCCAGCCAAATGCCATCTGAGGCCTCCTGCTCAAGGCCCGGCCACCGTGGCGACCAGGGCACCCTCGACAGCGGGATCGGCTTGATCCCGGGTCAGCCTCACAATGCACCAGTCACCGGCGTGCTCCAAGGATGCTGAGCCTCGACACGCTGCGTAGCCTGACCCTGTGCCTCCGGAGCTCGCCTGTGCCGCGTCGACGCTCACCGCGACCGCCCTGCCGCTGGCACCCGAGTGGGTGGAGGCGGTCCGGACGCCGGTGAGCGTGCACTACGCCAGCGGTGATATCGCCGCGCCCGTCGTGTGCGTCGCCACGGCGGATGCCGTGCGCCTGCCGCACAGTGTGGTCGTCGCCGAGCTGCCCACCGGCTCGTTCACGCCGCGCGTCAACCGGTGGTGGACCCCGCCGCGTCCCTCGGGCCTCACGGCGCCGGATCCGGGGTGCTGGGCACGCTTCGCCGGCTCCGAGTACGACGACGTCGACGCCGCCGCCCTGCTCGGTCGCGGCGCCGGTCTCACGCCCGACGGCGACGACGTGCTGGCCGGCGCCCTGGTGGCCGGCCACGCGACCGGGCATCCCGCGCTGCCGCGCTGGCGCCGCGACACGGTGCGGGCGCTGTCGACCCGGCGTACCACGGCGGTGTCGGTCGGGATGCTGCACAGCGCCCTGGACGGCTGGGCCGCGCCCCAGCTCGCCGACGCGGTCGAGGCGCTGTGCGCCGACTGCGCCGCCGAAACCGTCGCCGCCGACGCCGCCGTGGCCGCGCTGCTCGCGGTCGGGCACTCCTCGGGACGGCACCTGCTCGACGGCGTGCTGCACGTCCTGAACACCCACCCCTCCAGACAGCAGGGAGCAGCATGAGACACGTCGAGGTGCGCAAGGGTGCCTACGTCGACTCCGTGACGTTGATGCAGGTGAGCCGACGGGTCGCCGACCTCGACGGTGTCGACGCCGCCCTGGTCGCGATGACCACCGACCTCAACCTCGAGCTCGCGGCGGGCATGGGCTTCGAGGTGCCGGCCGGCACCACCGGCAACGAGATGCTGGTCGCCCTCGCCGCCGCGTCCGAGGACGACCTGGCGACCGCGCGCGACGAGGTCGAGGCGGCGCTGGCCGCGGCGTCCCGTCCGGCGACGACGGGTTTCGGTGACGCGCCCCCGCCCCTCACGGTCCGCGCGGCCACACGCGACCTCGACCCCGACGGCACGGTCGCACTGGTCTCGACCCCTGGGCAGTACGCCTTCGTCGACGCCCTCGACGCGGTCGAGGCGGGCCTGCTCACCATGATCTTCAGCGACAACGTGCCGGTGGAGCAGGAGGTGACGCTCAAGCGGCGCGCGGCCGAGACGGACGCGCTGGTGATGGGTCCCGACTGCGGCACCGCGGTCGTGGGGGGCGTCGGCCTGGGCTTCGCCAACGTGGTGCGTCCCGGGCCGGTCGGCATCGTCGCCGCCTCGGGCACCGGGGCCCAGCACCTGATGTCCCTGCTCGACGGTGCCGACGTCGGCATCTCGCACTGCCTCGGCGTCGGTGGCCGCGACCTGTCCAGCGCGGTCGGCGGCATGTCCACGCTGCGCGCGCTCGACCTGCTCGCCGCCGACCCGGCCACCGAGCTGGTCGTCGTCATCTCCAAGCCCCCCGCACCCGAGGTGGCGCAGCGGGTCCGCGACCACGCCGCGTCGCTGGGCAGGAAGGTGCTCTTCGGGCTCCTCGGCGCCGGTCAGCCGGACCTGACCGCGACGGCGGCGGCCGTGGTCGCCGCGGCCGGGGGCACGTGGAAAGCGCCGCAGCACTGGGCCGGCGCCGTCGAAAAGGTCCGCGACTCCGGCGCGCTGCGCGGGCTGTTCGTCGGCGGCACGATGCGCGACGAGGCCTCGATCATCGCCACCGAGACGCTCGGCGAGGACCAGGTCATGGTCGACTTCGGCGACGACGAGCTGACCCGCGGGCGCCCGCACCCGATGATCGACGGCTCGCTGCGCGTCGAGCGCATCGAGCGGGAGATCGACGACCCGGCCTGCGGGGTGCTGCTGCTCGACGTGGTGCTCGGGCTCGGGTCGGACCCCGACCCGGCGGCCGGGTTGGTCGATGCGGTACGCCGCGCCACCGCGGCCGGCCTGCCGGTCGTGACGAGCGTGGTTGGCACCCGCGACGACCCGCAGGACCTGCTCCGCCAGTGCGCCACGCTCACCGAGGCCGGCGCCGCCGTGCACCTGTCGAACGCCGAAGCGGCCCGCGAGGCCGTCCGCCTCGTCGAGGGAGCCACCCGATGACCCAGCTGACCACGCCCACCGCGGTCGTCACGGCCGGCGCGGAGCTGCTCGCCGATGCGGTCGCAGCGCAGGCGGTCGCCACCCACCGGGTGGCGTGGCAGCCGCCCGCCGGGGACGCCGCGGCGCTGGCCGCCGTGATGGCCGACCGTCGCCGGCGTGACGCAAACGAGCGGGCGCTCGCCCGGATGCTCGCGGCCGAGGCCACGCTGGTCGACGTGCGCCCCGCCTCCGAGGCGCTCGGGCTCGAGCCCGGACAGTTCCTGCACGCCGGGCCGCCGGTCGACTGGGAGCGCGCGTCCGGTCCGCTGCGTGGCGCGCTGATCGGGGCGATGCTGCTCGAGGGGCTCGCCGACTCCCCCGAGGCGGCCGAGGCGGCCCTCGCCTCCGGCGACGGGGTGAGCTGGGAGCCGTGCCACCACCGCGGCGCCGTCGGTCCGATGGCCGGCGTGGTGACCCCGTCGATGTGGGTCTTCGAGTTGCGCGACGCGGTGCACGGCAACACCTCGTGGTGCTCGCTCAACGAGGGACTCGGCAAGGTGCTCCGGTACGGCGCCTACGGACCGGAGGTGATCGACCGGCTGCGCTGGATGGGCGACGTGCTCGGCCCGCTGCTGCAGAAGGCGGTGCGCGCCGGTGGCCCGATCGACGTACGCGCGATCGTCGCGCAGATGATCCAGATGGGCGACGAGGGCCACAACCGCAACCGCGCCGGGACACTGATGTTCCTGCGCGAGGTGCTGCCGGCGATGATCGACTCCGGGGCGCCGACCGGTGAGGTGGCGGAGGCGGTGCGGTTCGTCTCCGCCAACGACCACTTCTTCCTCAACCTGGGGATGCCGGCCTGCAAGCTGCAGACCCGGGCTGCCGCGGACCTCCCCGGCTCAAGCGTGGTCACGGTGATGGCCCGCAACGGCACGGACTTCGGGATCCAGGTCTCCGGCACCGGAGACCAATGGTTCACCGCCCCGGCCAACACCCCGGAGGGGCTCTACCTCGGGTCGTACGGCCCCGAGGACGCCAACCCCGACATCGGCGACTCCGCGATCACCGAGACCGCTGGCATCGGCGGCATGTCGATGGCCACCGCCCCCGCGATCGTCCGCTTCGTCGGCGGCTCGGTGCCGGACGCGCTGGCCACGACGCAGCGGATGTACGACATCACCGTCGGCGAGAACCCCGCATTCGCGATCCCGATCCTGGAGTTCCGCGGAGCGCCGACCGGGATCGACGTGACCTCGGTCGTCCGCTCCGGCGTCCTCCCCCAGATCAACACCGGCATGGCCGGCCGCGTCGCCGGTACCGGCCAGGTCGGCGCCGGCCTGGTCACCCCGCCGATGGCCTGCTTCACCCAGGCGCTGGACGCACTGGCCGCCGCGGTCTGACTGGGTGTGTTAGGGAGTTCCCTCCGCGCCGTGCGTGGATTCATCGACTCGCGGGCGAATGCGACCGCCACGGCGGGGTCGGTGGGCGCGTCCAGGAGTGCCGTCATGGAAAGGGCTCAACCAGGGATCGCCGACAGGTTTCGATCGAAGTTTCGCCTCACCCACAAGGGAATGAGCACGTGGGACCAACGGCCAGACCTCGCGTACAGTCCGTACTGGAGGCCCAGTCATGAGCAATGAACCGGTTCTCGTCGTCGGCGGCACCGGCTTCCTCGGTGGCCAGGTCGTGGACGCCCTGCAGCAACGCGGCAAGAACGTCCGCGCGCTGGTCCGCCCGACCTCGGACGCCTCCAAGCTCGAGACCAAGGGCGTCGAGGTCGTCCGCGGTGACATGCTCGACCGGCGTTCGCTGGTAGCGGCGATGGACGGCGTGGACGCCGTGGTCAGCACCGCGGCCGGCTACACCCGCCGCAACAAGAACGCCACGGAGATCGACACCGTCGGCCAGGCCAACCTCGCCGAAGCGGCCTCCGACGCCGGAGTGCGCCGCTTCGTCCTGACCAGCATCCTCACCTGCGACCTGACCCCGCACGTCTCCCACTTCTGGCACAAGAAGCTCGCCGAGGACGCGCTCGAGCGGTACGAGGTCCCGTTCGTCGCGCTGCGGCCCGGCGCCTTCCTCGACATGGTCACGCAGATGGGCGGCGACCCGTTCGCGAAGAAGCGGCTGATGTGGTTCGGCACCACGACCGCCCCGCTCACGTTCGTGCTCACCTCCGACGTCGCGCGCTGCCCCTCGCCGAAGCCGTCGACGCCGACGTGCAGGACGGCGAACGCATCGAGATCGGCTGGACGCGGCCTGTGTGCATGCGCGAGATCGCGGAGATCGCCTCGCGGCTCCTCGGCGAGGAGGTCAAGGTGCGCAGCGTGCCCGCTGTGGTCGTGAAGGCCCTCACCTCCGTCGTCGGGCTCGTCGTTCCCGGGATCTCCGACCTGGGCGCGATGCTCGGCTGGTTCGAGACCGGCAAGTACGTCGCCGACACGACCCGGCAGGACGCGGTGTTCGGGCACGTCCCGACGCCCGAGGAAGCCGTCGCCGACTTCGCACGAAGGCTCGGCCACACCCCGGTCTCGCTGTAACGCGGGGTCAGTCGTCGCGCTCGGTCCGGGTGAGCACCTCGACCATCTTGCGCAGCTCGAGGACCTGACGCCGGGCACGCGCGCCGTCGGACGCCTGGATGCCGAGAGCCACCGCGGCGGTGCCGTCGCTCAGGTCGAGCACCGCCCACGGGCTGCCGGGCTTCATCGTCACCGCGACGACCTCGCTCCACTCGAACCGGCGGGCCCGGTAGCCGTTGACCACCTTGAGCCCCTCGCGCCGGGCCTCGATGCGGCAGCGCGCCAGCCCCCAGCCGATCGCGAGGAAGGCCAGGCCCAGCACGATCACCGTGCCGCGCTGAAAGGTCGTGAACTTGTCGCGGATCTCGCCCGGGAACGTGAACCAGACGACGGCAGTCACCAGCACCAGCAGGGCTCCGAACACGTAGACCGCCATCCGCACGCCGAACGGCCGGAACGTGTGCGGCAGCCGCAGCTCAGAGCCGGCAGGCATGGATGTCCGTGGACAGGATGCCGCGGGCGCCGAGGTCGTAGAGCTCGTCCATGACGCGCTGGGCGGCGTCGCGGCGCACCATCGAGCGCACGGCGACCCACCCCTCCCGATGCAACGGGGACACCGTCGGGCTCTCGATGCCGGGCGTCAGGGCGACGGCCTCCTCGACCCGCTCGACGCGGATGTCGTAGTCCATCATCACGTAGGACCGGGCCACCAGCACGCCCTCGAGACGTCGCCGGAACACCTCGAAGCCGCCGGGCAGCGTGGCCCCCAGGCGCGTGATCAGCACCGCCTCGGACTCGAGGATCGGCTCGCCGAACATCTCCAGCCCGGCCTGGCGCAGCGTGCTGCCGGTCTCCACCACGTCGGCGATCACGTCGGCGACGCCGAGCTGCACGCTGGTCTCCACGGCACCGTCGAGCCGCGTGACGGTGGCGTCGATCCCGTGCTCCTCGAGGTAGCGGCGCACCACACCGTCGTACGACGTGGCGATACGGCGGCCGGCGAGGCCCGCCAGGTCCGAGACCGTGCCGGGACGGGCCGCGAACCGGAACCGGGACCGGCCGAAGCCGAGCTGCAGCATCTCCTCGGCCTTGGCGCCGGAGTCGAGGAGGAGGTCGCGTCCGGTGATGCCGACGTCGAGGGTGCCCTCGCCGACGTACAGGGCGATGTCGCGCGGGCGCAGGTAGAAGAACTCGACGCCGTTGTCGGCGTCGTTCAGGGTGAGCTGCTTGGCGTCCCCGCGCTGCCTGTAGCCGGCCTCGCGCAGGATGTCGGAGGCGGACTGGGAGAGAGCCCCCTTGTTGGGGAGCGCGATGCGCAGGACGTCCCCGTTGCCGGGCGTGTCCGTCTGGGTGCTGCTCATGGCGTGTGACCTCGCGGTTCAGAGGTGGGCGTAGACGTCGTCGAGCGACAAGCCGCTGGCGATCATCAGCACCTGGGCGTGGTACAGCAGCTGGCTGATCTCCTCGGCCGCGCGCTCCTTGCCCTCGTGCTCGGCCGCCATCCAGGACTCGGCGGCCTCCTCGACCAGCTTCTTGCCGATGGCATGGACGCCGGCGTCGAGGGCGGCGACGGTGCCGCTGCCCTCGGGACGCGTCTGGGCCTTGTCGGAAAGCTCGGTCCAGAGCTCGTCGAACGTCTTCACGCGGTCAGACTACGGCGTACGACGAGGCGGGCGGCCGCCGCCCGCGCGCGGCGAGACGCGGCTCACGAGCGGATCCCGGTGAGCGTTGCGGCGGTGACCAGGGCCGCAGCGGTCGCCTCGTAGCCCTTGTCCTCCGAGGACCCGTCGAGCCCGGCCCGGTCGAGCGCCTGCTCGTCGGTGTCGCAGGTGAGCAGGCCGAAGCCGACCGGCACGCCGGTGTCGAGGGCGACCCGGCTCAGCCCGTCGGTGGCGGCCGAGCACACGTAGTCGAAGTGCGGGGTGCCGCCACGGATGACCACGCCGAGCGCCACGACCGCGTCGTACCCTCGCTCCGCCAGCGCCTTCGCCACGACGGGCAGCTCGAACGAGCCCGGCACGCGGACCAGCTCGGGGGCGTCGACCTGGTAGGCGTCCAGGGCCCGCTGCGCGCCGGCGATCAGCCCGTCCATGACCTCCGTGTGCCAGCTGGACGCGACGACGGCGACGCGCAGGTCGCTGCAGTCGGTCGGGCTGTCGTCAGGGGCGCCGTGGCCGCTCATGCCGTGGCTCCTGGCGAGTGGTGGAGGTCGGGCAGCTCGTGGCCCATCCGGTCGCGCTTGGTGAGCAGGTAGCCGATGTTGTGGTCGTTGGGGTGCGGGGTGAGCGGCACCCGCTCGGAGACCGGCACGCCGTAGTCCTCCAGGTTGGTCACCTTGTCGGGGTTGTTGGTCAGCAGCCGCACCGACCGGACGCCGAGGTCGAGCAGGACGTGGGTGGCGGTGCCGTAGTGCCGCGCGTCGGCCGGCAGCCCGAGGTCGAGGTTGGCGTCGACGGTGTCGCGACCGCCGTCCTGGAGCTGGTAGGCCTGCAGCTTGGCCACCAGCCCGATCCCGCGTCCCTCGTGGCCGCGGAGGTACACGACGATGCCGCGACCCTCGGCCACGATGCGCTCCATCGCCTCCTCGAGCTGCGGTCCGCAGTCGCACCGGTGCGAGGCGAAGACGTCACCGGTCAGGCACTCCGAGTGCACGCGGGTGAGCACGTCCTTGCCGTCCCCCAGGTCGCCGTGCACGAGCGCGACGTGCTCGGTGCCGTCGATGGTCATCCGGTAGCCGTAGGCGGTGAACTGCCCGGCCCGCGTCGGCAGCCGCGTCTCGGCAACCCGCTCGACGTGGCTCTCGTGCCGGCGCCGGTAGTGGATGAGGTCGGCGATGGAGATCATCGCCAGGCCGTGCTCGTCGGCGAAGTCGCGCAGGTCCTGGCCGCGCTTCATCGTGCCGTCGTCGTTGACGATCTCGCTGATCACGCCAGCCGGGGTCAGCCCGGCGAGCCGGGCCAGGTCGACCGCGGCCTCGGTGTGGCCGGGCCGGGCGAGCACGCCGCCCTCGGTGTAGCGCAGCGGGAACACGTGGCCGGGCTGGGTGACCTCGAACGGCTCGGTGGCCGAGTCGTTGAGCACCCGCACCGTGTGCGAGCGGTCGGCGGCCGAGATGCCGGTGGTGACGCCGTCGCGAGCGTCGACCGAGACGGTGTACGCCGTGCGGTGCCGGTCGCGGTTGTGCGGCGTCATCAGCGGGATGCCGAGCCGGTCCAGCGTCGCGGCCTCCATCGGCGCGCAGATGACCCCGGAGCTGTAGCGGATCGTGAACGCCATCAGCGCCGGCGTGGACCTGCTGGCGGCGAAGATCAGGTCGCCCTCGTTCTCGCGGTCCTCGTCGTCCACCACGACGACCGCCTTGCCGGCGGCGATGTCGGCGATGGCCCGCTCGACGGTGTCGAGCCGCACGTGGGGTCCCGTCATACCGTGACCTCGTCCGCGGTGGTCTCCCTCGGTGGGGCTCCCTCGGCGCGGTCCTTGGTGCGCAGCCAGGTCACGAAGCCGGCCACGCAGAGGCCGCCGTAGACGAGGTACAGCACCGCGGAGGGGTAGTACCCGGCCTGGAACAGCAGCGGCACGCCAACCACGTCGACGGCGATCCAGATCAGCCAGAACTCGTTCCAACCCCGGGCCATCCCGTAGGTGGCCAGGATCGAGCCGGTGAGGATCCACGCGTCCGGAAGCGGTCCCCAGGAGCCGAGCTCGCGGAGCACGAAGTAGAAGACGGTGGTGCCGACGACCGCGGCCACGGCGAGCTGGAGCAGCCCGGCCGGGCCCGCCCAGCGCGGCACGATCGCCCCGGAGTCGGCGGACTCGCCGAGCCGTCGGCTGCGGCTCCAGCGCCACCACCCGTAGAGGGACACGGCGAGGAAGAACACCTGTCGGCCGGCCTGCCCCCACAGGTCGTTGGCCTGCGGCTTGTCGAAGATGCCGCCGACGAAGACGGTGAACAGGATCAGGTTGCCGATGATCCCCACCGGCCAGGCCCACACCTGGCGGCGGAGCCCGCCGAGCGCGCTGGCCAGCCCGAACCCGTTGCCGACCACCTCGCGCACCAGGATCGTGCTCGCGGGAATGCTCGCCCCGAACGCCGACCAGGTCGGGATGTCGATGGTGCCCTCCAGCAGCCACTCCAGCGCGTTCATGTCTCGTCCTTCTCCTCGATGTGGCCCCCGCTTGCTGCCTCGCTGGGTGCGACCAGCCGTTCGACGTACTTCGCGATCACGTCGACCTCGAGGTTGACCGGGTCACCGGTCTCCTTGAAGCCGAGGGTGGTGCGGGCCAGGGTCTCCGGGATCAGGCTGACCGTGAACGAGTCGTCGAGGACCTCGACCACGGTGAGTGAGATCCCGTCGACGGTGATCGACCCCTTCGGTACGAGGTAGCGGGCGAGGTCGGCCGGCAGCTCGACCTCGACCAGCTCCCAGTGCTCGCTGGGCTCCCGTCGTACCAGCTTCCCGGTGCCGTCGACGTGGCCCTGCACGATGTGACCACCGAGCCGGGTCAGTGGGGTGACCGCGCGCTCGAGGTTCACCCGGGTGCCGATCCCGAGCGCGCCGAGCGAGGTCTTGGTCAGCGTCTCGCGCATCACGTCGGCGGTGAACGTCTCGCCGTCGCGCTCGGCCACCGTCAGGCAGCAGCCGTTGACGGCGATCGAGTCGCCGAGAGACACGTCGGTCGTGACGTGCGGACCGCGCACGGAGAGCCGGATCGCGTCGGGCTGCTCCTCGATCCCCTCGACCACGCCGAGCTCCTCGACGATCCCGGTGAACATCAGGCGCTCGCCCTCCTCTGCGGGACCATCGTGATCCGGACATTGGTCTCGGCGCCCTCGCCGAGCACGTGCACGTCGGTGACGTCGAGGTGCCGCGCCTGCGAGATCGTGCCGATCCCGAGGTCGCCGACCGCGCTGCGGCCGGCGCCGAGCAGCATCGGCGCCACGTAGGCGACCACCTCGTCGACCAGGTCCGCGGCCAGAAACGCGGCGGCCAGCGTCGGCCCGCCCTCGAGGAACACGTGCTGCCGGTCACGGGCGAACAGCTCGGCGAGCGCCTCGTGCGGGTCCCGGGTGTGCAGTACGACGGTGTCGGCGGCGTCGTCGCGCACCCGCCGGTCGGCCGGGACGTCGCGCAGCCCCATCACCGCGCGGAGCAGCTGCCGCTCCCGCGGGAGGTTCTCGTCGTGCTCGTCGCGCACGGTGAGCTGCGGGTCGTCGACGAGCACCGTCTCGGTGCCGACCAGGATCGCGTCGCACAGGCCGCGCAGCCGGTGCGTGTCCAGCCGAGCCGGCCGTGACGAGACCCAGCGCGAGGTCCCGTCGGCGGCGGCGCTGCGACCGTCGAGGGTGGTCGCGAACTTCCAGGTCACGTACGGGCGGCCGTGCTCGACGGCGAAGGTCCAGACCGGGTTCACGGTCCGCGCCTCGTCGGCCATCAGCCCGCCCTCGACGTCGACCCCGGACCGCTTGAGCGTCTCGGCCCCGCCGACGGCGACCGGGTTGTGGTCGGACTGTGCGTAGACCACGCGGGCCACCCCCGCGTCCACCAGGGCCACCGCGCACGGACCGGTGCGTCCGCTGTGGTTGCACGGCTCGAGGGTCACCACCGCGGTGCCGCCCCGGGCCAGGTCACCAGCCCGGTCGAGCGCGTCGACCTCCGCGTGCGGCGTACCGGCGCCGCGGTGGAAGCCCTCGGCGACCACCCTCCCGTCGGGAGCGAGGATCACGCAGCCGACGCGCGGGTTGGGACCGGTGGGGACGCCGGGCGTGCGGGCCAGGTCGAGGGCGCGCGCCATCGCGGCCTGCTCGGCCTGGCGGTACGCCATCGGGAGCCCCTCTCGTCGCGCGTCGCGCGGACCGGGGCTGTTGCGGGAAGACAGGGTCGGCGCCGTGGGACCACGACACCGCTGCGTGCACCTTCCCATCCGGACTTTGACCGTCGGTCCAGGATTTCCACCTGGTCAACCGGCTGCTGGCTGCAGCCGGGTCGCGGACTATCACCGCCGGCTCGGAATTGCACCGACCCCAGAGCACGCGAGCTGTTCACTCGTCGGGCCAAGCCTGCCACAACTCGGCCGTTCCGTGCTGTGAGGTCTCACACGGGCACCACCCGTTGTGGGGATGGATCACTCATCGATGCGCCGCTAGCGTCGCGGTCATGTCGTATCCCGACCCTCGGTACCTCGGCAGCGCCGGCGAGGTCACCGCACGGTTCCGGCCGGCCGACACCGCCCCGGAGCTGCCCCGCCCCGGTGGGGCGGCGAGCTACCTCGCCACCGGCGCGACGACCGGCGGCAAGTTCGGGCTCTACCGCTGGGACATGGGGCCGGAGCCGGCTGGCGCTGAGCCGCACTTCCACCGCACGTTCACTGAGTCGTTCTTCCTGCTCTCCGGCCAGATCCAGCTCTACGACGGCAAGGACTGGTTCGACGCGCACCCCGGCGACTTCGACTTCGTGCCCGAGGGCGGCCTGCACGGGTTCCGCAACCGGTCCGGCGAGTCGGCGTCGCTGCTGATCCTGTTCGCTCCGGGCGCCCCGCGGGAGGCCTACTTCGAGGGGCTCGTGGAGATCGCCGAGGGCCGTTGGAAGCCCAGCCACGAGGAGCTGCAGGCGTTCCTGGAGGAGCACGACAACATCTACGTGTAGCTCAGCCGCTCGCCGACTCGGCGGCCGTCCGCAGCTGCTCGACCATCGCGTTCGGGTCGTCGGCCCGGAACACCGCCGAGCCGGCCACGAACACGTCGGCTCCGGCCTCGGCGCAGCGCTCGATCGTCTCCATCGACACGCCCCCGTCGACCTGGAGCCAGAGGTCGAGGCCGTGCTTGTCGAGCAGCGCGCGCGTGCGCCGGATCTTCGGCAGGCAGACGTCGAGGAACTTCTGTCCGCCGAAGCCCGGCTCGACGGTCATCACCAGCAGCATGTCGAGCTCGGACAGCAGGTCCTCGTAGGGTTCGATCGGGGTGGCCGGCTTCAGCCCCATCCCGGCACGGGCACCCTTCGCTCGCAGCTCCCGGGCCAGCCGCACCGGCGCCGCGGCGGCCTCGACGTGGAAGGTCACCGACGCGGCCCCGGCCTCGACGTACGCCGGTGCCCAGCGGTCCGGGTCCTCGATCATCAGGTGACAGTCCATCGGCGTGGACGACGCCTTGCCGAGCGCCTCCACCACGGGCAGCCCCAGGGTCAGGTTGGGCACGAAGTGGTTGTCCATCACGTCGACGTGCAGCCAGTCGGCGCCGGAGATGCGCTCGGCCTCGGCGGCGAGGTGCGCGAAGTCGGCGGCCAGCAGGCTCGGGGAGATCTGGATACCCATGGTGCGGCGATCCTAGTGGTTCGGTCCCTGTCACCCGGGACCATCAGCCCTGACCATCTCGTCGCCGCCGCGCGACGGTGGAGATGTGCGCAGGACGCGCGTGTTCCCGTGGTACGTCGCGGCGGCCGAGGTCGCCGTCGCGGCGGTCGTCGTCGTCTTGGACCTGCTGGTGCCGACGCTGGTGATCCTGGGGCTCGCCGGGCTCTCGTCGCTCGCGCGACGGTCGGGGCCTGCGGCCCTGGGGTTCACCCGGATGGCGCGGCCCGGGCGGATGGCCGTCCAGGTGCTCGCGCTGACGGCGGGCTGGGCCCTCGTCCAGCTCGGCCTGGTGATGCCCGTCGTCGAGCGGCTGACCGGAGCCACCCAGGACGTCAGCGACTTCGCGATCGTGGAGGGCGACCCGGCCGTCCTGGGCGGGCTGCTGCTGCTCACGTGGACGATCGCGGCCGTCGGGGAGGAGACGGCGTACCGCGGCTACCTGTTCACCCGAGCGCGGGAGTGCCTCGGCCTCGCCGGGGCGGTGATCGTGCCGTCGGTGCTGTTCGGCCTCGCCCACACCGAGCAGGGGGTGGTGGGAGTCGTGCTGACCACACTGGATGCGCTGGCGCTGACCTGGCTCCGTCTCCACTACCGAACGCTGTGGGCCGCCGTCCTCGGGCACGGCTTCAACAACACCATCGGGCTGGTGACGTTCTTCCTCGTCGGGCCGGTCGGCGCGCTGTGGTGAGGACCATGAGGGTCAGGCCCGCCGCAGCAGGGCGAGGAACATCGCGTCGGTGCCGTGCCGGTGCGGCCACAGCTGCACGGTGCCGGCCAGCGGACCGGCCGCGTCGGTGACGCCGGGCAGCAGCGGTGAGGCGTCCTCGAGGCGCACGTCGTCGCGGCGACCGAGCAGCGCCGACACCACGCCCGCGGTCTCGGCGAGCACCGGCGAGCAGGTCACGTAGCCGACCACCCCGCCCGGGCGGACGGCCTCCATCGCGCCGTCGAGGAGCGCCTCCTGCAGCTGCACCAGACCGTCGAGGTCGGCGGCTTCCTTGCGCCAGCGGGCCTCGGGTCGCCGGCGCAGCGCACCCAGCCCGGAGCACGGAGCGTCCACGAGCACCCGGTCGAAGGTCTCCGGCGCCCACGCGGGCCGGGTGCCGTCCGCGGCAACCACGCCGAGGAGCCCGGGGCCGGCCGCGGCGGTCGCCGCCCGCACCAGCTCGGCGCGGTGCGGCAGACGCTCGCCGGCGAGCAGCCGCGCGCCGCGCTCCCCCGCGACCGCGGCGAGCAGGGCGGCCTTGCCCCCCGGACCGGCGCACACGTCCAGCCAGCGGTCGTCCCGTCCCTCGACCACCGCGGCGGCGACGGCCAGGGCGACGAGCTGGGACCCCTCGTCCTGGACCCCGGCCCGGCCCTCGGCGACGGCGGCCAGCGCGGCGGGGTCGCCGCCGGGCAGCGTCGCGGCGTACGGCGACAGTGGCGAGGCCTCCGCCCCGGCCGCGACGAGCTCGTCGACGGTGGCCAGCCCCGGGCGCGCGACCAGCGTCACCCGGGGCGCGACGTTGTCGGCGGCGAGCAGGGCCTCGAGCTCCGCCTCCGCGGGCCCGAGCGCCTCGGCGAGGGCCTCGACCACCCAGCGCGGGTGCGCGTGCGCGACCGCGGCGAAGCCGACCGGGTCGGTGGCCGGGTCGGGGGCGATCCGGCGGACCCAGCCGTCCAGGTCGTGCCGGGCGACCTTGCGGAGCACGGCGTTGGCGAAGCCGGACGGGCGGTGGCCGACCTTGGCCCTCACCAGGTCGACGGTGGTGCCGACCGCGGCGTGGGTGGGCACGCGCATCGACAGCAGCTGGTGGGTGCCGAGCCGGAGCGCGTCGAGCACGCCCGGGTCGACCTTCGCGAGCGGACGGTCGACGTTAGCGGCCACCACGGCGTCGTACAGCCCCTGCCGCCGGATCGTCCCGGACACCAGCTCGGTGGCGAACGCGGCGTCGCGGTCGCGGATGCCGCGGGCGCGGAGCAGCTGCGGCAGCACCAGGTTGGTGTAAGCCTCCTGCTCGCGCACGGTGCGGAGCACGTCGTACGCCGCACCGCGGGCCGGGTCGACGGGGCTACCCGCCATGGGTGCCGAACCGGGCGCCCGGCTCGACCCGCGCCCCGCGGGCCCAGTCGGCGGCCTGCATCTGCCTCTTGCCGAACGGCTTCACCTCGCGGAGGCGGACCGGCAGCGAGCCGGTGCCGACGACCACGGCGTTCTTGGTGACCTCCAGGACGCCCGGCTCCAGGGCCGGCAGGTTGGCCTCGATCAGCACCGGACCGACCTTGAAGCGCTCGCCGTCGAACGTCGTCCACGCCCCGGGCCCGGGCGTGCACGCGCGGACCCGGCGGTCGACGGCGGCGGCCGGTTCGGTCCAGTCGATCTCGGCGTCCTCGACGAGGATCTTCGGGGCGAGGCTCACCCCGTCGGCGGGCTGCTCGCGGGCCACCAGATCCCCCGACTCGATCCCGTCGAGGGTCGCGACGAGCAGCTGCGCGCCGCCGGTCGCGAGCCGGCCGAGCAGATCCCCGGCGGTGTCGCTGGGCCGGATCGTCTCGGTCATCACCCCGAAGGTCGGGCCGGCGTCGAGCTCCTTCACGATCCGGAACGTCGTCGCCCCGGTGACCTCGTCGCCGGCCCAGATCGCGTGCTGCACAGGCGCGGCTCCGCGCCAGGCCGGGAGCAGCGAGAAGTGCAGGTTCACCCAGCCGTGCGCCGGGACGTCGAGCACGGACTGCGGGAGCAGCGCCCCGTAGGCGACGACGGGACAGCAGTCGGGTGCGAGCGCCTTCAGCTGCTCCTGGAAGTCCTCGTCGCGGGGGTGGTCCGGCTTCAGCACTGGGACGCCGAGCTCCTCGGCGCGCGCCGCGACCGGCGACGCCACGACCTTGCGGCCGCGGCCGGCCGGCGCGTCCGGACGGGTGACGACGCCGACGAGCTCGTGCCCGCTGGCGGCGACCGCCTCCAGCGACGGGACCGCCACCTCCGGCGTACCGGCGAAGACGACCCTCACAACCCCAGCCCGTTCGTCGGGTGCGGCGAGACCCTGACCGTCGGCGGCGCACCGAACCAGTCGGCCTCGCGGATCGCCTTCATCGCCGCCTTGCGGGCCTCGCGGTCGAGCCGGTCGATGAACAGCACGCCGTCGAGGTGGTCGGTCTCGTGCTGGATCGCCCGGGCGAGCATCTCGGACCCCTCGACCGCGACCGGGTCGCCGTACATGTTGAAGCCCTTGGCCACGACCGACAGGGCGCGCTTGCAGTCGAAGGTCAGGTCCGGCAGCGACAGGCAGCCCTCGGGCCCGTCCTGGACCTCGTCGGAGAGGTCGAGGGTGGGGTTGACCAGGTGCCCGGTCTCGCCCTCCACGTGCCAGGTGAACACGCGCAGCCCGACGCCGATCTGCGGCGCGGCCAGACCGGCGCCGGGGGCGTGCAGCATCGTGTCGGTGAGGTCCGCGACGAGGCGCTGCAGCTCCTTGTCGAAGTCGGCCACCGGCACGGCGGGGGTGCGCAGCACGGGGTCGCCGAACAGGCGGATCGGCTGGATGGCCATGCGGACGCTCAGCGCTCCTCGGTACGACGACGGCGGGGTGCGTGCAGTCTACGGAGCGGTCGCTTGCGAGACGCGCAGGTAGTCCACGACCAGCGCCGGCACCAGGTGGTCGTCGTCGCCGACAGAGTCCTCGGGGAAGTCGAAGACGGCGACCATCAGCTGCAGCGGGTACGTCGGCGGCGACGGGAGCGTGCGCACGACTTCGCCGTCCACGAGGAAGGTGGCCCGCTCGGCCGACCAGTCGACGGTGTAGGTGTGGAACTCCGCCACGTCGAGCGGCAGCCGCGGCGCCGCGAAGTCACCGGTGACCCGCGGGTCCCGGAAGGCCCGCAGCCCCATCCCGACCACGGCCGAGACGCCCGGCTCGACCGCCTTGCCGAACACCTCGACCAACAGGATCTCCGCACTCTCGGTCGGGTCCTCCTCGAGCCCGGACATCCACAGCGCCGCCATCGACCGCGGAGAGATGTCCATCCGGGCCCGCATCTCGACGACGCCGCCGCTGGGTGTCCAGCCGAGGAACGTCGGCTGCTCCTCACGCACGACCTGGCCCGCGCGGAACGGCTGCTGACCGTCGGTGCTGCCGACCGGCCCGGACCGGTTGGCCGACTGGATGCCGGACACCCGGAGCGGCGGGGTGTGGTCCCCGGGGCACCAGAGGCCCTGGTCGGGCGGGATCGTGAGCGTGAGACACGAGTCGGCGACGGCGTACGACGCCGCGCTCTGCGACCGCGAGCTCCAGGCGGGCAGGTAGTGCGGGAACCAGACCTTCCGGTCGAGCTCCGCACCGTCGAAGTGGTCCTCGAAGACCGCCATCGCCCCATGATCGGGGATCGGCTCGGGCTCAGTCGAGCGCGACCGGGTCGACCTGCACCCGGACCGCCGGCAGCTTCTTCGCGTCGCGGACGCCCTGCATCTCCACCAGCGCCCGGGAGAGCGCGCCGCCCGAGGCCCGGGGCACGCGGACGACGAGGCGCACCCCGTCGTCCCCGGCGGGGACGGGGCCGAGCAGCTCGGCACCGTCGGGCAGCTCCAGCGCGGCCGCGGCCGACTGCACGTCGGCCTCGGCACCGACGAGGGTGGCCAGCCGGGACGCGGGCGGCAGGTGGGCGGACTGCCGCTCGGCCATCTCCCGCTGGGCGAAGCCGGAGGGGTCCCAGCGCACCAGGGCCTGGAGCGTCTGGTCGGCCGGGTCGCCGACGGCGACCACGCGTCCGCCACGGCCGCCGGGTCGCGCCAGCGCCGCGGCGTCGAGCCAGCGGCGCAGCGACTCCTCCGCGGTGCGCAGGTCGGGACGGGCGAGCATCAGCCAGGTGTCGAGCAGCACCACGCAGGCGTACCCCCCGTCGGCGACCGGCTCGGCACCAGGCGTTGCGACCACGACGGCCGGCTTGGCGTCCACCCGGGCCAGCACCCGCTCACCGCTGGAGCTGTGCACCGGGACGGCCGGGAAGGCGCGCCCGATCTCCTCCGCGGTGCGCCGCTCCCCCACCACGGGGGCGCGCAGGCCGCGGTTGCCGCACTCGCCGCAGGCCCACTGCGGCTCCGGGGTGCCGCACCAGCGGCACTCGGGCGGCTCGGACGGCTTCGGCAGGTGCAGCGGCCCCCGGCAGGCGCGGCAGGTCGCGGGCGTGCGGCAGCGGTCGCAGGCCAGGCTCGGCAGGTAGCCCTGCCGCGGGGTCTGGATCAGGACCGGGCCGTGCTCGAGGCCGGCGCGGATCGCCTCGAAGGCGGACCTGGGCAGCCGCGCCGAACGGGCCCGGGGATCGCGCGCGAGCTCCTGGTCGGTCGCCCCGGTGACGGCCACCTGCGGCGCGGCCGCCCGGACGGTGGTCCGCGGGGCGGACAGCTCGGCGGCCCAGCCGGTGCGGACGAGGTACTCGGCTTCGACGGTGCGGGCGAAGCCGCCCACCAGGACGGCGCAGGACTGCTCGTGGGCCCGGGTGAGCAGGACCTCGCGGGTGTGTGGGTACGGCGCGCGCGGCTCGGCGTAGAGGTCGTCGCCGTCGTCCCAGATCGCGACGAGACCGAGGTCGTGGACCGGGGCGAACGCGGCGGCGCGGGTGCCGACCACGACCCGGGCCTCGCCGCGGGAGACGGCCAGGAACGCCCGGTAGCGCGCCGCCGGGCCGGCGTCGGCGGTGAGCAGCACGTGGTGTCCTGCCCCGAGCACGGCGGTCAGCGCCTCGTCGACGCGAGTCACGTCGCGGTGGTCGGGCACGCAGAGCAGGGAGCCGCGGCCCGAGGCGAGGGTCGCCGCCGCGGCGTGGGCGAGCAGGGCGGGCCAGTCGGCGGCGGGGAGGGCGGACCACACCACCCGGGGGGATCCGCCCGTCGCGAACGCCCGCACCGTCGCGTCGTCGTACGGCTGCCAGGCGTGGGCGGCGGCTTCGATGTCGAGGCGCGGGGAGTCGGGTGTCGGCGCGGTCGGCTGCTTCTCGACGGTGGCGTGCCGGGGAGGTACGGCGAGGCGGAGCACGTCGGACCGGGTGCCGGCGTAGCGCGCCGCGACGAGCTCGGAGAGCCGGGCCACCTCCGGCGACAGCACCGGCTCCGCACTGACAGCTCGGCGCAGGGGCGTCAGCCGGCCAGGATGGTCGGACTCCGCGATCCGCTCGACGACGAAGCCGTCGACGTCCTGCCCGGCGAACCGGACCTTGACCCGCGAACCGGGCACCACGTCGGCGTCGAGCTTGCGCGGGACCAGGTAGTCGAACGGCTTGTCGAGGTGCGCCAGCGGCACGTCGACGAGCACCCGCGCCACCGGCAGCTCCGGCGCCGGGTCGACGGGCTTGGCCTGCTTGGACCTGGCGGCCGCCTGCTTCCTGACCGCGCGGGCGGTGTCGCGGGCGCGCACGAGCCCGGGCAGCTCCAGCTGCGGCTCGTCGTCACCCGTGCCCGTCACGCGACCGATCCTCCCAGCCCGCACCGACCGGGATCCCGGGGCGGCGGCGGGCGGGGCGGGGACCCAATTACCACGGGACCGTGGTGATCTGCCGCTTCCCCATGTGAGTTCACACCGGGAAGCGGGCGATTACCACGGGACCGTGGTAATCCACCCCCCGCCCACCGGCCAGGTCAGATGCCGGCGGCGGACTTCAGCGCGTCGACGCGGTCGACCCGCTCCCAGGTGAAGTTGGGCAGCTCGCGACCGAAGTGGCCGTACGCCGCCGTCTCGGTGTAGATCGGCCGGAGCAGGTCGAGGTCGCGGATGATCGCGGCGGGGCGCAGGTCGAAGACCTCGAGGACGGCCTTCTGGATCGTCGCGACCGGGATCGTCTCGGTGTCGAAGCAGTCGACGTAGAAGCCGACCGGCTGCGCCTTGCCGATCGCGTAGGCGACCTGCACCTCGCAGCGGCGGGCCAGCCCGGCGGCGACGACGTTCTTGGCGACCCAGCGCATCGCGTAGGCGGCCGAGCGGTCGACCTTGGACGGGTCCTTGCCGGAGAAGGCACCGCCACCGTGGCGGGCCATGCCGCCATAGGTGTCGATGATGATCTTGCGACCGGTCAGGCCGGCGTCGCCCATCGGGCCGCCGACCTCGAAGCGGCCGGTCGGGTTGACCAGCAGGCGGTAGTCGTCGGCGGGCAGGTCGAACGTCGCCAGCACCGGGTCGACGACCTGCTCCTTGATGTCCGGGGTGAGCATGGCGTCGAGGTCGATGTTGGGCGCGTGCTGGGTGGACACCACGACGGTGTCGACACGGACCGGGCGGTCCTCGTCGTCGTACTCGATGGTGACCTGGGTCTTGCCGTCGGGACGCAGGTAGGACAGCGTGCCGTTCTTGCGGACCTCGGTGAGCTTCTCCGAGAGCCGGTGCGCGATCATGATCGGCAGCGGCATCAGCTCGGGCGTGTCGTCGCAGGCGTAGCCGAACATCAGGCCCTGGTCGCCGGCGCCCTGCTTGTCGAGCGGGTCGACCGACTCGCCGGTGCGGGACTCGTGGCCGCTGTCGACGCCCTGGGCGATGTCGCCGGACTGGCCGCCGATGGCGACCATCACGCCGCAGGAGTGGCCGTCGAAGCCCTTGGCGGAGGAGTCGTAGCCGATCTCGAGGATCCGCTCGCGCACCTTCTGCTTGATGTCGACGTAGCCGCCGGTGGTCACCTCGCCGGCGACGACCACCAGACCGGTGGTCAGCAGGGTCTCGACCGCGACGCGGCTGCCTGGGTCCAGCTCGAGCATCGCGTCGAGCACCGAGTCGCTGATCTGGTCAGCGATCTTGTCCGGGTGACCCTCGGTCACGGACTCGGAGGTGAAGAGTCGTCCTGCCACGGTGCTGCAGCCCCATTTCGTCGGTCAATCTGGTCGAAAACTCTGGAGAACCTTACCTGCCGCGCGCGGTCGCGCCTAAGAGGTCTCGAGGCGTGTGACGACGTGGTCCCAGATCACGTGCGCGAGCGCCGACTTGGTCGCCCGCGGGACCTCATGGGCGCCGCCGTCGGAGTCGAGGATCACGGCCTCGTTGTGCGCCTCCCCGAACACCTTGCCGCCGCTGACGTCGTTGACGACCAGCAGGTCGCAGCCCTTGCGGGCGAGCTTGGCGCGCGCGTGGTCGAGCACCGAGCCGGTGTCGTCCCCGGTCTCGGCGGCGAAGCCGACGATCACTGCGTCGGGTCGGCCGCGGTCGTGGGAGATCTCGGCGAGCACGTCGGTGGTCTGTTCGAGGTGTACGACGGGCGCGGAACCGTCGTCGGCCTTCTTCATCTTCGTCGCTGCCCTCGTCGCGGGCCGGTAGTCGGCCGGGGCGGCGGCCATCACGACCGCGTCGGCGCCTGCGGCCGCGGAGACGACCGCGTCACGCAGCTCGCCGGTGGTGACCACCGGGACCACCTTGACCCCGGCCGGGTCCGGCAACGTGGTGTTGGCGGCCACGAGCGTCACCTCGGCGCCACGGGCCGCGGCCACCCGGGCCAGCGCGTAGCCCTGCAAACCCGAGGACCGGTTGCCGAGGAACCGGACCGGGTCGAGGTACTCGCGGGTGCCGCCCGCCGACACCACCACGTGGCGGCCGGCCAGGTCGAGCATCGTGCCGCTGCCTTGGCGGGCCAGCACGTCGAGGCAGAGCTCGAAGATCTCGTCGGGCTCGGGGAACCGGCCCTTGCCGGTGTCGGCCCCGGTCAGCCGGCCCTCGGCGGGCTCGATGACCAGGACTCCGCGCCGACGCAGGGTCGCGACGTTCTCCTGGGTGGCGGTGTGCTCCCACATCTCGGTGTGCATCGCGGGCGCGAACACCACGGGGCACCGGGCGGTCAGCAGCGTGTTGGTGAGGAGGTCGTCGGCGATACCGTGCGCGGCCTTGGCGAGCACGTCGGCGGTGGCTGGTGCCACCACGACCAGGTCGGCGGACTGTCCGATGCGGACGTGCGGCACCTCGTGGACGGAGTCCCAGACCTCGGCGGAGACGGGCTTGCCGGAGAGGGCCGCCCAGGTGGCGGTGCCCACGAACTCGAGGGCGGCACGGGTCGGCACCACGGTGACGTCGTGGCCGGACTCGCTGAAGCGGCGGAGCAGCTCGCACGCCTTGTAGGCCGCGATCCCGCCGCTCACCCCCAGGACGACTCGTGGTCCCACGCGCGTCATGCGGCGGACCTCGGTCTCAGGCGCTCTCGTCGGAGGTCTCGGCGGCCGCCTCGGCGTCGGGGTCGATGTCCTCGCAGGTCAGCAGGTCCTCGTTGATCTCCCGCATCGCGATCGACAGCGGCTTCTCCTGGACGTGGGTGTCCACGAGCGGTCCGACGTACTCGAGAAGCCCCTCGCCGAGCTGGGAGTAGTAGGCGTTGATCTGACGCGCACGCTTGGCGCTGTAGAGGACCAGCTTGTACTTCGAGTCGGTCTTGGTCAGGAGCTCGTCGATGGGAGGGTTGGTGATGCCCTCGGCGACAGGTGCGGTTCCAGACACGCGGTGACTACCTCAACGATCGGGGGTGTGAGAGGGAACCGAAGGTGGTTCCTTCAACAAGGCTACCAACTCGGCGGCTGCAGCGTGAACTTCGGTGTTCACCACCGTCACGTCGAACTCCGACTCGGCGGCCAGCTCCTCCCGCGCGGTCTCCAGCCGACGGGCCCGCTCCTCCTCCGACTCGGTGCCCCGCCCGACCAGTCGGCGGACCAGTTCCTCCCACGACGGCGGCTTCAGGAACACGAACAGCGCGTCCGGCATCGTCGCGCGCACCTGACGCGCGCCCTGGAGGTCGATCTCCAGCAGCGCGGGCCGACCCTCGGCGACCGCCTGCTCCACCGGCAGCCGCGGGGTCCCGTAACGCGCCGCCCCGTGCACCACCGCCCACTCGAGCAGCTGCCCGTCGGCGACCAGCGCGTCGAACTCCTCGTCGCTCACGAAGAAGTAGTGCCGGCCGTGCACCTCACCGGGCCGCGGCTTCCGGGTCGTCACCGATACCGAGATCCACACCTCGGGGTAGTCGGCCCGGACCGCCGCTGCGACCGTGCCCTTGCCGACCGCCGTGGGGCCGGCCAGGACGGTCAGCCGGCTCGGTCCGTCAGCCACGCGCGCCGAACTCGCGCTCCAGCGCGGCGACCTGGTTGGCGCCGAGGCCGCGCACGCGCCGGCTCTCGGAGATGTTCAGCCGCTCCATCATCTGGCGGGCCCGGACCTTGCCCAGTCCCGGCATCGAGGTGAGCAGGTCGAGGACGCGCATCTTGCCGATGACGTCGTTCTCCTGCCCCTGGTGCAGGACGTCGACGATGGAGGCACCGGAGTGCTTCAGCCGGTTCTTCACCTCGGCCCGTTCGCGCCGGGAGGCCGCGGCCTTCTCCAGATTCGCCTGGCGCTGTTCCGGTGTGAGCTCCGGCAAAGCCACGGTGCATGCCCCGTCTACGTCGAAGGTGGGTGAACAGGTCGCAATCTAGTCATTGCCCGTACGCCGCTGCAACGCCGCACCCACGGGGTCGGCCGCGCTAGAGCCCGCTGCCGCCGAGATCGACGCCACACACGTCGGTTGCGTGCTGCTCGATGCCGCCGGCGGCGTCCACCACCGGCTGTGACCGCATCTTGTCCGCCGCGTCGCGCACCGCGTCGAGCTCGGCGTCGGTCACGCCCTCGGGCTGCTCACCGTCGGCGAGGGCACCGGCGTCCACGCCGGCTCTCGAGAGCGCGGACTCGAGCCCCTGCCAGGCGATGACGTACGTCGTCCACTCGTCGCGGATGTCCTCGGGTGAGGCGTCTCGCAAGCCCTCGAACACGTCGACGCTGTCTGACAGGGCGCCGCTCGCCGGGTCGTCGGCACGCTGTGACAGCCGCTCCAGCGTCGCCTTCTCGTCGGTGAGGGCGGCGCAGTAGTCGTCGGTGGCGTCGGAGCAGCCGGCCGCCACCAGCGACGTGAACAGAGCGACCGTGAGCGCCAGGGGTGCAGCCCGCATTCAGACCAGGCCGCGACGTCGCAGCAGCGGCTCGGTGCTCGGGCCACGGCCGCGGATCGACGCGAACGCCTCCATCGGGTCCACGGCACCGCCGCGCGAGAGCAGCCGCTCGCGGAAGACGTCACCGTTCTCTCGGCGCAGACCACCGTTCTCCTCGAACCAGCCGACCATGTCGGCGTCGAGCACCTCGCTCCACAGGTAGGAGTAGTAGCCCGCGTCGTACCCGTTGGTGAACGCGTGCGCGAAGTAGCCGGACCTGTACCTCGGCGGCACCAGGTCGGACCGCACCCCGTGCCTCTCGAGCGCGGCGGCCTCGAACGCCTCGACCTCGTCCGCCGGCACCGCCTCCGCACCGGGCGCGAGCCGGTGCCACTCGTGGTCGAGCAGCGCCGCGCCGAGCATCGAGACGGTGTCGAACCCCATGCCGGCCTCCCCCGAGGCGATCAGCCGGTCGGCGACGTCCTGGTCGAGCGGCTCCCCGGTGGCGTGGTGACGCGCATAGTTGGCGAGCACCGCGGGGTCCCACGCCCACATCTCGTTGACCTGCGAAGGGAACTCCACGAAGTCGCGGGGCACCCGGGTGCCCGCCAGCCGCGGGTAGGTGACGTCGGAGAACAGACCGTGCAGGGCGTGCCCGAACTCGTGGAACGCGGTGCGCACCTCGTCGACCGTCATCAGCGCCGGCTGCCCCTGCGCCGGCCGCGGCACGTTGAGGCACACCACGACCACGGGTCGCTCGTCGAGCAGGTGGGACTGGGTGATGAACTCGTCCATCCAGGCCCCGCCACGCTTGGTCGGCCGGGCGAACCAGTCGCACACGAACAGCCCGAGCACGGTGCTGTCGGGCCCGTCACCGTCGCGGACCTCGTAGGTGCGGATGTCGGGGGCGTACGCCGGCAGGTCTTCACGCTCGGCGAAGGTGAGGCCGTAGAGCCGCTCGGCGGCGAAGAACACGCCGTCGTGGAGCACCCGGTCGAGCGAGAAGTACGGGCGCAGGGCGGCGGTGTCGACGTCGTACGTCGCGGCCTTGACCCGGGCCGCGTAGTAGGTCCAGTCCCACGGCTGCACCGCGTCGTCGATGCCGTCCGCACGCATCGCCGCCTCGATCGCCTCCCGTTCTGCTGCCAGGTTCGCCATCGCCGGCGCGGCCATCGCGTCGAGCATGGAGGTGACCGCGTCGGTCGTGCCCGCCGTCTGGTCCGCCACGACGTACGCCGCGTGGTCGGGATGCCCGAGCAGGCCGGCCCGCTCGGCGCGCAGCCGCGCGATCCGGGTGATCAGCTCCCGCGTGTCGTGGTCACCGCCGCGCAGGCCCCGGGTGGTGGCGGCCTCGTGCAGCCGGCGGCGCAGGTCGCGGTTGCGCAGCGTGGCCAGTGCCGGCTGGATGGTCGGCGACAGCAGCGTGAGCACGTGCCCCTCGAGGCCGCGCTCCTTGGCGGCGAGCGCGGCGGCGTCGACGGCGTCGTGGCTGAGGCCGTCGAGCTCGGAGACGTCGGTGACGTGCAGTGCCATCGAGTTGGCCTCCGCCAGCAGGGTGGAGCCGAACCTCGTGGTGGTCTTGCTGATCTCGTCGTTGAGCTCGCGCAGCCACGCCTGCTGCTCGGCCGGGAGCGCCGCCCCGGCACGCACGAAGTCGGTGTGGTGCCGCTCCACGAGACGGATCTGCTCGTCGTCGAGGCCGGACTCGAGACGGGTGGCGTGCACCGCGTCGAGACGGGCGAACAGGTCGGCGTCGAGCAGGATCGCGTCGTTGTGCGCCGACCACTCCGGCATCAGCTCACCCTCGAGCTCCTGCATCTGCGGGGTGGCCATCGAGTTGGCCATCTCGTAGAACACCCGCATGGTGCGGTCGAGCAGCCGGCCCGACCGCTCGATCGCCTCGACCGTGTTGGCGAACGTGGGCGGCTCCGGGTCGGCCGTGATCGCCGCGATCTCCGCGCGGTGCTCGGCGACGCCCGCGTCGAACGCCGGCCGGTAGTGCTCGTGCCGGATCGCGTCGAAGGGCGGGAACGCGAACGGCAGCGGGCTCGGGTTCGCGAACGGGTTGGTGGGATCGAGGGACATGATTCCGTTCTACCTGTCGAGGTCGGCGAGGTCTTCGGCGGCCCGCAGGGCCGCCTGGTGCAGGGACCGGCGGTCCGGCCCTGCGGAGAGGATGGCGCGCGAGCTGCTGGGCAGGACGTGCCGGGCGGCGCTGCCGAACACCTTCCGGATGTCCGCCGTGGTGCCGCCCTGCGCACCGTACCCGGGCACCAGGATCGGCCCGTTCACGTCGAGCTCGACGGCGGTCTCCTCGATCGTCGCCCCCACGACGACCCCGACCGAGCCCCACGGCTCGGCGCCGGCGTTGAGGGTGGCGACCGCGTCGAGGACGGTCGCGGCGACCGTCCTCCCGTCGGGGGTGGTGGCGTGCTGGAACTGCGGCCCCTCGGGGTTCGAGGTGAGGGCGAGCACGAAGACACCGCGGTCGTTGAGCCGGGCGGCGTCGATCAGCGGGTCCAGTGACCCCATCCCGAGGTAGGGGCTGACTGTCATCGCGTCCGCCGCCAGCGGGCTGGAGGGCGTCAGGTAGGCGTCGGCGTACGCCTGGGCGGTGGAGCCGATGTCCCCGCGCTTGACGTCGAGGAGGACGAGCGCGCCGAGGTCGCGGCACCCCTCGATGACCTTCTCGAGCACCGCGATGCCCGCGGAGCCGTGTCGCTCGAAGAACGCCGACTGCGGCTTGACGACGGACACCGCACCGGCCAGTGCCTCGACCGCCGACATGGCGAACCGCTCCAGCCCGATCGCGGAGTCGGTGAGCCCCCAGTCGTCGAGCAGAGCCGGGTGCGGGTCGATGCCGACGCACAGCCGGCCGCGGCTCTGGATCGCTTCGTGGAGTCGGCTCCCGAACGTCATGCGTGTTCCCCCTCGAGGACGGTGTGGCCGAGTCCGACGGCGTCGGCGGGCCGGGTCAGGTCGTGCTCGGCGAGCAGGCCGGCGAGCTCGTCGGCGATCCGGTCGGGTGCGCCGGGGTCGGCGAGCAGCGCGGTGCCGACCGCGACGGCGGCGGCACCGGCGAGCAGCAACTGCAGGGCGTCGGCCCCCGTGCGCACTCCCCCGGCGCCGACGACGGGCACGCCGGGCAGGGCGGCGTGCACCTCGGCCACCGCCCGCACGGCCACCGGCAGCACGGCCGGTCCGCTGAGGGAGGGCGACCCCCCGCCGAGCAGCGGGGTGAGCGTCACCGGGTCGAAGGCAAGGGCCGGTACGCCGTGTCCGACGACCAGGCCGTCGGCCCCCTCCTTGACGACCGCGCGGGCGACGTCGACGAGCTGGCTGCCGGGGGTCAGCTTGGCGAGCACCGGCACGCCGCGGGGCACCTCGCGGCGCACCACGTGCACGGCCTTGGCGGCGCCGAACGGCTCCAGGTCGAGGGACGGTCCGCCGGCGTAGCGTCCGGACAGCTCGACCTCCACGGCGGTCACGCCGGGTGCGGCGCCGGCGTGCCGGGCGAGCTCGGCCCATTCGGCGAGGGTCAGCCCGGCCAGGGAGACGATGGTGCGCACTCCCTGCTGGGCGAGCCAGGGCAGCTCGGCTGCGAGGAACCCCTGGATGCCGGGGTTCTGGCCACCGGTGTCGGAGAGCACACCGCCGGGGGTCGCGACCAGCCGCGGTGTCGGGGCCCCCGGCCGGCGGTCCAGGGTGAGGGTGCGGGTGGTGAACGCGCCGAGCCGGGAGAGGTCGAGGTACGGCTCCAGCTCCCGCCCGGTGCCGCCGCACCCGGCAGCGGTGAGCACCGGGGACGGCAGCGTGACGCCGGCGAGGTCGGTGCCGAGGTCGGCGGTGGGCCGCGTCACCGGGCGTCCTCCGGGACGGTGCCGACCTCGGCCCACCGGACCCGGTCGCCCCGCACGACCGGGCCGTCGACGCAGGCCCGGGCCATCCGGGTGAGGCCGTCCTCGCCCACCAGCGGCACCACGCAGGCGTGGCACAGACCGGTGCCGCAGGGCATCGGCACGTCGGTGAGCATGGTCTGACTCCAGGCGCCGTGCCGCTCGGCGGCGAGCGCCACCGCGTGCAGGCTGCTCGTGCCGCCCGCGGCGTAGACCACCTCGGCGCCGGTGCGTTCGAGCAGGTCGGGGAGCACGTCGGCCACGGTGCCCGCGAGGCCGACCGAACCATCCCGGGTGGCGACGGTGACCCCCCGGGTGGCGCGCCGCGCCTCCAGGGCGCCGTACAGGTGCCGCTCGGTGGCGCCGCCGAGCAGCATGTGCACCGCGCAGCCGCGCTCACGCAACCGTTCGGCCAGCGGGAACAGGGGTGCTGCCGCGGCCCCCTCGCCGGCGAGCACGCAGGTGACCGGCTCCTTGGGCAGTGCGAAGGGACGACCGAGCGGGCCGGTGACGGGGATCGCGGTGCCGGCATGGGTGCCCGCGAGCCAGGCCGACGACGGGTCGTCTGCGGTCAGCACCACCTCGACGGTGCCGCCGTACGCGCCGGTGGGCCGGACCCGGTGGATCGGGTACGTCGCCGGCACGACCTGCTGCGACAGCGGGCCGCCCACGCCGAGCGCGACGAGCGTGCCAGGCCGGAACCGCTCCGGGACGCCCGGCGCGACGATGGTGAGCAGGTGGTGGGCACCGACCTTCTTGACGCCCAGCACCTCGCCGGTCACCTGGACCGGACCCGTCGTGCCCGCTGGGGTCATGGGTCGATCACCGGGCCAGCTCGTTCTGCACGCGGGACGGCCAGCCGGCGCCCTCGTAGACGAAGGCGGTGTAGGCCTGCAGCAGGGTGGCGCCGGCCTCGAGCCGTTCCCGCGCGTCGTCGGCGTCGCCGATGCCGCCGACCGCGATGATCGTCAGGTCCGGACCGACCCGGTCGCGCAGCAGCTCGAGCACCTCGAGCGCGCGACGGCGGAGGGGTCGCCCGGACAGTCCACCGGCGCCGACCCGCTCGACGTCCTCCGGCGAGGAGACCAGGCCGTCGCGGGTGATGGTCGTGTTGGTGGCCACGATCCCGTCGAGACCCAGCTCGAGGGCGAGGTCGGCCACCGCAAGCACGTCCTCGTCGGACAGGTCGGGAGCGATCTTCACCAGCAGCGGCACCCGGCCGGCCGTCCTGTTCGGGCCGGGCGTACCCGTGACCGCGTCCGCCTGGCGCCGGACCGCCACCAGCAGCGGGCGGAGCCGCTCGACCGACTGCAGGTCGCGCAGCCCGGGGGTGTTGGGGGAGCTCACGTTGACGACGAGGTAGTCGGCGTAGGGCGCGAGCAGACGCGTGGACTTCTCGTAGTCGGCGACCACCGCGCGCGGATCGGTCTCGGCGACGGCCTTGGTCCTGCCGATGTTGACGCCGACGATCACCCGGTCGCGGGTGCCGCGGCGGGCCAGCCGCAGCCGGCGCCGGGCGAGCCGCTCGGCGACCGCCTCCGCCCCGTCGTTGTTGAAGCCCATCCGGTTCACGACCGCGCGGTCGGCCGGCAGCCGGAACAGCCGCGGCCGGTCGTTGCCGGGCTGCGGCTCGCCGGTCACGGTGCCCACCTCGACGAAGGAGAAGCCCAGCGCGGCGAGCGCATCGATGCCCTCGGCGTTCTTGTCGAAGCCGGCGGCGAGTCCGAGCGGGCCCGGGAACTCGATCCCCATCGCCGAGACCGGGCGCCCGCGGTCACGGCGCCGCCGGTCGAGGCCCGCGAGCCCGGGCCGCGCCACCCGCAGCGTCCGGAACCCGAGCCGGTGCGCCTTCTCGGCGTCGAGCCGCACCAGGGCGCGGTCGAACACCTGACGGTAGAGGGTCACCTACGGGCCCAGTCCTGCAGCGACCGGACCCCGATGCCGCCGCTGCGCAGCGCCTCGATGCCCTGCACCGCCGCGCCGAGACCCTGCACGGTGGTGATGCACGGGATGTTGGCCATCACGGCCGCGGTCCGGATCTCGTAGCCGTCGACGCGCGCCGAGCCACCGCCCGACGAGCCGTGCGGGGTGTTGATCACCAGGTCGATCTCACCGGCCTGGATCAGCTGCACCGTCGTGGGTTCGCCGGCGGGGCCCGGACCCTCGAAGTGCTTGCGTACGACGGTCACCCGGACGCCGTTGCGGCGCAGCACCTCGGCGGTGCCCTGGGTGGCGAGGATGTCGAAGCCGCGGTCGGCGAGCACCTTGATCGGGAAGATCATCGAGCGCTTGTCGCGGTTGGCCATGCTCACGAAGACCTTGCCGCTGGTGGGCAGCGAGCCGAACGCTGCGGTCTGGGCCTTCGCGAACGCGGTGCCGAAGTCGGCGTCGAAGCCCATCACCTCGCCGGTCGACTTCATCTCCGGGCCGAGCACGGTGTCCACGTTGCGGCCGTCGGGCGTGCGGAACCGGTTGAACGGCATCACCGCCTCCTTGACCGCGATCGGGGCGTCGCCGGGCAGGTCGCCACCGTCACCCTCGGCGGGCAGCACACCGGCGGCGCGCAGCTCGGCGACCGTCTCGCCGAGCATGACGCGGGCGGCGGCACTGGCCAGCGGCGTCGCGGTGGCCTTCGAGACGAACGGGACCGTGCGGCTGGCCCGCGGGTTGGCTTCCAGGACGTAGAGCACGTCGGAGCCCAGCGCGTACTGGATGTTGAGCAGACCCAGCACCCCGAGGCCTCGGGCGATGGCCTCGGTGGCCTCGCGGATCCGAGCGATCTCCTGGGCGCCCAGCGTGATCGGCGGCAGCGCGCAGGAGGAGTCGCCGGAGTGGATGCCGGCCTCCTCGATGTGCTCCATCACACCGCCGAGGAAGAGCTCCTCACCGTCGAAGATCGCATCGACGTCGATCTCCACCGCGTCGTCGATGAACCGGTCGACCAGCACCGGGTGCTCCGGGCTGGCCTGCGTCGCGCGGGTGATGTAGGACTCCAGCGCGGTGTCGTCGTAGACGATCTCCATCCCGCGCCCGCCGAGCACGTAGGACGGCCGCACCAGGACCGGGTAGCCGATCTCGTGGGCGATCTCCCGCGCCTCGTCGTACGACGTGGCGAGTCCGTGCTTCGGGGCGGGCAGCCCGGCCTTGTGGAGCACCCGTCCGAACGCACCACGCTCCTCGGCGAGGTGGATCGCGGCGGGCGACGTCCCGACGATCGGCACCCCGGCGTCCTGCAGGCCCTGCGCGAGCCCTAGCGGGGTCTGCCCGCCGAGCTGGCAGATCACTCCGGCGACCGGTCCCGCCTGCCGCTCGGCGTGCACGATCTCGAGGACGTCCTCCAGCGTGAGCGGCTCGAAGTAGAGCCGGTCGGAGGTGTCGTAGTCGGTCGAGACGGTCTCGGGGTTGCAGTTGACCATGATCGTCTCGTAGCGGCCGCCGCCCTTCGTGGCCGACAGCGCCAGGCTCGCGTGCACGCAGGAGTAGTCGAACTCGATCCCCTGTCCGATCCGGTTGGGACCGGACCCGAGGATGATCACGGCCGGCGTCTCGCGCGGCCGGACCTCCGTCTCCTCGTCGTACGACGAGTAGTGGTACGGCGTGCGCGCGGCGAACTCGGCCGCGCAGGTGTCGACCGTCTTGAACACCGGGCGGATGCCAAGCGCGTGCCGGACGCCGCGGACGACGTCCTCGCGCAGGTCGCGGATCTTCCCGATCTGCGCGTCGGAGAACCCGTGTCGCTTCGCGCGTCGAAGCACCTGGGGGGAGAGCTCGGGGGCGGCGGCGATCTCGCCGGCGATCTCGTTGATCAGGGCGAGCTGGTCGACGAACCAGGGGTCGATCGCGGTCGACGCGAAGATCTCCTCCGCCGTGGCGCCCGCGCGCAGCGCGTCCATCACCTTCTTGAGCCGGCCGTCGTGCGGTGTGCGGACCTCCTCGAGCAGCGCGGCCTTGTCGAGGTCCTCCCAGTGGTGGGTCCAGTCGAAGACCGCCGCCTTGCTCTCCAGGCTGCGCAGCGCCTTCTGCAGCGCCTCGGTGAAGTTGCGGCCGATGGCCATCGCCTCGCCGACCGACTTCATGTGGGTGGTCAGGGTCGGGTCGGCGGACGGGAACTTCTCGAAGGCGAACCGCGGCACCTTGACCACGACGTAGTCGAGCGTCGGCTCGAAGCTGGCCGGGGTGCCCTGGCCGTGCGCCGTGGTGATGTCGTTGGGGATCTCGTCGAGCGTGTAGCCGATCGCGACCTTGGCGGCGATCTTGGCGATCGGGAAGCCGGTCGCCTTCGACGCGAGTGCGCTGGACCGCGAGACCCGCGGGTTCATCTCGATGACCACGACGCGGCCGTCGTCGGGGTTGACCGCGAACTGGATGTTGCAGCCGCCGGTGTCGACGCCGACCGACCGGATGATGCCGATGGAGAGGTCGCGCAGGTGCTGGTACTCACGGTCGGTGAGCGTCATCGCCGGCGCGACCGTGATCGAGTCGCCGGTGTGCACGCCCATCGGGTCGAGGTTCTCGATGCTGCAGACGATGACCACGTTGTCGGCCTTGTCGCGCATCACCTCGAGCTCGTACTCCTTCCAGCCGAGGATCGACTCCTCGAGGAGCACCTCGGTGGTCGGGCTCGCGGCCAGGCCGGCGCCGGCGATGCGGCGCAGGTCGTCCGCGTCGTACGCCATCCCGGAGCCGGTGCCGCCCATCGTGAACGAGGGACGCACCACCATCGGGTAGCCGAGCTCGCCGGCGGCACCGAGGCAGTCGTCCATTGTGTGGCAGACCACAGAGCGGGCCACCTCGCCACCGAGATCCTCGACGATGCCCTTGAACGACTCGCGGTTCTCGCCGCGGTGGATCGCCTCGATGCTCGCGCCGATGAGCTCGACGCCGTACTTCTCGAGCACGCCCGCCTCGGAGAGCGCGATGGCCGCGTTCAGCGCGGTCTGCCCGCCCAGGGTGGCCAGAAGCGCGTCGGGGCGCTCCTTCTCGATCACCTTCTCCACGTACTCCGCGGTGATCGGCTCGACGTACGTCGCGTCCGCGAACTCCGGGTCGGTCATGATCGTCGCCGGGTTGGAGTTCACCAGGACGACGCGCAGGCCCTCCTCCTTGAGCACCCGGCACGCCTGGGTCCCCGAGTAGTCGAACTCGCACGCCTGGCCGATGATGATCGGTCCCGACCCGATCACCAGCACGCTGTGGATGTCCGTGCGTTTCGGCACGTCAGGACCGCCCTTCCCGCCGAGGAGTCAGTTCTTCAGGCCCCTGGTCGGCGTGTCTCTGCACAGCTGACCCCTCGCCCGACATCAGCTGCACGAACCGGTCGAACAGGTACGCCGCGTCGTGCGGTCCGGCCGCGGCCTCCGGGTGGTACTGCACCGAGAACGCCTTGAGCCGCCCGTCCCCGTCTCGCAGCTCGAGCCCCTCGACGACATCGTCGTTGAGGCAGACGTGGCTGACCGTGGCCTCGCCGTACTCCGTTCTGGTGGTGCCCTTCAGCGGCGCGTCTACCGCGAACCCGTGGTTGTGCGCGGTGACCTCGACCTTGCCGGTCGTGCGGTCCATCACCGGCTGGTTGATGCCGCGGTGACCGTACTTGAGCTTGTAGGTGCCGAAGCCGAGCGCGCGGCCGAACAGCTGGTTGCCGAAGCAGATCCCGAAGTAGGGAATCCCCTGTCCCAGCAGGGACTTGAGCAGCTCGACCTGGTGGGTGGTGGCGGCCGGGTCACCCGGGCCGTTGGAGTAGAAGACCCCGTCCGGCGCGACCGCGAGCACCTCGTCGACGCTCGCGGTGGCGGGCAGCACGTGCACCTCGATGCCGCGCTCGGCCATCATCCGCGGGGTGTTCGCCTTGATGCCGAGGTCGACGGCGGCGACGGTGAGCCGCTTCTCCCCCACCGCCGGCACGACGTAGGTCTCCGCCGTCGTCACCTGGTCGGCCAGCTCGGAGCCGGCCATCTCGTCCGCCATGAGCACTCGCTCCAGCAGCGCCGCGGGGTCGGTCTCGGTCGTCGAGATGCCGACCCGCATCGCGCCGCGCTCCCGCAGGTGCCGGGTCAGTGCGCGCGTGTCGACCCCGCTGATGCCGACCACTCCCTGCTCGCGGAGGGCGTCGTCGAGCGAGCGGCGGGAGCGCCAGCTGGACGGGATCCGGGCCGGGTCGCGGACGACGTACCCGCTCACCCAGATCTTGCGCGACTCCGGGTCCTCGTCGTTCATGCCGGTGTTGCCGACGTGCGGCGCGGTCATCACGACGACCTGGCGGTGGTACGACGGGTCGGTCAGCGTCTCCTGGTAGCCGGTCATGCCGGTGGAGAACACCGCCTCGCCGAACGTCTCGCCCTCGGCGCCGAAGCCCTCGCCGTGGAAGGTGCGGCCGTCCTCGAGCACGAGCAGTGCGGCCTGCCGGGGGGCGGGCCTGTCG
>NZ_DASSCL010000086.1:0-27411 GCF_035697785.1 Nocardioides sp.
GTGCCGCGTACGACGAGGACGTTGAATCTTGTACGACGTTACTCGCGTTCGGGTCCCGCGCCATGGTCCCGATGCACCATTTCGGGCCGTTCCGCTCCCATGTCGTGACGGACGTGGCTAACGTCGTCGCGTTGGACTGCATGCGGCTGCCGTTGCCGGTGCTCGGTAACACAACTGGGGGTATCGATGCGCATCGTGATCCGTCTCCTGACCGTTGTCGTCGCACTCGGTCTCGTCTTGTCCGCTCCGCTGGCCCAGGCAGCGCCGTCGTCCGTCGACGCGGGGCCGGGCTCGCACGCGAAGGGACCCAAGCAGGGCAAGGGGAAGGCCGATCCCGTCGCGCGGGCGCAGCGTCAGCTCGAGCACGAGCTGGCGAAGGTGTCCAAGGCGCTCGACCGGGCCGTGAAGCCGTCGCGCATCGGAGGGCTGTCCGCCTCCACGCAGGCGGCGCTGCGCGAGAACGTCGCCGCCGACAAGGCCGGGCTCGACGCGATCCGCACCGAGGCCGCGTCGGCCGGCGACAGCGCCGTCCTGCGGCAGGCACGCAAGGACGTCAAGACGCTCCGCGCGGTCAACTACGTGCTGGTGGTCAACGTGCTGCGCAAGGCCGAGCGGCTGCTCGCGGAGGCGACACCCGGCTCCGCCGCGGCCGGCCAGCTCACGGCCGTCGTCACCAGGGCGCTCAGCGTCGACGCGTCCACCGACAAGGCGCTGCTCCGCGAGCTGCGTGCGGACCTGAAGGCCGTGAAGAGTCTGCTCGTGCCACCGGCTCACACCCCGTCCCCCGCTCCCTGAGCTCGTCTGCGGCACCGTGACGCGGGCCAGGCGCTAGCCTCGCCGCATGCCCGAGCCCGGCGTCACCGACTACCGGTTCCTGCTCGCGAACGAGCGCACCTTCCTCGCCTACGTCCGCACGGCACTCTCCCTGCAGGTCGCGGGGCTGGGCGTCCTGGAGTTCCTCACCCAGGGCCCGGAGACGCTGAGCCGGGTGCTCGGCGTCGCCCTGATCGCCGTCGGTTCGTACGTCGGTGGCGCCGGCTACCTGCGCTGCAGCCGCGCCGAGCGCGAGATCCGGGCCGGCCGGGACCTGTCCACGACGCACCTGCGGCCGGTGACCGCGGTGGTCGTCGTCACCGTGCCCCTGGTCGTGGGCGTGCTGATCGCGCTCACGTGAGCCCGAGAGGATGAGCTTCATGGACGCGCAGGGAAGCGTGGCCCCGGGTTTCGAGCCGGTGCGCGAGCTGTTCGCCGACCTCGTCACACCGTCGCCGGGCACCGGGTCGGCGTTCGCGGCGTGGCATGAGGGCCGCTGGGTGGTCGACCTCTGGGGCGGGTACGCCGACGCCGCGCGCACCCGTCCGTGGCGCGACGACACCCTGGTGATGCCGTACTCCGTGACCAAGCCGTTCGCCGCCGTCTGCGTCGCGTTGCTGGCCGACCGCGGTCTCGTCGACCTCGATGCGCCGATGGCGGCGTACTGGCCCGCCCTGCCCGGAGGCGCCACGGTGCGCCAGGTGCTCACGCACACCAGCGGCCACGTCGTTCTCGACGAGCCACAACCTGTGGAGGCCTTCTACGACTGGGACCTCATGTGCGCTGCCCTGGAGCGGCAGCAGCCGGCGTGGCCACCGGGCACCGCGCTCGGCGAGAGCGCGCTGTTCTACGGACACCTGCTCGGACAGGTCGTGCGAGCCGTGGACGGGCGCTCGCTGGGTGGCTTCCTCCACGACGAGGTGTGCGCGCCGCTCGGCCTCGACTTCCACGTCGGCGTACCCGAGCCGGATCTCGACCGGGTCGCCGACGTCACCGGCTTCGGCGACGAGTTCGACCGGGGCAAGAGGGAGCGTGGTGGGCTGATGCTGGAAGCCCTGTCGAACCCGCCCGGTGCGCTGGACCCCGACGTGGTGAACGGTGCGGCGTGGCGACGTGCGGAGGTGCCGGCCGTCAACGGGCACGGGACGGCGCGGGCGGTCGCCGGCCTCTTCGCGGCTCTCGGGGAGGGGCGGCTGCTGTCCCCGGCGATGCTGACGGAGGTCACGTCGGTCCAGGCCGACGGGCACGACCGCGTCGTCAACGAGACCTGCCAGTGGGGTCTCGGCGTCGCCATCGAGCCCGCGGACGGTTGGGGGATGGGCGGCGTCGGTGGCAGCTTCGGCTGGTGGAGCCACGCCGGTCAGTACGCCGTCGCGTTCCTGAGCGGCTGCGTCGTCTCCGACCGCGACCGGGGCGGTGAGCTGGAGAACTCGGTGCGCGCGGTGCTCGGAATGTCCCCTGTGTGACCGGCCGCCGGGCCGCGAGCCACCGCGTCCGGAGCAGACCGCCCACATGGGCTATGGCTTCGCGTGGAAGCCGAGACGATTCTCGACAGCAAGGAACCACGGTCGTGATTCCGGCTCCTCGGCCCTGCAAGGGGTCACGGACAGGCACGCACGCCCACGCCGCAGGGGGCTGGCTGGCGCCCACGCGGCGTGGACACGGCGTGCACACCGTCGCCCCGCCGGGTCTCCACGGTCGCGGTCGTCCTCGTCCATCCCCCGGCGGGGGCGACCGCCCGGCCGTCGTACCCGCATGTCGCCCGAGCGCGCCCCCCTAGGATGAGAGCCCTGCCCCTGACCCGCCGAGGGTGACCGTGAGCTTCGACGTGCATCAGATGGACTCCGTGCTCCTCGTGGGCGCAGCCGTCATGCTGGTCGCGATCCTGGCGGTGCGCATCTCGGTGCGGGCGGGTCTGCCGAGCCTCCTGATCTACCTGTTCATGGGGGTGCTGCTCGGCGAGGCGGGTTTCGGCATCCAGTTCGACGACGCCAACGTCGCGCACGCGCTGGGTTTCGCGGCCCTGGTGGTGATCCTGGCCGAGGGCGGTCTGACCACCAGCTGGCGCGAGATCAGACCGGTCATGGGCACCGGGGTGGCCCTGGCCACGCTCGGTGTCGTGGTGAGCGTGGGCGTCATGGCGCTCGGCGGGCACTACCTGCTGGGGCTCGACTGGCAGTTGGCGATCCTGCTGGGCGCGGTCACGTCGCCGACGGACGCGGCGGCGGTGTTCTCCGTGCTCCGGCGGATGCCGCTGCCGAGGCGGCTCACCGGGGCCCTCGAGGCGGAGTCGGGGCTCAACGACGCCCCCACCGTGCTCCTGGTGACGCTGGTCAGCTCCGGGACCGCGCTCGACAACGGTGTCGCCGGGTTCGTGGGCATCGTGGTCTACGAGCTCGCCGCCGGCGTCCTGGGGGGTCTGGCCGTGGGCCTCGCCGGGGCCTGGGTGCTGCGCCGGGTGGCACTGCCGTCGTCCGGCCTGTACCCGCTCGCGGTCCTCGCGTTCACCGTGTTCGCGTACGCCGGGATGACCGCGCTGCACGCCTCGGGCTTCGCCGCGGTCTACACCGCTGCCCTCGTGCTCGGCAACAGCGAGCTGCCGCACCGGGCCGTCACCCGGTCGTTCTCCGAGGGGGTGGCGTGGCTGGCCCAGATCGGGCTGTTCGTGATGCTGGGTCTGCTGCTCTCACCCGGGCGGCTCGCCCCGCACCACCTGGGTCTGGCCGTGCTGGCGGGGCTGCTGCTCACGGTGGTCGCCCGGCCGCTGTCGGTCGTCGCCTGCGCGTTCGCCGACCGGATGAGCTGGAACGAGCGGGCGTTCATCTCGTGGGCGGGGCTGCGCGGCGCCGTACCGATCGTGCTCGCCACCATCCCACTGTCGGCTGCCGTGGACGGCGCCGAGGAGCTGTTCGACATCGTCTTCGTGATGGTGGTGATCTTCACGTTGCTGACCGGACCCACGTTGCCGCTGGTGGCGAAGCTGCTGCGGGTCAGCCCGCAGGGTCAGCTCCGCGACCTCGACGTGGAGGCCGCGCCGCTCGAGCGGATCGCGGCCGACCTGCTGCAGATCACCGTCACCGAGCGCTCGTTGCTGCAGGGCGTCGAGGTGGGTGAGCTCCGGCTGCCGAAGGGTGCCTCGGTGTCGCTGGTGGTGCGCGAGGGGCAGACGGTCGTGCCCGACCTGCGCACCGTGCTCCGCGCCGGCGACGACCTGCTCGTGGTGACCCCGCGTCGGCTGCGGGAGAAGACCGAGGACCGTCTCCAGGCGGTGTCCCAACGAGGCCGGCTGGCGCACTGGCTCGAGTGACCCTCCGCGGCCCGGTCGGTGCACGCTAACCGGCGGCTACGCAGGCTCCCTCGGACTCGCGGACCCGAACGGCGCGGACCGGCGGGCCGACCCGACGCAGACCGTTGCTCACCACCACGTCGACGCCGTCGCCGAGGTCATCCTCGGCGTCGCGGGTGCGGACCTTGACCTTCGGGCCGAAGTTGCGGGCGACCAGGCGGCCCGCCGTCTCCTCGCCTTCGACGATCCACACCTGCACCCGCTTCACGCGCCCTCCGCTCGTGGTGTTGTCGATCTCGCCGGGGCGGAACCCGCGTCGGCTCAGGGTGTCCATCGTCTGGCTGGCCAGGCCGGCTCGGTCACCGGAGTTGAACACGTTGACGAGCACGTCGCGGGTGCGCAGCCGCTGACCGACCTGGAGGTCCTGGGACCCGCACGCCGACGTCGGCTCGGCGGTCGCCTCGTCGTCCTCGCCGGGCAGCGGCGCGAACAGCTCGCGGAAACCGACGAACAGTCCCAGCGCCAGGATGCCGACCAGCACCAGGAGGGTGACCGCGGTGGTCACGTGACGGGAGGTCACCGGAGGTCAGCCTTCCACCGTGTGCACCCGGGCGTGCAGGACCAGGCGTTGCTGGAGTGCGGCACGCAGCGCCCGATGCAGTCCGTCCTCGAGGTAGAGGTCGCCCTTCCACTCCACGACGTGCGCGAACAGGTCGCCGAAGAACGTGGAGTCCTCGTCGAGCAGCGCGGCGAGCTGGAGGGTGTCCTTGGTCGTCACGAGCTCGTCGAGACGCACCTGGCGTGGGGGCAGGGTGGACCACTCCTTGGGGGTCAGCCCGTGCTCGGGGTAGGGCCGCCCGGCTCCCACGCGCTTGAAGATCACGCTGGTCAGCATAGAGAACGGCCGCATGCGGCCCTCGGGGCAGTCGCCAGCCTCCGACGCACGCGGAACGGTCCTCTTGTCTCGCTCGGACCGCGGCGACACGGTGCCCGGCCGTCGGTAGGGTCACCCCATGACGGAGCAGGTGCCGGGGGCCCCGGCGGGCCAGGACCATCCGATCGCGGCGGCGGTGCGGCCCGGTTACCAGTTCGAGGGTCCGGCGCTCGAGCTCGGCGGGCTGATGCTCGACGCGACCACCCTGTCCGACGTACCGATCCGGATCCCGCTGGCCATGCTCAACCGGCACGGGCTCGTCGCCGGGGCGACCGGCACCGGCAAGACCAAGACCCTGCAGCTGCTCGCCGAGCAGCTCTCGGCGCAGGGCGTGCCGGTGTTCGCCGCCGACATCAAGGGCGACCTGTCGGGACTGTCCGCGTCCGGCGAGAGCAGCGACAAGATCACCGAGCGCGCGAAGTCGGTGGGCCAGGAGTGGACCGGGCAGGGGTTCCCGGTCGAGTTCTTCGCGCTCGGTGGACAGGGCACCGGCATCCCGCTGCGCGCCACGATGTCGGCCTTCGGCCCGACCCTGCTCGCCAAGGTGCTCGGCCTCAACGACACCCAGGAGTCGTCGCTCGGGCTGGTCTTCCACTACGCCGACAAGGCCGGCCTGCCGTTGCTCGACCTGGCCGACCTGCGCGCCGTCGTGCAGTTCCTCACCTCCGACGAGGGCAAGGGCGACCTGAAGAACCTCGGCGGGCTGTCCTCGGCCACCGCGGGGGTGATCCTGCGCGAGCTGATCGGGTTCCAGGACCAGGGGGCGGACGCGTTCTTCGGGGAGCCGGAGTTCGAGACCAAGGACCTGCTCCGCACGACCGCCGACGGCAAGGGCCTGATCTCCCTGGTCGAGCTGCCGAACCTGCAGGACCGGCCGGCGGTCTTCTCGACGTTCCTGATGTGGCTGCTGGCCGACCTGTTCCACGACCTTCCCGAGGTCGGCGACCAGGACAAGCCGACGCTGGTGTTCTTCTTCGACGAGGCGCACCTGCTGTTCTCCGACGCGTCCAAGGACTTCCTCGCCGCGATCACCCAGACGGTGCGGCTGATCCGCTCCAAGGGCGTAGGCGTGTTCTTCGTGACCCAGTCGCCGACCGACGTACCCGACGACGTGCTGGCGCAGCTCGGCTCGCGGGTCCAGCACCAGCTGCGTGCGCACACGCCCAACGACGCCAAGGCGCTCAAGCAGACCGTGAACACCTACCCGAACTCCGAGTACGACGACCTCGGCGAGGTGCTCACCTCACTCGGCATCGGCGAGGCCGTGGTCACGGTCATGAACGAGCGCGGCGCGCCGACACCCGTCGCGTGGACGCGGCTGCGTGCACCGGAGTCGCTGATGGCGCCGGCCGACCCGGCCGCGATGACCGCCGCCGTCACGGGGTCGGCGTTGCACGCGAAGTACGCCGAGGCGCTCGACCGCGAGTCGGCCCACGAGCTGCTCGCCCGCCGGCTCGAGGAGGGCGCCGCCAAGGCCGAGGCCGAGAAGGCGGCCGCCGACGCCGCGAAGCGCGGTGACGACCCCGCGAAGATCGACTACCCCGACCGCTCGCGCACGGGTCGCTCGACGTCGAGCCGCGACGACAGCATGGTGAAGGACATCATCAACTCGCCGGTGGCCAAGGACCTGATGCGGACCGCCGCGCGGGAGATCTTCCGCGGGGTTTTCGGCACCGGGCGTCGGTAGCCCCGCGGGTGGATTACCACGGTCCCGTGGTGAACTGCCGCTTCCCCATGTGAGTTCACACCGGGGAGCGGACGTTTACCACGGTCCCGTGGTAATTGGCCGCCCCCACACCCCCTCAGCCAGGAGCGTGCAGCCAGGGATCCTTGAGGTCGAAGTACGACGGCTCGCCGACGGTGAGCTCGTCCATCTCCTTCATCATCTGCGCCATCTCGGGCGGCGGTTCCTTCCGCTCACCCTCGCGGGCCTCCTCCTCGGACCTGAAGTAGATCGCCATCGTCCACTCGCCGCCCTCGTGGCCGGCGCTCACGGTGCCGAGGATGTCCGGGCGGAACGACGCCCAGTCGGTGGGGTCGCTGGCCATCAGCTCCCTCGCCCGAGCCGGGTCGCTGGACTTGCCCTGCATGACCTGCACGAAGCCCGCGGTGGCCGGGTCACCGGGGGTGTCGACGTCCACCTCGGTGCTGTTGCGGAACACCGGCTCGTCGGTGAACAGCTTGGCGGTCTCCTCCCACCACGCGCCCTGCTCCGGGCGGTCGCTGTTCTGCTGGGCGGCGCCCTCCGACTCGAAACGGGCCAGCGCGATGAACCGCCCGTCCTCCGTCACGCCGGCGGTGCTGCCGAGCCAGCCGGACGCCGTGGGGGCCACCTCCGAGGCCCACTTGTCGAGCTGGGCCTTCATCGCCGCTGTGTCGGAGACCTGACCCTGGAACACCTGCACGAACATGCGCACTCCTCCCTGACGGGCTTCGTCCACGGATGACTCGGACGGTACGCCGCAGCAGGCCACCCGGGGAGGCCCCAAAACGGGCACTTGATTGACCGACTCGATGGGCGGGTACGACTTCCTTCAACTCGCGAGTCAATCCCCCGAGGCTCCGAGTCAGGGGAGGGAGCACAAGCCACCCCGACCGCGCCCCCGGCCCCGCCGGGGGCGCGGGTTCCGCCCAAAGCTCGAGACCTATCCCGGCCAGCGCGCCTCCGTGACGCGGCCGCCGCGGACATGGACCGCGAGCCGGAGCACGTCGGTGCCCTTCTCGTAGAGCTCGTAGGCTCCCTCGCTCAGCCCCGGGAACACCAGCGAGGGGACCCTCCTCGAGCCGACCGGACGGTGGACGACGGCCACGTGCGGGTGGTGCACGGACCGATCGGCCGGGGCGACGTACGCCGCCGGCCGGATCTCCACCTCGCGACCCTCGAGCCCTTCCGGCATGGTCACCACGAGCGCCCCCACGTCCCCGCCGATGTCGAGCAGGACCGAGCCGGACCCGGCCCAGGGGTTCTCCGGATGGATCTGGTCGCGTGTACGGGTCGCGGTCATGACACGGCCGAGGTGCCGGGGGTGGTCTGGTAGCCACCGTTGGGGTGCCCGAGGTAGGGGAAGCCGGCGAGAAACGGCTGGTTGGTGTCGGTCGTCCCGTCCGCGATGCCGCTGGCGGCGGCGTCGGGTGTGAACGACGGGTCCACCAACGGGATCGTCAGTCCCGCGATCGCACGCAGCTCGATCGTGGTCACGTCGTCGGCCACCCGGCGGCCGTTGGGAAAGCCGGCTGCGTCGCCGGCCACGAGGCCCAGGTTGTTCGGGGTGGCCGAGGGCGGGATCGCTACGTTGAGCCGCAGCATGTCCGCCGGCACCGGCCCGGTGAAGTTCTGGAAGCCGGGCACCACGCCCGCCGGGATGCCGGTGAGCAGGATCGCGTTCAGGTCCGCGCGCGGCTTCCCGTACCTCGCCAGGTTCGGGAAGACACCCGGGTAGAGCACCGGCAGCAGCGCGGCCAGCTCGGGCTTGTTGACGTACCGCTCGTACCGCTTGTCGCTGGCCGGGGGCCGCGCGTTCCACTCGTCCTTCTCGGCCATCGGCGTGAGGACCTCGTTGAACAGCGGGTTGCCGAGGCGGGAGACCTGTTGCCAGGGGCCGTTGCCGACCGCCTTGCCGGTGCTGCTGTCGAGGATCCGCGCCTTGCGCCGGCTCGCGGTCGCCCAGACGCCGATGACCGCCCGGTCGGACATCGGGTCGGTGGGGCGGCCGTTGCCGCGGGTGACCTCGTTGATGGGCACCTGCAGGGCGATGCTGTGCACGTTGAACGTCTGGGTCGCGTTGACGCCCATGGCGTCGGCCGTGGGGATCAGGTGCAACGACTGGAACGGCCGCAGCGTGCCCAGGTCGAAGATGCTGCCGAGGTCGACGTGGAAGCCCTCGGCGCGCTGGCCGGCGAACACCCTGCGCCCCCCGGCGACCGTGTAGACGGACTGGCCCGCAAGCCGCGGGTAGTTCGGCGTGCTGCGCGGTCCGATGTTGACCGGTGCGCAGCGCAGGTTCTCCGCGATGACCCGCTTCCTGCCGTTCTCCACGCGGGTCACGTCGTAGAACTGCGGACGGTTCCAGTTCGGATCCCTGATGCCGGAGATCGGACCGATGTTGTAGAGGAACGTCTTGTCGTTGCGGATCTTCGTGCGGAACCGGAACTGGTAGCTGATGTCGGCCTCGGCCGTGCCCCGGTTGGAGATGTGGATCTCGTAGAGCACGTCGTCGCCGAACTCGTAGAAGTTCGGCCCACCGTCGGGCTTCTGCAGCGGGATGAAGTTGGCGATCAGGGTGACCGACTTGGGCCGCTCCGGGCTGACGAACGCGTAGACGTCGGTGTTGTCGGCGACCGGGTCCTTCGAGATCTCAGGCGCTTCGCGATGCGAGGACATCGGTCACCGCCCCGCCGCGTTGAGCAGCCGGTGGACGAGGTCGCGGTCGTGGACGACCACCTCGCGCTCACCGACCATCAGGGTCAGCTGGTCGGACTCGCTGTCGCTCACGTAGGCGACCACCGGCTCGGTGGCGCTGTTCCTGCTGCGCGCGGTGCCGCCGGCGTACGCCGCTGCGGGTGCGACGGTGACGGCGACGGCTGCCGCGCCGGCTCCGGTAGTGCCGAGGAACTTGCGACGTGTGGTCTCGTGCATGGGGTCCTCCGTTGGTGAGGTGTTGTGGTGCACGTCACACCGGGGTTCGACGCGTGCGCGCCCCCGGATGGGTGCGCAAAACGCCGGGAACGACCACGCCGGGCCGGCGGCGGCGCTACCGTCCGACGTCATCGGTCCGGCGTACCGGACCACGACCTGCGAGGAGCGCGATGCCGGACACCTGGCTGCCCACCGACTTCGTCCACCCGCGCCGCGTCGAGCTGCCTACCGGCCACCACCTGCGGCCGATCACGGCCGACGACACCGACCTCGACATGGTGGCCGTCATGGGGTCGCGGGAGCGGCTGTGGGAGCGGTACGGCCCCATCTGGGGGTGGCCGCCGGCCGCGATGACCCACGAGCAGGACCGTGAGGACCTGCAGCACCACGCCGACGAGATGGACCGCAACGAGGGCTTCAACTTCGCGCTCTTCGACGCCGACGAGACGCGGCTGCTCGGCTGCGTCTACATCGAGCCGACTGACAAGCCGGGCGCCGACGCCGACATCTCCTGGTGGGTGGTCGACGACCTCGCCGGCACGGAGGTGGAGCGGGCGCTCGACGAGCTCGTCCCCCGGTGGGTCGCGGCTGACTGGCCACTGCAGAACCCCCGGTACGTCGGACGTGACCTCACGTTCGAGGAGTGGCACGCGCTACCCCGCGAGCGGGACCTGCCTGGACCGACGCGGAGCTGAGCAGCGCGCTGACCACCCTGGACGCGGACCCACCACGGCGGGATCCGCGTGGTGACATTCGTCCTACGTGGGCGGGGTGGGGTAGGGCACGGTTCGTCCGGTTCGTACCCGGTCGGGTAGGGTCGCCGGACTGAACGGTCAAGCCCAGGGCCGACAAGGCACCCCCATCAGGAGGCGGCATGCTTGCCGACACCCACGGCCCGATCACCGAGGTCGCCACTAACGGTCAACAGACGGTCGTCACGCTGACCGGCGAGATCGACCTGTCCAACCACGCCGCGCTGCGGGGCGGGCTCAACGACCTGATCACCGGTGGGACCGTGCACCTGGTCCTCGACATGTCCGGGGTCACCTTCATCGACTCGACCGGCCTCGGTGCCCTGATCGGAACGCGCCGTCGCGTGCACGCCTTCCACGGTTCGCTCGCCATCGTGCTCAACGACCCCGCGACGCGCAGGGTCTTCGAGGTCACCGCCCTCGACAAGGTCTTCGACCTGCATCACACGCTCGACTCCGCTCTCCGCACCGCTTCGTAGGGGTGACGACCGGCTGAGCGCTGCTGCGCCGGGTGACCTCGTCGCGGATCCCAGTGTGAGAGCCGCAGGGCGGACTGCTCAGCGAGGGCCCGACAGGGGTGGTACGACGAGGCGGCAGGCGCCGGGCTCGGCGAACGGGACCAGCTCGCTGCCGTCGGGATCCGCGCCGTGCTCCTCCAGCGCACCCCGGACGATCCCGAGGTGGACCCCGCAGACGACCTCGGGGTGGCGGTAGGCGGCCTCCAGGAGCGGGCACCGGGTGAGCCGGTAGACGGCCGGGTCCGCGTCATCGCGGATCGGCCCGAACCCGAGGTCGTCGAGCAGGCCCACCACTCGGTCCCTGGCCTCGCCGGGCGTGGAGCCGGGGACGGCGGCCGCACGGTCGCGCACGAGCTCGTGACCCCACTCGGTGCCGGCACCCGCGGCTTCCTCGCGCGGGTTGCGGCTGTGTCGCGCGATGGCCCCGGCGAGGGCGGCGGCGAGCCCGGCGTACTCGCCGGAACCGGGCCCGGCGGTGGCCGCGTAGAGCCAGGCCGGTCGGCCGCGCCCGGTCGGCTCGGCCTTGGACCGGTGCACCAGCCCCCGGCGGACCAGACCCTCCAGGTGCTCGCGCACGGTGTTCGGATGCAGGCCGGTGGCCGCGACCAGGGCCGCCTGGGTGAGGGCCTCGGGCTGGTCGCGGAGCCGCTCCAGGATCGCCGAGCGGGACGCGGACAGGGGCCGGGCCCCGTGCGCGGGACGCGGGCCGAGGTGCGGGCTCGCCGGTGGATTGTTTTTCACGGAGTTCAGTGTAGTAAAACTGGTCTCAGCGACGCCATGCCTGGCGGCCGACGAAGGGACGAGCACGATGAACCACCTGACCATCGCCTCCACCGAGGCGGACGCCCGGGCGGCGGAGGCCGTCGAGGAGCACCACGCACGCCTGGCCGGCGCGCTGGCCATGAAGGCCGAGGCGCTCGTGGCCGTGGCGCGCGGTGGCCGGTCGAACGACCTGGCCGCGACCCGCGACGACCTGGTCCGTTGGGCGCGCACCGAGCTGGTGCCGCACGCCCGGGCGGAGGAGGACACTCTCTATCGCGTCGCGGCCGAGCGCCCCGAGGGTCGGCTGCTCGTGGAGGCCATGCTGGCCGAGCACGAGGTCATCGTCGGCCTGGTCGACGACCTGAGCCGTGCCGTCGAGGCGGTCTCCGCGGCCTCGACCGCCGCCGCGTTGCGGGTGCTTTTCGAGACCCACCTCGCCAAGGAGAACGACCAGGTCCTGCCGCTCCTGGTCGCCGACCCGGACGTCTCGGTCGCCGACCTCCTCGGCGGCATGCACGAGCTGCTCGGCGGTCCGGAGGCTCCGGCGGACGAGGCCGGGTGCGGGGCCGGCGGCCATGCCTGCGCCTGCGGCGCGGACGACGGGTCGGCGTACCCCGAGCTCGACGCGCGATCGATCCCGCACGCCATCAGGCACGCGACGGTGCTCGGCGCTCTCGACACCGTCCGGGTCGGCCAGGGACTGGTGCTGCTGGCCCCGCACGACCCGCTGCCGCTGCTGGCGCAGATCGATCGCCGGGAACCGGGCGCGTTCGCCGTCGACTACCTGCAGCGCGGTCCGGAGACCTGGCGGCTGCGCCTGGTGCGGACCGGGTCGTGAGGCCCGAGGGGACTTCGGGCGCCGAGCTCTGGTCAGCCGGTCCGGGGAGCGACGGCAGGACGGTCCCGCCGGACGAACGCGGCCGTGACCTCCGCGAGCTCGGCCGGATGCGTGAGGGGCGCGAGGTGGTCACAGCCCTCGAGCGTCACCGAGGTCGAGTCCGGCAGCCACGCCGCCAGCTGTGCCATGTTCTCGGCGAACCACGGCCTCGACCTGGCTCCGTCGACCAGCAACGTCGGCTTGGTCACGCGCGCGGCCTCCGCCTCGCCGAACTGCCAGGCCGCGATGGCAGGGAGCTCGTCGGCGAAGAAGTACGCCGCCTCGTCCTCCGCCTCGGTCAACCCCGCTTCGCCGAGACGGCGTAGGAGGGCCGAGCGGTAGTGCTCGCCCCCGACCCCGCGCAGGAAGATGTCGAAGGCTCTGGACACGTCGCCGTTGCCTGCGGCGGTCATGGCCGGGGCGACGTACGTGCCCGCATTGGCCTCGCGGATCGGACCCGACGGCTTGGCGGTCTCGAACAGGATCAGCCCCTCGACGAGCTCCGGGTGGTCGAGCGCCAGCTGGAGGCCGATACAGCAGCTTGAGGAGTGACCGACCCAATACGCCCCTCCGGTCCCCAGCTCCCCGAGCAGCTCCGCGCACTGCTCGGCGTGGGCGCGCAGGCTGGCGGTCTCGGCAGGCGGCCCGCTGCGGCCGTAACCCGGGCGCACCGGCCGGATGACGCGGAAGCCGTCGAGCGCGGGCTCGTCGAACATCGGCGAGAACCACGCACTGAACACCCCGGCGTGCACCAGGCAGATCGCCGGGCCCTGCCCGCGCTCGTCGTACTCCAGTCGCATCGCCACCACCCTCTTCAATCCATCCGAGTGAGACTGGAATGAATCTATGCGGGGTACGATCCTCGTCATGGCAGGCGAAGTCAAGGGCTCGCGCACGTATATCTCCCCGCTCCGTGCCGAGCAGGCCGACCAGACGCGTCAGCGGATCTTGTCCGCGGCGCGTGAGCTCTTCCTCGAGCGCGGGTACGCCGGCACCAAGGTGCAGGACGTCGCCGCGGCGGCGCGCGTGTCCCCCGACACCGTCTACGTGGCGCTCGGGGGGAAGAAGGGCCTGCTGGAGGGGGTCTGGTCGCTGGCGGTCACCGGGTCGCACGATCCCGAGGGCCGGGAGCAGCGCGAGCGCGTCGAGGCGATCGCGTCCTGCCCGGACCCGCGCGATCGTCTCCGTCTGCTGGTCGAGCTGAGCTGCGAGACCCTGGGCCGGGTCAGCCCCGTGCACGCCGTTCTCCGGGCCGCTGCCGACGGGCATCCGTTCGCCGCCGACCTGCAGGCCCGGATGCTCGGCTCGCGGCTGGACACCCAGGCGCGGAACCTGCGCGCCGTCCTGGGCGACGCCGTCCTGCAACCCGGCCTGACCGTCGAGGATGCGGCCGAGCACTACAGCGCCCTGCTCAGCCCCGAGCTGTTCCACCTGCTCACGGTCGTCCGCGAGTGGACGCTCGATCGCTACCAGCACTGGGTCTGGGAGACCCTCTGCCGGGAGTTCTTCGCAGGACCGGGTCGGCCGCCCAGCCAGACCTGATGGGACCCGTGACGCAGAAAGACCCGGGTCGACGACCCGGGTCTCGCTGCCTGTCTCGCCTGCCGCGAGTCACAAATGGCGGAGGATAGGGGATTCGAACCCCTGAGGGCTGTTAACCCAACCCGCTTTCCAAGCGAGCGCCATAGGCCACTAGGCGAATCCTCCGCCGGAGAGGCTACCGGGCGCCCGCGCGGTTGATGAAATCGGTGGCCGAGGGGCCGTCCCGAGCCGGTTTGGGACGGTCGACGCGGGTCACCTAGACTGCGGGGCAACCCCCCGTGCGGCGGCATCTCGCCCAACTCCCCCAGGGCCGGAAGGCAGCAAGGGTCAGTGAGCTCTGTCGGGTGCGCGGGGGGCCTTTTCGTCCCGGTACGACGGCCGTGCGCCGGTCGCCTACCCGCTGTCAGACGCGGCGGTTAGGGTTCACGACGTGGAAGCACCGCTCGCCCTCTACCGCCGCTACCGGCCGGAGTCCTTCGCCGAGGTGATCGGTCAGGACCACGTCACCGGTCCGCTGCGCGCGGCGCTCACCAACAACCGGGTGCACCACGCCTACCTCTTCTCCGGACCGCGCGGATGCGGCAAGACCACCAGCGCCCGGATCCTGGCCCGATGCCTCAACTGCGAGCAGGGGCCGACCGACACCCCGTGCGGCACCTGCCAGTCGTGCACCGACCTGGCCCGCGGCGGTCCCGGCTCGATCGACGTCATCGAGATCGACGCGGCCAGCCACGGCGGCGTCGACGACGCGCGTGACCTGCGCGAGAAGGCGTTCTTCGCGCCGGTCAACAGCCGCTACAAGATCTACATCATCGACGAGGCCCACATGGTCTCCCCGGCGGGCTTCAACGCGCTGCTCAAGCTCGTCGAGGAGCCACCGGAGCACATCAAGTTCGTGTTCGCGACGACGGAGCCCGAGAAGGTCATCGGCACGATCCGGTCACGCACCCACCACTACCCGTTCCGGCTGATCCCGCCGCGCACGCTGTCGGACTACCTGCAGCAGATCTGCGACCAGGAGGGCGTGCAGGTCGACCCGGCCGCGCTGCCGCTCGTCGTCAGGGCCGGCGGCGGCTCGGCCCGAGACACCATGTCGGTGCTCGACCAGCTCATCGGTGGCGCCGGAGCCGAGGGCGTCACGCACCAGCTCGCCACCGGGCTGCTCGGGTTCACCCCGGAGACCCTGCTCGACGAGGTGGTCGACGCCTTCGCCGCCGACGACGGGGGCACCGTGTTCGGCGTCGTCGACAAGGTCATCGAGACCGGGCAGGACCCCCGCCGGTTCACCGAGGACCTGCTGCGCCGGCTGCGCGACCTGGTGATCATCGCCGCGGTGCCCGACGCCCCGGCCACCGGCCTGATCGACGTGCCCGCCGACCAGGCCGAGCGTCTCGTCGCTCAGGCGGCGCGGTTCGGGCGGGCCGACCTGAGCCGGGCGGCCGACCTGGTCGCGACCGGGCTGACCGAGCTCAAGGGCGCGACCGCGCCGCGACTGCTGCTCGAGCTGATCTGTGCCCGCGTGCTGCTGCCCGGCGCCGACCACACCACCGGTGGGGTGATGGCGCGTCTCGACCGGATCGAGAAGCGGATGGCGATCGAGGGCACCCCGTCCCAGGCACGACAGGCCCCGGCCGCGGCCCCGGCGCCTCCGCAGGCGGCTCCCGTCCCGGCCGCGAAGGAGGCTGCTCCCCTGGCGGCATCGGAGGCCGGCGCTCCGGCGCCGGAGCCGGCCCCCGTCGAGGCCCCGGCGCCGACCGAGCCGCCCAGCGCCACCGCCCCCGCGGCGGAGCCGGTCACGTCGACACCACCTTCACCCGCATCCAGCCCCGAGCCCGCGGCCGAGCCGGTCCCCGCGAGCGGACTCACCCTGGTCGACGTACGCCGACTGTGGCCCGACCTGCTCGAGTCGGTGAAGGTCAAGCGCCGGTTCACGTGGATCCTGCTCAGCCAGAACGCCCAGGTCGCCGCCGTCGACGACAAGACGCTCACCATCGCCCTGGTCAACGCCGGGGCACGACAGTCCTTCTCCAGCGGCGGGAGCGAGGAGATCCTCCGGCAGGCCGCGATCGACGTGATCGGCCACGACTGGCGCATCGAGGCGATCATCGACCCGACCGCGCAGCCCGGCGCCCATGCCGACACCGTGACCCGACCGGCCGTCACCCCGGAGCCCGAGGCCCCGGCCGCACCCTCCGACCAGCCGGCACCGGCACCCACGCCCGAGCGACCGGCCGCCCCCGAGCGCCGTCCGGTCGACCCCGACGCGGTCGCCACCGCCCGCGGCGCGATCCAGGAGACTCGCCCCAAGGGCGGGCCGGGCCGCCAGCAGGAGCGGTCGGTGTCCGACGCCGACGCGCATCCCGACGACCCCGACGCCGACGACGACCTCGGCGGCACCGAGCTCCTGGAGCGGGAGCTGGGTGCGAGCATCATCGAAGAGATCAAGCACGACTGAGCCCCCGAGCGAGAGTGGGACCACCGATGACCAGCAACACCCCCGAGACGCCGGGCGACCCGTTCGGCGGCGGCGGCTTCGACATGAACGCTCTGCTGCAGCAGGCGCAGCAGATGCAGCAGCAGGTGATGGACGCCCAGGCCCAGCTGGCCGAGGCCACCGTCGACGGCACCGTGGCCGACGGACTGGTCACGGTCACCGTGAGCGGCACGGGCGACCTCGTCGGTGTGAAGATCCGCCGCGGGTCGTTCGACCCAGACGACACCGAGGACCTCGAGGACCTGATCGTGGCCGCCTACCGCGACGCGCGGGCCAAGTCCGACGAGCTGGCGTCCGAGAAGCTCGGGCCGCTGGCCGGCGGGCTGGGTGGCGGCGAGGGCGGTCCCGGGGCCGCCCTGGGCTTCTAGGGACGCGACCACCCACCCCCATGTATGAAGGCATCGTCCAGGACCTGATCGACGAGCTCGGTCGGCTCCCTGGTGTCGGCCCCAAGAGCGCCCAGCGGATCGCGTTCCACATCCTGTCCACCGACCCGGTCGACGTACGTCGGCTCGCCCAGGTGCTCGTCGAGGTCAAGGAGCGGGTGAAGTTCTGCTCGGTGTGCGGCAACGTCGCCGAGGAGGACACCTGCAGGATCTGCCGCGACCCGCGCCGCGACCCGGCGGTGATCTGCGTGGTCGAGGAGTCCAAGGACGTCGTCGCCGTCGAGCGGACCCGGGAGTTCCGCGGTCGTTACCACGTGCTCGGCGGTGCCATCTCGCCGATCGAGGGCATCGGGCCCGACGAGCTCCGCATCCGCGAGCTGATGACCCGACTCGCCGACGGGGTGGTCACGGAGGTCATCTTGGCCACCGATCCGAACCTCGAGGGCGAGGCCACCGCGACGTACCTCACGCGGCTGCTGAAGCCGATGGGGTTGCGCGTGACGCGACTTGCGAGTGGACTGCCGGTAGGAGGGGACCTCGAGTACGCCGACGAGGTCACTCTCGGACGGGCTTTCGAAGGGAGACGTGCCGTCGATGACTGAGCAGACACCCGAGCGCGCGAGTGCCGGACCGGACCCGGCCGACGTGAGCGGCGAGCTCGAGGAGTTCGGCCAGCAGATCGCCGACCAGGTCGAGAGCTTCCTGCTGGCCCTGCGCGCCATCGCACGCGGGGACTGCTCCGGAGGGGAGGCCATCTCGCTGCTGCTGCTCGAGGTGAGCCAGGTTCTCCTCGCGGGCGGACGTCTGGGCGTACACACCGACTTCACGCCCGCCGACGAGTACGAACCCGACGTCGGTCCCGACCCGGATCTCGACGCCATGCGGTTGCGCCTCGCCGTGCTCCTCGAGGGCGTCGATGCGTTCACGGTGGTCTTCGACCCGTACGTCGACCCGCCCGAGCTCGTCTCCTCCCTGCTGTCGGACGACCTCACCAGCATCGCCGCGTCGCTGGCGCACGGTCTGAAGCACCACCGGGCCGGCCGGTTCAGCGAGGCGCTGTGGTGGTGGCAGTTCTCCTACATGTCCTCCTGGGGCAACGACGCGAGCGCGGTCCTGCGCGCCCTGCAGTCGGTGATCACCCACGACCGCTTCGACGTCGACTTCGACGGGGAGGCCGAGCAGGTCGAGGCCGCCGACGAGATGCTGGAGTCCGCCGAGCTCTGACGGCTCCGCCCGGTTGTCCGCGATCCGTCGCTCACCGAGGGCGGAGAGTGGCCGCTCGATAGACTCGTGCCCGTCATTTTCGAGACCGAGTCGGACGAGGAATCTCCCTTGGGCATTGTCGTGCAGAAGTACGGCGGCTCCTCCGTGGCCGATGCCGTGGGCATCAAGCGGGTGGCGCAGCGGATCGTCGACGCCAAACGGGCGGGCAACGACGTCGTCGTTGTGGTCTCCGCGATGGGCGACACGACGGACGAGCTGATCGACCTCGCCGAGCAGGTCTCCCCGCTGCCGGCCGGACGCGAGCTCGACATGCTGCTCACCGCCGGCGAACGGATCTCGATGGCGTTGCTCGCGATGGCGATCGGGAACCTGGGCCAGATGGCGCAGTCGTTCACCGGCAGCCAGGCCGGGGTGATCACCGACAGCTCGCACGGCAAGGCCAAGATCATCGACGTCACGCCCGGTCGGATCCACCGGGCGCTCGACGAGGGAGCCGTCGCCATCGTGGCCGGCTTCCAGGGCGTCAGCCAGGACACCAAGGACATCACCACGCTGGGCCGCGGCGGCTCGGACACCACGGCCGTCGCCCTGGCGGCGGCGATGGGCGCCGACGTGTGCGAGATCTACAGTGACGTCGACGGCGTCTTCACCGCCGACCCCCGGATCGTCCCGACCGCGCACAAGCGCGACCGCATCTCCTACGAGGAGATGCTCGAGATGGCGGCGTGCGGCGCGAAGATCCTGCACCTGCGGTGCGTGGAGTACGCCCGCCGCTACGGAATGCCCATCCACGTCCGCTCCTCCTTCAGCCAGCGGACCGGCACCTGGATCACCGAAGAACACGAGGTGGACGACATGGAACAGGCGATCATCGCCGGCGTCGCGCACGACCGGAGCGAGGCCAAGATCACCGTGGTCGGGGTGCCCGACAAGGTGGGTGAGGCGGCCCGCATCTTCGAGGCCCTGGCCGATGCCCAGATCAACCTCGACATGGTGGTGCAGAACGTCTCCGCCGCGTCCACCAACCTCACCGACATCTCCTTCACGCTGCCCCGCGACGACGGTCAGACGGCGATGTCCGCGCTGGCAAGGATCCAGGCCGAGGTCGGCTACGACTCGCTGCTGTACGACGACCAGATCGGCAAGGTCTCGCTGATCGGCGCGGGTATGCGGTCGCACCCGGGGGTCACGGCGAAGTTCTTCGCCGGGCTCGCCGCGGCAGGCGTCAACATCGAGATGATCTCCACCTCCGAGATCCGCATCTCCGTGATCGTCGACGAGGCCCAGGTGGACGCGGCCGTCAGCGCGACACACACCGCCTTCGACCTCGACTCCGAGGACGTCGAGGCCGTCGTCTACGGCGGCACCGGCAGATGAGCTCCTTCGGCCCCGGCGGCGAGGGGATCCGCATCGGCATCGTCGGCGCCACCGGACAGGTCGGAGCCGTCATGCGGCGGATCCTGGTCGAGCGGCAGTTCCCGATCTCCGAGATCCGGCTGTTCGCCTCGGCGCGGTCGGCCGGCTCGACCCTCGAGTTCGGCGGCCGCGACGTCGTCGTCGAGGACGCCGCCTCGGCGGACCCCACCGGCCTCGACATCGCGTTGTTCTCCGCCGGCGCGTCCACGTCTCGTGCGCTCGCTCCGACGTACGCCGAGGCGGGCGCGGTCGTGGTCGACAACTCCTCGGCCTGGCGGATGGACCCCGACGTGCCGTTGGTCGTGTCCGAGGTCAATCCCGACGCGATTTCCCTTGCACGCAAGGGGATCATCGCCAACCCGAACTGCACGACGATGGCTGCAATGCCCGTGCTCAAGCCGCTGCACGACGAGGCCGGCCTGGTCCGGATCGTGGCGAGCACCTACCAGGCGGTGTCCGGCAGTGGCGTCGCTGGTGTGGACGAGCTCGCCGGCCAGATCGCTGCCGTCGGCGACCGCGGCCCGGAGCTCGCGCACGATGGCTCGGCGGTGCAGCTGCCCGGTCCGACGAAGTACGTGCGACCGATCGCGTTCAACGTGCTGCCGATGGCGGGGTCGGTGGTCGACGACGGCACCGACGAGACCGACGAGGAGCAGAAGCTCCGCAACGAGAGCCGCAAGATCCTCGACATCCCCGAGCTGCGCGTCTCGGGCACCTGCGTCCGGGTGCCGGTGTTCACCGGGCACTCGCTCTCGCTCAACGTCGAGTTCGCGCGGCCGCTCCCGGCGAAACGGGCGGCCGAGCTGCTGAGCGGTGCCCCCGGCGTCGTACTCACCGACGTCCCCACCCCGCTCGAGGCCGCCGGGCAGGACCCGAGCTACGTCGGCCGGATCCGGCAGGACCCGGGCGTCGAGCACGAGCGCGGCCTCGCGCTGTTCGTCAGCAACGACAACCTGCGCAAGGGTGCCGCGCTGAACACCGTGCAGATCGCCGAGCTGGTCGCCGCCGGGCTCTGACCCCACCGATGTCGGTATGTCCACCGTGACCTTGGGGTCACCCTCCGGATACCGATATCGGAGGGTCAGCGGACGTCGACGCCCGGGCCGTCGTCGAGCTGTTCCACGAGCCGGCTGGAGACCCACCAGGCGAGCAGGTACGCCGCGGCTGCCACCAGGGGCACGACCACGAACATCCAGGCGCTGAACAGCTTCTCGAGCAGCGCGACCACCACCACTACGGCGGTCAACCCGACCCCGAGGAAGCTGGTGCTGCGCGGGTCGGGGACGCGCAGCCAGGCGAGCAACCCGCCACCGGCGATCACCATCACGACCAGGATCGCGAGCAGCAGCAGCCCGCCGGGTCCGTCGCCGCACGAGTCGGTACCGCGGACCAGCTCGCAGCCCTGGAGCCCGCCGTAGGTCAGCACTGCCCCCAGCAGTCCCACGACGAGTCCGGTGAGCGGAGCCGCGACGCTCGGCGGGAGCAGCGGACCGGCCCGCTTCGCCCGGGGCGCACGTCGTACCGGCTCGGCGCGCCGGCCCGGCGACGGAGCCGTGACCGTGGGAGTCACCGGCTCCTCCGCGCGGGTGGCCCCCACGGTCCCGCGACGTCGACGACGGAAGAGCGACGGCAGCTCGAGGGTGGGCTCCGGCTCGTCATCGGGGGTCTGGTCGCCCATGCGGCGCAGTCTGCCAGAGGGCAGATGACGAGAAGATGACGACCCGTTTCATTGCGGTTCGGGGGCTTTTGCCCGGATTTCCTGCGTCACGGCTGTGGCAGTCGTGACTGTTGCAGATTGTGCCGCGAGCGCCGTCTGTTGCATTTCACAAGAATTTTTCAGACCCCCGTGACGATGCCTCTCAGCCATACACGCGCGGCCGGGGGGTCGCAGGACCGGGGAGCAACACACATGAACAGACCTGCACTGCCATGTCCTTCTCCGCAAGCTCGCAGCCGCCGGCGCAGGGTATCCACCCTCGCGGCGGGCCTGCTCGCAGGCGCCATGTCCGTGGTCGGGCTCGTCCCGCTCGCGGCGCCGGCGTCCGCTGCCACTCTGTATGCCGCCGAGGTCGGCCCGGTGGACCAGACGACGGGCTACCCGTTCTGGTTCGGGGACGGCGAGGTCCGCCTCGAGCTCTGCCTCGACGACCCCGTGATGTGTCCCGTCGTCGGTGAGCTGCCGGACCCGAACGCAGACATGTCGATGCCGGAGAACTTCCCCGACGAGTCGTTCTGGTGGTCCGCCGATGCGCTGATCGACACCGGCACCGTTCGGGCACGGCTGGTGCTCGCCCAGGAGGCCGCCTTCGGTGGTCCCGGAGAGGTCGCCGTCGGCCAGCAGGTCGCGTTCTCCCGGCTGCGGATCCGCATCGACGACCTGACCCCCGGTGGCGACTACCACGTGGTCACGCCGTACGGCGAGTACGACGTGACGGCCGACGACCGTGGTCGGGTCTTCGAGACCACCGACCAGGGCTGCCTCAGCACTCCCTGTGACTTCACGAGCGCAACGGGCACGACAACCGGCCCGTTCCTGACCTGGGACAGCGACCTCGGGACCCTCCCAGAGGGCTTCATCGGTGACCCGAACGTCGAGCACACCGTGACGGGTAGCCCGACGGGTCAGAATCTCTTCCGGGTCACTGGTCCGGGTCTTGGTGCGGCGGGGATCGAGACGAACCTCTTCGCCGTACAGGGTCGTCTCGCCCAGCCGCGCGGGACCGTCTCGGACCCGGGCGACCTCTACCTGACGGAAACGCCCATCACGATCACGTCGTCGTTCCCGGGTGAGTCCGAGATCGTCTACACCACGGACGGCTCCGACCCGTTGACCAGCGGGACGGCGACGACGTACGAGTCGACCCCTGAGGCGCCGGACGCAACGGTCACTCTGCCTGCGGAGAACGGCGTCGCCATGACGTTGAAGTACGTCGTGCGCACCGCTAGCCAGACCAGCCAGGTCTACACGGAGCAGTACACCGTCCGCTCGGACCTCTCGTCCGTCACCGCCACGCCCGCCCCGGCGGTGGCTCCGGCCGTGCTGGAGGGCCGTCAGGACGTCGTGCTCACCGCGAACACGAAGGTCGTCGACCCAGTGACTGGTGAGGTGACCGAGAACCCCACGGTCGGGAAGATCTACTACACCACCAACGGCACCCGGCCGCTCAACGCCTCCGGCGTTCCGACGCCTGCAGCCAAGGAGTACACGGAGGCGTTCCCGATCACCCGGACCACGATGGTCAAGGCGATCTCGGTGCCCGACGGCGGGGAAGCAGGGCCGGTCGGCAAGTTCCACTTCGTCATCCACAACCTGCGGACCGTCTCGACCGAGAAGAGCTACGGGTACCCGGCAGCCATCGAGGACATCGGTCTGCCCAACCCGACAGCCGGCGAACCACGAGTGGACCCAGTGAACCTGGAGCTGTGCCTGGACGACCCGCTGTGCCCGGTGGTCGGCGAGCTGCCCGACCCGAGTCGCGGGATCTCGTTCCCGGACAACTTCCCGGACGAGTCGTTCTGGTGGTCCGGCGAGGCCGAGTTCACCGGCACGAATGCCATCGACGCTCGGTTGGTCCTGGCGATGGAGGCGGCGTTCGACACTCCCACGGTGCAGGACGACCACCAGGTCGCGTTCGGCCGGATCCGGGTGCGGCTCCGCGATGCGGTCCCGTTCGCGACGTACCGGATCGTGCACCCGTACGGCGTGGTCGAGACGAGCGCGGACGACCGTGGCCGGCTGTTCTACACCGATGACAACGGCTGCCTGGGCGGGCCCTGCGGTGACTTCCAGGCGCTGCTCACCCAGCCCGTCGGTCCGTTCCTGCGCTGGGACACCGGCGCTCCGGCCGGCTACGTCGGTGACCCGAACACGCCGCACGCGGTCACCGGAAGTCCGCACGGCACCAACGAGTTCACGGTCGACCAGATCACGAACGGCAACGGGGCACCCATCTCGCCGGTCCGGATCGGTTCCACCAACCAGTTCGCCGTGCAGGGCAAGCTCGCCGGTGGTCCCGGCGTGATGGCGAACTTCCAGACGGGCACGTTCAACCAGGCCCTGCAGGTGACCCTCACGGGCACCAACACCACGCAGATCCGGTACACGCTGAACGGGTCCACCCCGACCGCCACGACCGGCCAGGTCTACAACGGTCCGATCAGCATCCCGGAGGGGACCACCACGCTGACCTACATCGGCGTTGGTCCCGGCGGTACGTCGTTGCCGGAGGCGGAGACCTACACGGTCGACACCACGGCGCCGACCTTGAACAGCTCGTCCCAGGGCGGCAGCTTCACCGCGGCCCAGGACGTCACGCTGAGCTCCCCGGACCCGACGGCGTCCATCCGGTTCACCACGGACGGCTCCGACCCGAGGGGCGCGACCGCATCGGTCCTGGCCAACGGTGGGTCGATCCGGATCTCCAGCAGCCTGACGCTGCGCGCGGTGGCGGTCGACCTGGCCGGCAACGCCAGCAACCCGGTGTCGTGGACCTTCACGATCACCGCTCCGCAGCCGCCCGGTGGCGGCGGCACCGGTGGCGGCACCGGTGGCGGAGGCACTGGTGGCGGCGGTACGACAACGCCACCGCCCACCGGGGGTGCGGGCCTGACCAACGGGGTCACGCTTCAGCGGGGTGCCGCAGGACCGGTCAACGCCGGTGGCACCACCACCCTGCAGGGAGTGCTCGCCCCGAACGGGCAGGCGCTGGCAGATGCTCCGGTCGTGCTCCAGGCTCGTGCGGTGCAGGGCAGCGCTCGGCTCGCGGCGCCTGGCTGGGTCGACGTGGCTACGGCGAGGACGGCGGCGGACGGCAGCTACGCCTTCCGGATCGAGCCGGCGGCCTCCACGGAGTACCGCGTGGTCTTCAACGGCGACGCGGCGCACCCGGCGGCGGTCAGCGCCGTCGAGACCGTCAAGGTGAAGGCCGTCGTCAAGCTCTCCCGTCCGGCCCGGACGGTGGAGCGCGGCCACAAGGTGACCCTGCGCGGAAAGTTCGGCCCGGCGATGCAGGGTGCGAAGGTCATCGTGAAGCTGGACGGTCCCGGCAACCGCACCGACAAGGTGCGGGCCACCGTGAACCGCAACGGCGCGTGGAAGGTGACCCTGCGGGCACCCCACCAGGTCGGCAAGTGGTCCGCGACGGCGGTGTGGCGCGGTGACGCCACCCTCCTCCGTGACACCAGCCCGACCCGCACGTTCCGGGTCACCAGGTAGGCCACCGCAGCGCGGGCCCCGTCACCCTCGGGTGGCGGGGTCCGTCGCTGTCCGGCCTGGTCGTACGTCGGTCGTCAGGGCGTGCGCGGTCTGATCCGTTGGCCGACCACGGTCTCCTGGACGCCGAGCCCACGGAGCGCGATCACCGCGGCGGTCGCCAGCAGCGCCAGTCCGATGAGGGCGAACGCCGCGGAGGCCACGTCGAGGTCGAGTGGTCCGCGCCCGGCGTACGTCTGCACCATGGTCGAGCCGATCAGTACGACGTAGCCGGCGGCGCCGAGCTCGACGACGCGCACCCTGCGCATCTCCGTCGACCGGCCGGCCAGCAGCACGAGGGCCAGGGCCGGAAGCACCTGCAGCGCGTGCAGGGTCACGGCGTGCGGCACCTTGAGCGCACCGGCCGCGCCGAAGGTGTTACCGCCTTCGGCGATCATCTGGGCGCCGACGCCGTTGCTGACCAGCATCAGCAACAGCCCGAGCCGGATGGCCAGGGCGAGGCTGGGAGGCGCCTCGATGCGGACCCACGACCAGACGGCGACCACGACGGTGAGCACCGCGATGACGCTGACCAGCAGGCCCATCATCGAGAAGACCGACTCGTCGAAGACCGTTGCCTCGTTGAAGTGGGAGGGAACGCCTCGCCACGCCTGCATCGAGATCAGGAACACCTCGGCGAGCGAGGCCAGCGAGTACAGCCCCACCAGCAACCAGCCGACCACGCGACCCGGACGCAGGAACGTCGTGATCCAGGTGATCGTCGCCAGCGTGATCCCGAAGGAGAGCCCGAACACGACCGGCTTGCGCCACGACACCGGCCCCTGCCACGGTCCGCCGTCGACGGCGTAGACGCCGAGGTGGAAGAGGCCGCTCGCGACGAGCAGCCCTGCGCACGCGTATCCGAACCACTGGTACGACGCGGCGGGGGTGAACCTGCCCTTGCTGATGACATCTGCGATCGCGGTTCTCATGAGCGTCTCCTCGGGCGTGGCGGCGGGCCGGAGACGTGGAGCCGGACGGTTGGACGCGGGACCCCGGCCTGTTTCGACGCTAGGTCGCGCCCCAGAGCGCGTCCATGACTCATCCGGGCCGGGACAGCCCTCGCCAACCTCGCAAGCGCGGACAAATTGGCGCCCGGCCGAGTGGTCCTCGGGGACTCGGGCACTATGAAGCGTGCTCGAACGCTGGCGACGCACCCTCAGCCGTGCGGTCACCCGGGTGCGGGAGGACGGCCGCGCGGCGGTGCTGTGGTCGATGCGGATCACGATTGCCGCGACCGCGAGCTACGTCGTGGGCACCCTGTTCTTTCCCGGTACGGAGCCGCTGCTCGCCCCACTGACCGCGATGCTCGTGGTCCAGGTCACGCCCGTCTCGCTGCTCGCCAGCGGCCTCGACCGGGTGGTCGCCGTCGTCTCCGGAGTGCTGCTGGCGATCGGGTTCTCCGCGGTCGCGCCCCTCGAGTGGTGGAGCCTCGGTCTGCTGATCCTGATCGCGATCACGATCGGCCAGGCCCTGCGACTCCAGTCGAACCTCATCGAGGTCGCGATCAGCGCCATGCTCGTGCTGGGCGTCGGCGCCCTCGGCGCCCCCGCCGCGGCCTGGCAGCGCATCGCGGAAACCCTGGTGGGAGCGGCCGTCGGGATCGCGGCGAACCTGCTGTTCCCGCCCAAGGTCGCCAGCGCCGACGCGGGCATGGCCATCGACGACCTGGCCGACACGATCAGCGACTTGCTCACCAGCGCGGCTGACGAGCTCACCGAGCTGGCAACCGAGGGTCGGGAGGTCGCGCCGGCGGCGCGCGACTGGCTGGGGGAGGCCCGGCGGATCACACACGCCATCCCACGGGTGGGCGCCGCCGTCCTGCACGCGGAGCAGGGCCGCCGGTTCAACGTGCGCGCCGTCGGTACGCCGGACGTGGGACCGGGCCTGCGCCAAGGGCTCGAGGCGCTCGAGCACGCCGCGGTGGCGATCCGGGGGATGCTGCGCGCGGTGGTCGACGCGACCGACGACCCGTCATGGCTGGGCGACAGCGCCACGGACGTCTACCTCGGACTGGCGCAGACGCTGCGCGAGATGGCAGGTGGTGTCGACGCGTTCGGACAGCTGGTGCGCGACGAGGCGGATGTCACTCGCCGGATGAGCGCCGGCGACGTGCTGGTCGTCCGGGAGTCGCTCGACGGCCTGCACGAGGCCCGGGCACGGCTCGACGACCTGCTCATGACGACCAGCGCACCACAAGGGATCGAGCTCTTCGCGTCGATCCTCTCGACGGTCAAGCGCCTGCTGCGCGAGCTGGACCTCGACGAGCGGATCCGCCGCCAGGTGCAGATGCTGCGGACGAGTCGCCCACGTGCTGCGCGGTACGGCGTCGGGCCGTCCGGCGTACGCCCGCCGGAGGCAGCTGAGCCCGACCCGGACGCGGAGACCCAGGTGCTGCCCGCGGCTCGCCGGAGCCGCCGCGACAAACGCCGCACCTGACCTGCGATGGGGAGTCGCGAAGACCCCCGCTCGCGCGAGCGGGGGCCTTCGCACCTGCGGTTTTCTCGGTCGGGCTGACAG
>NZ_DASSCL010000087.1:0-2660 GCF_035697785.1 Nocardioides sp.
CCGCGTCATGCAGTTCGCCAAGTCCAAGGCCAAGCTGATCAGCAAGGACATGCCCAAGACCACGTTCGCCGACGTGGCCGGCTGCCAGGAGGCGATCGAGGAGCTCGGCGAGATCAAGGAGTTCCTCCAGGAGCCCGCCAAGTTCCAGGCCGTGGGCGCCAAGATCCCCAAGGGTGTGCTGCTCTACGGTCCGCCCGGCACCGGCAAGACGCTGCTCGCCCGCGCGGTCGCGGGTGAGGCCGGCGTGCCGTTCTACTCGATCTCCGGCTCCGACTTCGTCGAGATGTTCGTCGGGGTCGGCGCCTCTCGGGTCCGCGACCTGTTCGAGCAGGCCAAGGAGAACGCCCCGGCGATCGTGTTCATCGACGAGATCGACGCCGTCGGCCGACACCGCGGCGCCGGCATGGGTGGCGGGCACGACGAGCGCGAGCAGACGCTCAACCAGCTGCTCGTCGAGATGGACGGCTTCGACGTCCGCGGCGGGGTCATCCTGATCGCGGCGACCAACCGGCCGGACATCCTCGACCCCGCCCTGCTGCGGCCGGGCCGCTTCGACCGGCAGATCGGCGTCGAGGCGCCCGACCTCGCCGGCCGGCACAAGATCCTCGAGGTGCACTCCCGCGGCAAGCCGATGGCCCAGGACGTCGACCTGCTGTCCGTCGCGCGTCGTACGCCGGGCTTCACCGGAGCCGACCTGGCCAACGTGCTCAACGAGGCCGCGCTGCTCACCGCGCGGCAGGACCGCAAAATGATCGACGACGAGGCGCTCGACGAGGCGATCGACCGGGTCATCGCCGGCCCGCAGAAGCGCACCCGCCTGATGAGCGAGAAGGAGAAGCTCATCACGGCCTACCACGAGGGCGGCCACGCGCTCGTCGCCGCCGCGCTCCCGGGCACCGACCCGGTGCACAAGGTGACGATCCTGCCCCGCGGCCGTGCCCTCGGTTACACGATGGTGCTGCCCGACGAGGACAAGTACTCCCAGACGCGCTCGGAGATGCTCGACAAGCTGGCCTACATGCTGGGCGGTCGCGCCGCCGAGGAGATGGTGTTCCACGACCCGACCACGGGTGCCGGCAACGACATCGACAAGGCCACCGCGCTGGCCCGCGCGATGGTCACCCAGTACGGCATGACCGAGAAGCTCGGGGCGATCAAGCTCGGCGACGACAACTCCGAGCCGTTCCTGGGCCGCGACCTGGGCCACACCCGCAACTACTCCGAGGACGTCGCCGCGATCGTCGACGAGGAGACCAAGCGCCTGCTCAGCTCCGCGCACCAGGAGGCCTTCGACATCCTCGAGGAGAACCGCGACGTCCTGGACCGCCTGGTCATCGAGCTCCTCGAGCGGGAGACGCTCGACAAGGGGGAGGTCGCCGAGATCTTCGAGCCGCTGCGGCGTCGACCGGTCCGCCCCGCGTGGACCGGCTCACCGACGCGGTCGCCGTCCGCGATCCCCCCGGTCGACGTACCCGCGGCGGTCAGGGAGCGGGCCGCGGCGAACGGCAGCGAGGGCGGCGTGATCCTGACCCCGCCGGGCAGCGGCGGAGACGTGCACGGCGACCCGGGCGTTGCGGCCGATGTCGATTGAGCGGATCTCGCAGGAGGAGCGCCGCGACATTCCTGACTTCGACCACGAGCGGGCCCAGGCGGCGATCCGCGAGCTGCTGATCGCCATCGGGGAGGACCCCGACCGTGAGGGGCTGCACGACACCCCGGCCCGGGTTGCGCGGGCCTACGCCGAGCTGCTGTCCGGCATGCGTCGTACGGCGGAGGAGGTGCTCACCACCACCTTCGACGCCGGGCACGACGAGATGATCCTGGTGCGCGACATCGAGCTCTGGTCGATGTGCGAGCACCATCTCGTCCCGTTCACGGGCGTCGCCCACATCGGCTACATCCCCAACGAGAACGGACGCATCACCGGCCTGTCCAAGCTGGCTCGGCTCGTGGACGTCTACGCGAAGCGGCCGCAGGTCCAGGAGCGGCTCACCACCCAGATCGCGGACGCCCTGATGAGCATCCTCGAGGCCCGAGGCGCCCTGGTCGTCATCGAGGCCGAGCACCTGTGCATGACCATGCGCGGGGTGAAGAAGCCGGGCGCGAAGACGCTCACGTCTGCGATCCGGGGCAGCATGCACAACGCCGCCACCCGCCAGGAGGCGATGAGCCTCATCACACGCGGCACCCGCTGACCCGCCCGGCGAGCCCTCGCGCGGTTCGAGGGTGACCGGCGCCTCGGTACCATGGGGCACTCCATGACCGAGACCACCGAACGCCCCCCGACTCCCTCGCCCGCAGAGCGTTGGGGGCGCCGGGCGCGCCACCGGCAGCCTCCGGAGCGTCAGGCGCCGGCCTGGCTGCGCGGCCTCGGCATCGCCGTGGTGGTCATCCTCGCCGCCGCGGGCGTGTACTCCATCGGCGACGGTCTCACGACGGCCGACCCGGCCCGGGTCTCGGCCCGGGTCGACGTACCGCCGGGTGGAGTGATGCCCGGTGAGCGGTTCAAGGTCTCCGGCGTGGCGTCCTCCGACTTCGAGCGACCGGTCTTCCTCGAGCGGCAGGACGGGGGGTCGTGGTCCCGGCTGGCGACGGTCCAGACCGACGACGACGGCCGTTTTACCTTCCCCCGCGCGCGCGCGAAGGAAGGCTCGCGGTTC
>NZ_DASSCL010000088.1:0-4053 GCF_035697785.1 Nocardioides sp.
GAGGACGCCGCGGTGATCAAGACCGCCCTGCACGCCCTGGCGGCGCCGCTGCCGGGCACCGACCCGGACTGCGGCCAGACCGGTCGGGACACCCGCGATCATGGGGCCCGGTGTTGGGACGCGCTGGTGGAAACCTGCCAGCGGGCCCAGGAAGCGGACGGGTTGCTGCCCGAGGACCACGGCGCCAAACCCCGCCTCACCGTGAGCGTGACGCTCGAGCAGCTCCGGGACGGGCTCGGTGCCGCGACCCTGGACACCGGCGACGTCCTGTCCGCGGCCACGGTGCGGCGGCTGGCCTGCGACGCCGAGATCATCCCCGCCGTCCTCGGGTCGGTCGGTGAGGTGCTCGACGTCGGCCGCAGCCAACGCCTGGTCACCACCGCGATCTGGAAGGCGCTGGTGCTCAGAGACGGTCACTGCCGGTTCCCCGGCTGCCGCCGGATGCCGTTGGCCTGCGACGCCCACCACCTCCAGCATTGGGCCGACGGCGGCCCCACCAGCCTGGACAACCTGGTGCTGCTCTGCCGCGCCCACCACACCCTCATCCACGCCACCCCCTGGCAGGCCCGACTCAACCCCATCGACCACAGACCCGAGTTCCGACCACCACCCCGACGACGCGGTGGGGAGCACCCACCCCACGACTGGATCCGCGAACCCAGGTCACGCGAGTGATGAGCATCGCCTCGGTGTCAGATCCTGCGGGGTGCCAAAACCTGGCCGCGCTGCTCAGGCAGCGGAGGCCCAGTCGTCGTCGGCTGCCCGGACACCCGGCGGAGGCATGGGGACGCAAGCGCAGGTGTCGGAGCACGGCAGGTACGTGTGCGCAGCGTGTCCGCAGCGCGTGCACGACATGTCGTGAGGAAGATGCGCCACCGTCGGCTTCGTCGTCGCTGTGTCCCACATGGTGCACCTCCTCGTCGGGCCCGATCTGCCACCTCTGGATCGAGGGTCTGCTCGGGGCGATCCGCTACTGCATCTGTGTCACAGCGTGGACGCGAGCGGGTACGAGTTCCCAGTGAACCTAGGTCCTAGAGCGGAGGTGGTAGCACCTTCGGGAGGGGCCGGTCAGGCCACGAAGATGCAGAAAGGATGACCCGACAGGTCGGCCAGGACGTACAACGGCTCGTCCACGTCGTCCGTGCGGTCCAGCAGGAGCCGTGCCCCGAGACGCTCTGCTCGCGCCTTGTGCCGCTCCAGCTCCTCGATGCTGGCCACGGTGAAGTCGAGGTGCATCTGCATGGGTAGGTCGTGCGCCGGCCAGGTGGTGGGTTCGAGACGCTCGACCTGCTGGAAGGCCAGCTTGCGATTCCCGGCGGAGTCCACGAGCACGAGCCAGTCGGCGTCGTCCGTCTCGCCTTCGGCCGGAGGTTCGTCACCAGGGCGGTACCGGAGCCCCAGCAGCTCGCGGTAGAACTCGGCCAGCGCACGCGCGTCCGTGGTGTCGATGGCGGTGTGCAACAGCTGCGGGAACTCGGCCAAGCCGCCTCCTCAGGTCCGGGCCATCCTGGCACGTGCGGCGGGCCGTCTGTCAGGTCAGGGGCCTGGGACGACACCGGGCAGCCGGACCCGGATCGGCACGGTCCGGAGCGGCAGGCTGGCGAGTCCGGCCGCTTCGTCGTACACCGCCGCCCCGAACACCGAACCGTCGACGGGTGTGACGACGACGTACGCCGAGCCGCGAGCGGGCCGCCACGTGGAGGTGGCCGTCGCCGCGAGGTCGACCTCGTCGGCACCGGTGGAGCGGCCGTCCTCTCGGAACCCTTCGACGCGGGCCACGGCCTCGGTGGCGCCGGCGGTCAGCTGGACGGTGGTCCGGCCTCGGCTCGGGACCGGTGCGGTGGCCTGCCCGACCAGTGGCGTCACCGTGTCCGCGTAGGTGGTGTCCGGTCGTGTGGCGGCCCGCAGGGACGCCGTCACCGGCACCTGTGCCCGCACCCGGACCGCCACCGCCTCCCTCCGCGGCAGCACATCGGTGAGGTCGACGATCTCGACCGTGCCGGGCGAGACGCTGACCTCCTCGAGCTCGGTGGGCACGAAGGAGCCGTCGGCGCCGGCCACCTCGACCTCGACCAGGGCCTCCGAGTCGGAGGGGTTGCCGACCACCAGGGTCTTGGTGGACTGCGCGGCCGGCACACCGGCCAGACGGACGATTCGGCTGGGCCGGGCGGCGTCACCGACCCACGCGAACCCGACCGGAGCCGCGGGCCGGACGGCGTAGCGGTCCGACGCCGCCACTGCCACCCGCCCACGGGAAGCCTGCACGTTGACCATCACCTCGGCGGTCTGCGGCGCCACGTCGGCCAGGGAGAAGGTGGTGGCCTCCCCCGGCGCGACGGTCACGCCACGCGTGCCGATGGTGTCGATCTCACCCTCGGGCCCGAACACCCGGAGGTCGACGACGGCGGGCCCGGGGTCCAGGTTGGTGAGCACCAGCTGCGAGCTGTGGTCGAGGTCGGCCCCCAGCCCGGTGAACCACCACGAGCTCCGGGGTGCCGCGCAGGCCCCCACCGCGCTGGCACTGCCCGACTCGTCGGTGCGGGACCCGAACAACCCCGCGGCCATTTCCCCCTCGGCGTCCACGTAGGGGCCCTGGGCGCCCGACGGCAGGGGCGACACGGTCCCGCGACGTAGGTTGATGTCCTCGGGTTCCTCGCCGACGAGCGCCGCACCGACAGCGCCCGAGTCGCCGAGCGGCTCACCCTCGTCGTCGTTCGCCAACAGCCCGGCGACCGCCCGCGCACGGACGCCGGCACCGCTCATGTCCGGCAGTGACGTCGACGGGCACGACAGCTGGGTCCGGTCGACGAGGGCACCGTCGGTGCCGGCCTGCGCGTCAGCGGCCGGTTCACCCTTGGTCAGGGCCAGTGCGAGGCCCGCCACCGCAAGCAGGACCAGCGCGGTCACGGCGCTGCGATCGGGGCGCGCACGTTGCTTGGGCGGGCGTGCGGCGACCCGGCGGCCGCCACCGGTGCTCGCACTCATCGGCGCACCTTCCGGGTCGGGGCGGCCAGCACGGCGACCACCAGCAGGGCAAGGCCTTGGACGGCGAGCAGCCACGGGCGCGACGCGGACGTGGGCACCGGGGGCGCGGAGGTCAGATCGGCGTCCACCTGCCAGGCGCGGGAGCCCGGCCTGACCGCGCTGCCGATCGTGACGCCGCTCAGGCTGTCGAGGTTGCCGGACAGCGTGATGTCCGCGGGCGGTGGGGCGTATACGAAGCCGATGCCGAAGTCACCGAGAGCCTCGACGTCCTCGGGCTCCGGGGCGGACACCAGCCGGGCGACGAGATCGGTCAGCGGCTGTTGCTCCTGCGCCGTCGGCAGCACCGTGTCGTCGCCCGTGCGCAGCCCCGGCCCGCGCAGCAGGACGTAGGAGAAGCCCTCCCGGGCACTTCCCCGGATCTCGAGGACGCCGCTGGCGGGGTCGCTGACCGCGGCGTCGGACATGTACGCCGGGACGGACGTCGCCGCCCGTCGTTGCAGGGCTCCGTCCGAGCCGGCGATGCCCCACCAGGCGAGACCGAGCACGGGACCGACCAGCGCGAGGATCACCACGACCGCCCCCACCGGCTGCTGCCAGCCGAAGTCCGCGCGGGACAAGCGGTCCCTGATCCCGGTGCCGGCCAGCGCCGCGGCGCAGATGGCGCCTGCGTGCGCGACCACGATCGGGAAACCCAGCCAGAGCGGCTGCGGGGTGACCGAGCTGTCCAGGTGGTGGTTGGTGACCGCCAGCGGGAGGATGACCAGCAACGCGACCACGAGCACCCACCAGCAGCGCAGCACCTGGCGTCGGGTGTCCGGTCTGGCCAGGGCGACCACCGCGGCCAGCACCAGGCCGGCGCTGAGCCACCACGGGGCCGAGCCACCGGGTCGCGCGAACAGCACGTCGAACGACGAGAGCGGCGCGGTCAGTTCGGGTGCCGGGAGCCCGGCCTCGAACAGCCAGCTCTGCGGCCCCTGGTGCTGCCAGGTCGCGAAGGTCCACGGCAGCAGCAGCACCAGGCTCACCAGCAGCGGGGTCACGACCGGCAGCCAGCTCGCCGACTCGGCC
>NZ_DASSCL010000089.1:0-5156 GCF_035697785.1 Nocardioides sp.
CCAGGACCTGTACGACGCCATGCTCGACGCGATCGCGTCGGCGCAGAAGCGGATCCTCTTCGAGACCTACATCTGGAAGGGCGACGAGGTCGGCCAGCAGTTCAAGGACGCCCTGCAGGAGGCGGCCGGGCGCGGCGTCGAGGTCTACGCGATCTACGACAGCTTCGCCAACGCCGTGGTGCCGCCGCGGTTCAAGCGGTTCGGGCCGCGCATGCAGGTGCTCGGCTACCCCGTCTACAGCGCCGGCTGGCGGTTCTTCGACCTGCGCCGCTACGGCCGCGACCACCGCAAGATCATGGTCGTCGACGACGAGGTCGCGTTCGTCGGCGGCTACAACATCGGTACGGCGTACGCCACGGAGTGGCGCGACACCCACGTCCGCGTCACCGGACCGGGCGTCTGGGACCTCGGCCGGGCCTTCGCGGACTTCTGGAACCTGCACCGCCGCCCGCACCACGGCACCCGCCCGCTGCTGCTGGAGGCGACGCCCGACTGGGAGCCGCGGATCCGCGTGCACCGCAACGTGCCCCGGCTGTGGATGTTCCCGATCCGCGGCATGTACCTGGAGGCGATCAACCGGGCGTCCACACGCATCTGGATGACGCACGCGTACTTCATCCCCGACGACGACTTCGCCGCGGCCCTGTGCGACGCCGCCGGGCGCGGTGTGGACGTCCGGCTTCTCCTGCCGCGCACCTCCAACCACGTGGTGGCCGACTGGCTCTCGCGCGGGTTCTACGGGGAGCTGCTCGCCGCCGGGGTGCGGATCTTCCGCTACCAGGGCGCGATGGTGCACGCCAAGACCGCGACCGTCGACGGGCGCTGGTCGACGATCGGTACGGCGAACATCGACCGGCTGTCGATGACCGGCAACTACGAGGTCAACGTGGAGGTCATCGACCCCGGCCTGGCCGCCGAGATGGAGCGCATCTTCGAGTGCGACCTCACCAACACCGAGGAGCTCACCAGCGCCGAGTGGCAGGCCCGCGGGGTGCACAAGCGGTTCACCGAGGCGGTGCTGCGGCCGTTCCGCGCTCTCCTCTGATCAGAGCATCCGCCGCAGCAGGCCGTCGCGCAGGACCAGCTGGTGCCGGAGCACCAGCGCCAGGTGCGCGGCCAGCGAGACGTAGAGCAGCACGTGGCTGGCGATGTGCAGCGGGAGCAGGTCGTCGCTGACGAGCAGCAGGCCGAGTCCGGACAGCGGCATCGCCACCAGCGCGACGTAGAGCGCCTGCTCGGTGCGGTGTGCCCAGGCCCGCTCGGCACCGGACAGCTGCTCCGCCCACGGCGGCAGCGGCACCACCTTCCGCCGGACCAGCCGGACCAGCGCGAGGGCGAGGACGGTGAGCCCGAGCCCGATGTGCAGGGGAAGCAGAGGGATGCTCGCGTCGTCGTCCCGGTCCGACAGCGCGTCCGCCCGCTCCTCGAGCTCCTCCTCGCGTGTCTCGTCGCGGTCGGCGCGCTCCTCCAGGCGCTCCTCCCGCGCCTCGATGCGCGCCCGCGCGGAGTCGTCGCCGTCGTCGTCGAGCTGGTACCCGACCAGGACCTGCGCGACCAGGGCGACGACCGTCAGCCAGTGCAGCAGCTTCGTCGTGCGCGGGTAGCCGGGGCCCTCGGACATGCGACGTACGGTATCGGCGGCGGTGCTGCCCGGGCCGTCAGGTGGGCAGGTGCCGGCGTGGGGCCATCCTCGGTCCGCGGCGCGGCCGGTGCACGTGGGCGAGCTCGACGAGCCGCTGCACGCGGTAGCGGTGCGGCCGGTAGGGCTCGAGGAGCTCCGCGAGCCCGTCGTCGTCCACCGCCTCGCCGGTGATCGCCCAGCCGACGTTCTTGGCGACGTGGTAGTCGCCGAAGCTGACCGCGTCCGGGTCGCCGTGTGCCCGGAACCGGACCTCCGCCGACGTCCACACACCGACTCCGGGGAGGCTGCGCAGCCGCCGGTCGACCTCGTCACCGGGCAGGTCGACGGTGCGCTCGAGGGAGGCCGCGACCCGGGCGGCGGTCACCACCGCGCGCGAGCGGGCCGGGTCGATGTGCATCCGCAGCCAGTCCCACGACGGGATCGTCCGCAGCGCCGCGGGCGACGGCTGCACCCAGAGCGGGCGGTCGGCGCCGGGGCCGGGTGCCCGCTCCCCGAACCGGTGCACGAGCATCCGGAAGCCGGCGAAGGCCTCCTGACCCGTCACCTTCTGCTCGATGATCGCCGGGACCAGCGCCTCCATCACCAGGCCGGTGCGGGTGATCCGCCAGTGCGCGTGCCGCCGGTGCATCTCGGCGACGACCGGGTGGTGCGCCACGAAACCGGACGGGTCGTCGCCGGCGCCGAGCATCGCAGGCACGGAGTCGAGCACCCAGTCGGCCCCGTCACCCCACGCCGACGCGTGCACGGTCAGGTCACCCGACTGCCGGAGCCGCAGGGTGGCCGGCCCCGCCGGCGTACGGATGCCGCGCCAGAGCGAGCCCTCGTCGTCGTAGCGGAACGTCGGGTCCCCGCCGCCGCGGCGCAGGATCGACACGACCTGGCGCATCGGGAGGGGCCAGTCGGGCCGCCACTCGCGGGTGCGGGCGGGGCTGGGCACGTCGTCAGGGTATGTCGTGGTCCGGTGGTCGAGCCCGTCGAGGCCCGGCAAGAATGGGCGGCATGCTGCTCGCCGATCTCGTCGCCGCCCACGCGGCCGTCCGCGCGACCCGGTCCCGCAAGGCCAAGGTGGCGGCGCTGGCCGACGTCCTGGGCCGTGCTCGCGACGAGGGTGACGAGGTGGTCGCGATCGCGGTGCACTACCTCGGTGGGTCGCTCCGGCAGCGGCGCACCGGGCTCGGCTGGCGCGGGCTGCAGCAGCTCCCCGCGGCCGCCGACACGCCGTCGCTGACCGCGGTGGAGGTGGACGCGGCCTTCGCCGAGCTGGCGGGCATCGCCGGGACGGGCTCCAAGGCGGCCCGGGAGCGGGCCGTCACCGACCTGTTCGGCCGGGCCACCCCCGACGAGCAGGCCTACCTCCGCGGCCTGGTCACCGGCGAGCTCCGTCAGGGCGCGCTCGACGCGCTCGTCCTCGACGCGGTCGCCGCCGCGGCCGGGGTGCCCGCCGACGCGGTACGCCGGGCGGCCATGTTCGCGGGCGCCACCGCCCCGGTCGCGGTCGCCGCGCTGACGGAGGGTGCGCCCGCGCTGGCCGGGTTCCGTCTCGAGGTGGGCCGGCCGGTCCGGCCGATGCTGGCCTCCAGTGCGCCCGACCTCGACGCGGCGCTCGCCGGGTTCCTCGACGGCGGCGAGGCGGTAGAGGTGGCGGTCGACTGCAAGCTCGACGGCATCCGGGTGCAGGTGCACAAGGACGGTGATCTGGTGCGGGTGTGGACCCGCAGCCTGGAGGAGATCACCGACCGCGTGCCCGAGGTCGTCGACCTGGTCGGCGCGCTGCCCGCCGACCGGCTGGTGCTCGACGGCGAGGCGATCGCGATCGACGACAACGGCCGGGCCCGACCGTTCCAGGACACCGGGGCACGCACGGCCAGCCGGGTGGACGTGCAGGCCCTGCGGGCCGCGGTACCGCTGACGTCGTACTTCTTCGACCTGCTGCTCGTCGACGGCGAGGACCTGGTGGACGTGCCGGCCCGCGAGCGGCTGGCGCGGCTGGCCGAGATCGTCCCGGCGGACGCCGTCGTGCCCCGGGTGCTCACCCGGGATCCCGAGGACGCCCGCCGCGTCTTCGCCGAGGTCGTGGCCGCCGGCCACGAGGGGGTGGTGGTCAAGTCGCTCGACGCGCCCTACGCCGCCGGCCGGCGCGGTGCCTCCTGGGTCAAGGTCAAGCCCCGGCACACGCTCGACCTGGTCGTGCTCGCCGTCGAGTGGGGCAGCGGGCGTCGGCAGGGCTGGCTCTCCAACATCCATCTGGGTGCCCGCGACCCTGACGCGGACGAGGACGGGGCGCGCTTCATCATGCTCGGAAAGACGTTCAAGGGGATGACGGACGAGATGCTCGCCTGGCAGACCGAGCGTTTCCTGGAGCTGGAGAGGTCTCGGTCGTCGCACGTCGTGCACGTGCGTCCCGAGCAGGTTGTGGAGATCGCGTTCGACGGGCTGCAGCGCTCCACCCGCTACCCCGGCGGCCTGGCTCTGCGGTTCGCCCGGGTGCTGCGCTACCGCGACGACAAGACGGCCGAGGAGGCCGACACGATCGACACAGTTCGGACGCTCGGCCAGGTGTACGACGCGTGACACCGGGCGTCACGCGCTGGCTACGATGACGCCATGACCAGCGCCTCCCCCGCACCCGAGGGGGTCGACGAGGCCCCGCAGGACGGCAGGCGCTCCGCCGCCGCCACCCGGCGCCGACGTCGCGAGAAGGAGATCCTGGCCGCCACCCGCACCCTCTTCGACGCGCGCGGCGTCCGGGACGCCCAGATCGAGGACATCGCCCGCGCCGTCGGCATCAACCGGGCCATCATCTACCGGCACTTCTCCGGCAAGGAGGAGCTCTTCGCGCTCACCCTCGTCGGCTACCTCGAGGAGCTCGACCAGCGCCTCGCGGCCGCCGACAGCCCCGACGCCGACCCGGTGCAGCGGCTGCGCGGCATCACCGAGGCGTTCATCGACTTCGGTCTGGAGTACCCCGCGTTCGTCGACTGTGCGCTCACCCTGATGCGCCGGCCCGGCCCGGAGCTGTTGGAGGAGATCAGCGAGGGTGCGATGTTCCGGCTCGGCCGGGGCATCAGCACCTGCCTGGCCCGGGTCGCGGCGGTGATCGAGGCCGGCGTCGACGCGGGCACCTTCCACACCGACGACGTACACCTGCTCGCCAACACGCTCTACGCCGCCGGCCTCGGCGGGATGCAGCTGGCCCGCGTGGGGATGCTGGTCAAGGAGGCGGCCCCCGGGATCCCCACCGTGGCCACGCTCTCCCGACGACAGGTCAAGGAGCACCTGGTCGCGAGCAGCGTCGCGATGGCCATCGGTGCCCCCCGCGGCTGAGCCGCTCTACCGATATCGGTTGTCGCAGAGTGACCCCCAGGTCACTCCCGGACTACCGATATCGGTGGGTCAGCGCTCGAGGATCGCCGTGACGCCCTGGCCGCCGGCGGCGCAGATGGAGATCACGCCGCGGCCGGAGCCCTTCTCGGCGAGCAACTTCGCCAGCGTCGCCACGATCCGGCCCCCGGTG
>NZ_DASSCL010000090.1:0-17100 GCF_035697785.1 Nocardioides sp.
TCCCGGGCGCGGACCACGGTCGGCTCGAACATCGCGAACTGCTCGTCGAGGCTGCGGTTGAGGTTGCGCCGCGCGAACGTCTCGGTGGCGCTGCCGAAGATCGCGATGTGCCGCGAGCCCTTCTCCAGCGCCCGGTCGAGGCCGCGCTCGTTGGGCACCAGCACGGGCAGGTTCCGGTGGTCGACGCCGTCGACACCCTGCAGCAGGTCCATCAGCTCGGCCGCGTCGGCGAGCTGGGGCACCCACTTGGGGTGCACGAAGCTGGTCGCCTCGACGATCGGCAGCCCGGCGTCGAGCAGCCGCTTCACGAACTCCGCCTTGGTCTGCACCGGGACGACGGTCTGCTCGTTCTGCAGCCCGTCGCGCGGACCGACCTCGTAGATCGTGACCCGCTCTGGAAGTCCCGGGTCCCGCACCGGCTGCGGACTACGCATGTGGGCCTCCCGCCGCCGAGTTGTCAGAGGGTGAGCCGGTCGGAGCCGTCTCAGGCTCTGACAAGTCGGCGGTGACCACGAAGAGGGTGGCGCCGAGCGCGACCTGGTCGCCCGCCGCGGCGCCCACCACCGTGACCGTGCCGGCCACCGGCGCCTTGAGTGACAGCTCCATCTTCATCGCCTCCATCACGCCGAGCACGTCACCCTCGGCGACCTGCTGGCCCTCGGCCACGCGCACATCGAGCACGGTGCCGGGCATCGGGGCGAGCAGCGTGCCGTCGCCGGCGGCGGCCGCCGGGTCGGCGAACGGGTCGGGGCGGGTGAACACGAAGCGCTGGCCGCGGTGCACCACCTCGACGCCGTGGGCGCCGCTGTTGACCACGGCCTCCTCGCGCCGGCCGTCCACGAACGCGACGACCTTGTGGTACGCCGCCGACACCTGCGCCACGGGTACCCCGTCGACCGTGCCGCGGCCGGCACCGTCGCGCACGACCGTGACGGCGCGGTCGAGATCCACGACCACGGGGGCCGGCGTGCCGCCATGGCGCCAGCCGTCGAGCTGGAACGGGTGCGGGTCGCCACCAGTCAGCACCGCGCCGTCGACCCACGCCGCGAGCGTCCGCGGCACGTCGTCGGTCGGTGCCTCGATCCTCCCGGCGCCCTCATGGTCGAGCCAGGCGGTGTGGATCGTCGCGTCCCGGAACTCGTCGCTCGCGACCAGAGCTCGCAGGAACCCGGTGTTGGTGGTGAGCCCGAGCACCGCGGTCTCGTCGAGCGCACGCACCAGCGCCTGCCGCGCCGCCTCGCGGGTCTCGCCGTGCACGATGACCTTGCCGAGCATCGGGTCGTAGGACGTCGAGATGACCTGGCCGTCCTCGAGCGCGTGGTCGTTGCGCGCGTGCGGAGACCACCGCACGATCTCGGCGCGGCCGGCCTGCGGGAGGAAGCCGCCGAAGGAGTCCTCCGCGTAGATGCGGGCCTCGATGGCGTGTCCGGTCAGCACGACGTCGTCCTGGGTGAACGAGAGCGGCTCGCCGGCAGCCACCCGCAGCTGGTGCTCGACCAGGTCGAGGCTGCGTCCGGCGACCAGCGCCACCAGCTCGGTCACCGGGTGCTCGACCTGGAGCCGGGTGTTCATCTCGAGGAAGTAGAACTCGCCGGACGACTCGTCGAGCAGGAACTCGACGGTGCCGGCGTTGGTGTAACCGACCTGGCGCGCGAGCGCCACGGCGGCAGAGGTGATCGCCTCGCGCTGGCCGGCGTCGATGGTCGGCGCGGGCGCCTCCTCCAGCACCTTCTGGTGCCGGCGCTGGGTGGAGCAGTCGCGCTCGAAGAGGTGCAGGACGCTGCCGTGCGTGTCGGCGAGCACCTGCACCTCGATGTGCCGCCCGCGCTCGACGTACTTCTCGACCAGGATCGTGTCGTCGCCGAACGCAGACAGTGCCTCGCGCCGGGCGGCGGCGACCGCCTCGTCGTGCTCCCCGGCGCTGCGCACGATGCGCATGCCCTTGCCGCCGCCGCCGGCGGCGGCCTTGACCAGGATCGGGAATCCGGCGTCCTCCCCGCGCGGGACGACCGGGACGCCGGCGCCGACCGCGATCTCGCGTGCGGCGTCCTTGCGTCCCATCGCGTCCATCACGTCGGCGGACGGTCCGACCAGCACGACACCGGCCTTCTCCAGCGCACGCGCGAACGGCGAACGTTCGGACAGGAAGCCGTAGCCGGGGTGCACCGCCTCGGCACCGGTGTCGAGCGCGGCCTGTACGACTGCGTCGACGTCGAGGTACGACGGCACCCGGACGGCGTCGTCGGCCTCCCGGACGTGCGGCGCGGACGCGTCGAGGTCGGTGAACACGGCAACGCTGCGGACGCCGAGCCGACGGCAGGTGCGGATGACCCGCAGGGCGATCTCCCCGCGGTTGGCGACAAGAACCGACTCAAACATTTGCAAGCACCTTCTCACTTGGGCCCGGGGTCCCGCGGCGTTGTCCGCGGAGGACCGCAGCGGGGGAGCGGAGAACGCGGTGGGGTGGGTTTCACATCCTGAAGACGCCGTAGGACGGCTCGGGGACCGGGGCGTGGGCGGCCGCGGCCAGGCCCATGCCGAGGACGCGGCGAGTGTCGACGGGGTCGATGACACCGTCGTCCCACAGCCGGGCGGTGGAGTAGTAGGGCGACCCCTGATGCTCGTACTGCTCGCGGATCGGGGCCTTGAACGCTTCCTCGTCGTCCGTCGACCAGTCCTCGCCGCGCGCCTCCAGTCCGTCGCGGCGCACCGTCGCGAGGACGGAGGCCGCCTGCTCGCCGCCCATCACGGAGATCCGCGCGTTGGGCCACATCCACAGGAACCTGGGGTCGAAGGCACGTCCGCACATGCCGTAGTTGCCGGCGCCGAAGGAGCCGCCGATCACGACCGTGAACTTGGGTACGACGGAGCAGGCGACCGCCGTGACGAGCTTGGCGCCGTCGCGGGCGATGCCGCCGTTCTCGTACTTCCGGCCGACCATGAAGCCGGTGATGTTCTGCAGGAACACCAACGGGATGCCGCGCTGGTTGCACAGCTCGATGAAGTGCGCGCCCTTCAGCGACGACTCGCTGAACAGGATGCCGTTGTTGGCGACGATGCCGACGTCGTGCCCCCAGATCCTGGCGAACCCGCACACCAGGGTCTCGCCGTACAACGCCTTGAACTCGTGGAACCGGCTCGCGTCCACCACCCGGCGGATGACCTCACGAACGTCGTAGGGCGTGCGGGAGTCGGTCGGGACGACGTCGTACAGGCCCTCGGGATCCTCCAACGGCTCCTCGGGCACGGCCGGCGTCGCGCCGACTCCCCCGGTGGCCGAGCCGCCCCCTGCGGTGGTCGAGCTCGTCGAGACCATGTCGCGGCCGAACGTGTCGACGATGCTCCGCACGATCCGCAGCGCATGCGCGTCGTCGTCGGCGAGGTGGTCGACGACGCCGGACTTCCGCGCGTGCACGTCGCCGCCGCCGAGGTCCTCGGCGGTCACGACCTCACCGGTCGCCGCCTTCACCAGTGGCGGGCCGCCTAGGAAGATGGTGCCCTGCTCCTTGACGATCACCGACTCGTCGGACATCGCCGGCACGTAGGCCCCGCCGGCGGTGCACGAGCCCATCACCGCCGCTATCTGCGGGATCCCCTGCGCGGAGAGGTTGGCCTGGTTGAAGAAGATCCGACCGAAGTGCTCCTTGTCGGGGAACACGTCGTCCTGCATCGGCAGGAACGCGCCGCCGCTGTCGACGAGGTAGAGGCAGGGCAGCCGGTTGACGCGAGCGACCTCCTGGGCCCGCAGGTGCTTCTTGACCGTCACCGGGTAGTAGGTGCCGCCCTTGACGGTGGCGTCGTTGGCAACCACCACGCACTCGCGGCCGCTGACCCGGCCGATACCGGTGACGATGCCGGCGGAGGGCACCGTGTCGGGTCCGTCCGGGTCGCCGTACATCCCGGTCGCGGCCAGCGGGCTGAGCTCGAGGAACGGGCTGCCGGGGTCGAGGAGCCGGTCGACGCGGTCGCGGACCAGCAGCTTGCCGCGGTCGAGATGCTTTCGCCGCGCGGACTCCGAGCCACCCTGCCGGGCGACGGCCAGCCGTTCGCGGAGCTCGTCGACGAGCAGCTTCATCTCCTCAGCCATGGTCCGAGGTTAGCGAACGTTAACCTGAGGCGCTAGTCTGCCTCCGTGACCCGACGCGAGCAGATCCTGGCCACCGCCGCCGGCCTGTTCGCGAACCGCGGGTTCCACGGCGTCTCGGTCGCCGAGCTCGGCGCCGCCTGCGGCATCTCCGGCCCGGCGCTCTACAAGCACTTCCCGTCGAAGGACGCGATGCTCGCCGAGATGCTGGTGAGCATCAGCGAGGAGCTGCTCCGGGTCGGCCGCGAGCGGTCGGCGGGAGAGCAGGACCCGCACCGCGCGCTCGCCGCGTTGATCGACTGGCACGTGGAGTTCGCCCTGCACAACAAGCCGCTCATCGTCGTCCAGGACCGCGACTGGGCATCCCTGCCCGTCGCTGCCCGTGAGCGGGTGCGGGCGCTGCAGCGCAAGTACGTCGACCTGTGGGCCCACCGCATGCGCGAGGCCGACCCCGACCTGGGCGTTGCCGAGGCGCGCGCCCGGGCGCACGCCTGCTTCGGGCTGATCAACTCCACGCCGCACAGCGCCCGGCTGCCCGAGCCCGAGATGCGCGCAATGCTGACGAACATGGCGGTTCGCGCTCTCGGTGTGGTCACAGCGGCACCCTGAGGATGCCCCCATCAGGGCATGCGCGGCTGGTTCGCAGCGGAGGACGGTGGACTCATCCGAGACACCGAGGAGGACCGATGTCGCTCTCGCGCGCCCTGCACCCACGACGGTCCCTCGTCACCACGCTGGTAGCGGTCGCGACCGCCGTCCTGCTGCTGCCGCTGTCCGCGTTTCCCGCCGCGGCAGCACCGTTGCGGCCGGGGTCCTACTTCGAGGAGCCCGCGGCGTACGACGACAGCGGTGAGTTCGACCCCGAGTGCCCGGGGCTCGACCTGACGATCAGCTTCCGGGCGCGCGGGGTGGCGTCGCTGCGCAACGTGGTCGGCAGCGGGCGACAGGCGTTCCTCATCAAGGACCGCTACCGGTTCAGGGAGGTCTGGACCGACGACGCGACCGGTCGGGTGCTTTTCACGATCCGGGGCAGGAACCTGGTCAGGGAGGTGGACGTCCGCCGGGTGGCGAAGTCCGCGGTGCCGGACCGGTTCGTGCCGGAGGACGGCATCGTCGGCCCGGTCTTCGAGTTCACCGTGGACCAGATCGGCGGCGACATCGTCCGGGACGCCGACGGGAAGGTCCTGTACTGGAACGCCGGCCGGGTCGTGTTCAAGAACCTCTTCGACAGCCTGGGTGACCGCAAGCCGGGCGGCGAGTCTCTCCGGTTCCGGCCGGTGAGGGTCATCGGTCCGCACCCGCTGCTCGAGACGGAACCGTGCGAGATCGCAGAGCAGCAGCTCGCTGCCCCGTGAGCAACCCGGCGCGGCCGTCCGACGCCTCACGCCTGCCCGCGGGCCATCCGGATAAGCCGGTCCAGGACCTTCTCGCCGTCGACCCGCAGGCCGTTGTGCTCGTACTCGTTGGTGACCCACGGTCGTAGGGAGGGCATCAAGGCGGCCGTCTCGAGCGAGAACGCACGGTCGACGTACGGGTCGTCGGCGTAGACCGCGGCGGCGCACAGTACGTCGCAGGACGCGAGCACGTCGGCGTCGTACAACCGAGGCCACTCCCGTTCGGCCAGCAGGTCGGCGGCCTCGCGCAGCGGACGCAACGCGCTGTCGTCGTCGAACGACCACGGAAACACGTGCTCGCCGGTCAGCAGCGCCGGGTCCGCGCGGAAGTCCTCGGGCATCACTCGCTCGGCCGACCAGCGGGTCGCCTGCCCGTCGGCGTAGCAGGCCTCGTGGATCGCGGCGTACAGCGGGTTGCGGCCCTGGAACGGCAGCATGCCGGCGAGGTCGTGGCCGAACGCGGGGGACGCGGGGTCGCGCTCGAGCAGGTAGTGCAGCTGGGCGGCGCCGTCGCTCATCCCGAGCACGTTGCCGACCTGGCGGAACCGGCGCGGGGTCAGCACGTCGCCGTCGGGCAGCACCACCTCGCCGGACTCGCACCGGTCGAGCACGGCGCGGAGCCGGGCCCGGTCGGCGGGGTAGGTGCGGTGGTAGCGGGCGTTGCGCTCGCGCACCGTGGCGTAGGTCGTCGCGTAGATGTCGTCCACCGGCCGCCCGACCGGCGGGACCCCGCCGGTGAACAGCACCTCGCGCAGGCTGTCGGCTGCGACGGAGAGGTAGCTCAGCGAGCAGAAACCGCCGAACGACTGGCCGAGCAGGCTCCAGGTGTCCACGCCGAGCGCCGCGCGCAGCCGCTCGCAGTCCCGCACGATGGCGTCCGCGCGGAACAGCGCCAGGTGGTCAGCCTGCTGCTGCGCCGTCATGCCGGGGAGTACGCCGACCGGGGTGGATCGGCCGGTGCCCCGCTGGTCCACCATCAGCACCCGGAAGTCCTGCAGGGCCCGGTCCAGCCAGGCGGGGCTGGTCGGCTGCCGGGTGGGTCGCGGTGCCTCCTGGCCGGGGCCGCCCTGCAGGTAGACGAGGAACGGCCGGTCGCGACCCTCGGGGTCGGCGACCTCGCGCGCGAAGACCGTGATCGTCGGGCCGTCCGACCCGGAACCGGAGAACGGGTCCAGCGGCACGTCGAGCTCGTGCTCGACGAGCACCAGCCCGGGCACGTGCAGCGTCTGCGAACGAAGCCCGCTCACGCCCGTCCGACCACCTCGAGCGCGTCGCGGAGCGCGACCAGCGCGAGCAGGGCGCGGTCCGGACGCGCGTTGGGGCCCATCAGGCCGATCCGCCAGACGGTGGCGGCGTAGGGGCCCGCGCCGGCGCCGATCTCGATGCCGTGCCGCTCGAGCAGCACGTTGCGGACCGCGGCCGAGTCGACGCCCTCGGGCACCTTCACGGTGGTCAGCTCGGGCAGCCGCGCGCCCTTCTCCGCGAACAGCTCGAGCCCCATCTCCTCCAGGCCGTTCTGCAGGATCCGGCCGGCCTCCTCGTGTCGGGCCCACACGGCCTCGAGGCCCTCCTCGAGGATCCGGCCGAGCCCGGCGTTCAGGCTCGCCACCATCGCGGTGGGGGCGGTGTGGTGGTAGGTGCGGCCGCCGGACCCGCTGGCCTCGCCGACGTAGCCGCCGAGCAGCCCGAGGTCGAGGTACCACGACCGCGGCCGGACGACGCGCCGGTCGAAGGCGCGGTCGTTGACCGTGAACGGCGCCAGCCCGGGCGCGACCCCGAGGCATTTCTGGGTGCCGGCGTAGCCGACGTCGACGCCCCAGTCGTCGGCTCGCAGCTCGATGCCGGCGATGGAGGTGACCGCGTCGGTGACGAGCAGCGCGTCCCCCTTGCCGGCGCCGAGCCCGGCGATGTCGGAGCGGACTCCGGTGGAGGTCTCCGCGTGCACGACGGCGATGATGCGCGGGCTCTTGTGGGCAGACAGGACGCGGTCCACGTCGACCGGCGTGCCCCAGGGGTGGTCCACCTCGATGACCTCGGCGCCGCAACGGGCCGCGACGTCGCACATCCGCTGCCCGAACAGGCCGTTGACGGCGACCACCACGACGTCGCCCTCGTGCACGGTGTTGACGAAGGCGGCTTCCATGCCCGCGGAGCCGGTGGCGCTGAGCGGGAGCGTGCGCGCGTTCGTCGTACCCCACACCATGCGGAGCCGGTCGCAGGCCTCGTCCATGATCCGCAGGAACTCGGGGTCGAGGTGCCCCAGCAGCGGCAGGCCGAGGGCGGCGGTGGCCTCCGGGTAGGGATTCGTCGGGCCGGGACCGAGCAGCGTGCGTTCGCGGATCACTGGCATGGACCGACCGTAGCCGAGCGTGTGAGAGGTCACAGGCTCGGGAACCTTCAGGCGCCGGGCCCGTCTGCCGATAACTGAGTGGGGGAGGTGCCGGGCGGGAAGGTCCGGCGTCTCGATTCACAGGTCTGGGAGGACTGGAACGATGCGCATCACCCTGGGAGGACGGCTCGGCCGCGCCCTCGCGAGCCTGGTCACGCTGGGGGTGGCGGGAGCCCTGACGGTGACCACCGGAGCGGCCACGCAGGCCACCGCGGCGGCCAAGGTGCCGCTCGACATCCGGGTCGCCAGCTACAACGTGCAGAACGTCAGCCTCGACAAGACCCAGGGTGAGCAGCGCCCGTGGCGGGAGCGTCGGGCCGGCGTGATCGCCAACATCATCGGCGAGAACGTCGACGTGATCGGCGTCCAGGAGGTCAACCCGAGCTCGGCGTACAAGTCGCGGCTGGTCGCCGGGAAGAACCAGTACGTCGACCTCCGCAACGGGCTGAACGCGGCAGGTGGCGCCTTCGCGCTGACCAACAAGTACGCGTTCAACTGCAAGAAGGCCCGCACCCAGTACCGCTGCAAGAAGAAGAACCGCGGCTCCTCCCACAGCGACCGGATCCTCTTCAACACCCGCACCCTCGTGCTGGTGGACCAGGGCAGCCTGAAGTACCAGGCGCAGCGCTCCACCACCAGCCCGCAGCACATGGGCTGGGCGGTGCTGCGCACCATCGCCACCGGCGCGGAGTTCCTGTTCACCACCACCCACCTCGAGCCCAAGGTGGAGTCGGTCCGCAAGGCCCAGTGGCAGGAGATGATCGCCAAGATCAACGCGCTCAAGGGCGTCCGCCCGGTCGTCGCGACCGGAGACTTCAACACCCACCGCTCCTCACCACTCGGCTCGCAGATGATTCCGGCGATGAAGGCCAACGGGTACGGCGACGTGGTCGGCCAGGTGCCGTACGTCAACTCGCTCGACCACCCGCGCCCGCAGTCGCTGGTCAACCGGTGGATGAACACCGCCAACAAGCTCAGCCGGGACGTCCGGGTCTCGAAGTACTACAGCGAGCCGTGGCGCCCCGGCCACAACATCGACTGGATCTTCGCAAGCAACCACCTTCCGGTGCCGGAGTGGAAGGTGGTCGCCAACTTCGACCCGAACACCTGGCTGATGAACGGCGTCATCCCGTCCGACCACCACATGGTGCGGGCGACGCTGACCCTGCCGTAGGACTAGACAAGCGGCGCATACCTCGCAACCAGCGCGTGAATTAGGACAGCAATCTGTCCTACTCTCGGGAGGAGTGTCCCGGGATCGGGCCCGGGCCGTACCTGGGAGTCCCGCGATGCGCACCGTCGTCGTCTTGGCCGTCACCGTCGTCTCCACCCTCGCCGCCACCCTCGCCGGGCCGCCCGGCGCCATGGCCGCCCGGCCGACGTCTCGCGTGCCGTCGGCCGGCGACCAGTCCGGCCGGGTGGCCGCGAACCTGAGGGTCGCCACCTTCAACGTCCGCAACGTCAGCCTCGACGGGAGCGGCACGCTGGCCACCTGGGCCGAGCGCCGCGGCACCGTCATCGCGCAGATCCTCGGTCAGGCCGTCGACGTCATCGGCGTCCAGGAGGTGAACCCGAGCAAGAAGTTCGCGCCGCGGCTCGTCGCCGGGCACAACCAGTACGTCGACCTCCGCAACGGGCTGAACGCCGCCGGCGGCGCGTACGAGCTGACCAACCGCTACGCCTACAACTGCAAGCGGCCCTCGACCAGCTGGAAGTGCAAGCCGAAGAACCGGAAGTCCTCGCACAGCGACCGGATCCTCTACAACACCGCGACACTGACGCTGGTCAAGCAGGGGAAGCTGAAGTACCACGCCCAGGTCGCCAGCCACAGCCCGTCGCACCTGGGCTGGGCCGTGCTGCGTTCGCGGCTCAACGGCGCCGAGTTCCTGTTCACCACCACCCATCTCGAACCGAAGGTGAGGAAGGTCAGGAAGGCGCAGTGGCGGGAGATGATCAAGCGGATCGACAAGGTCCGTGACGGCCGCCCGGTGGTCGCGGTCGGCGACTTCAACACCACGAAGTACTCCCCGGTGGCGGCGAAGATGCTGCCCCGCATGCGCAAGCACGGCTACGGCGACGCGATCGGCCAGCGCTACAAGCAGAACCCGGTCCGCTCACCCCGCCCGCAGGTCATGGTCAACGGCTGGATCAACTCGCTCAACCGCGGCAGCCGTGACGTCCGCACGTTCTCCTACGAGACCGACCGCAGCCGCACCGGCGACCATGTGGACTGGATCTTCGCGTCCAAGGGACTGCCGGTGCTCGAGCACGCGGTCGTCGTGGACTACGACCCGGCGACGCTGATGATGAACGGCGTGGTGCCCTCGGACCACAACATGCTGCGCGCCACGCTGTCGCTGGGCTAGCGAACCGCGCCCGCCACCGGCGGTCGAGCCCGTCGAGACCTACAGCACCGCGCCCGGGTTCAGGATCCCGTCGGGGTCGAGGGCCGCCTTGACCCGTCTGGTCAGCTCCATCACCTCGGGACCGAGCTGGGTCGGCAGCAGCTCCTTCTTCGTGCGGCCCACCCCGTGCTCGCCGGTGATCGTGCCGCCCAGGTCGATGGCGCGCTGCATCACCTCGCGGAACGCCTCCAACGCGCGCTTCTCCGACTCGGCGTCGGTGGGGTCGAACACGACGATCGGGTGCGTGTTGCCGTCACCGGCGTGCGCGATCACCGGGATCGGGACGTCGTACGACGACGCGACGTCCGCGATCGCGGCGAGCAGGTCCGGCAGCACCGGGACCGGGGCGCCGACGTCCTCGAGCATCAGCGCGCCCTGGGTCTCGATCGCGGGGATCGCGATCCGCCGGGCCTCGACGAACATCTCGCCCTCGTCGGGGTCGTCGGTCACGAACACCTCCGTCGCCCCCGCCACCTCGCACGCGGTGCGCATCAGCTCCACCTCGTCGGTGCGGGCCACGCCCGGCGCGTCCGACTGCGCGACGAGGAGGGCGCCGGTGGATCGGTCGAGCCCCATCGAGCGGTAGTCCTCGACGGCGTTGATCGAGGCGTGGTCCATCAGCTCGAGCATCGACGGCCGCATCGTCCGGCGTACCGCCACCACGGCGCGCGCGGCTGCGTCGACGGACGCGAACGACGCCACCATCGTGGAGCGCGCGGACTGCGCCGGGACCAATCGCAGGATCGCGCGTGTGACGATGCCGAGGGTGCCCTCGCTGCCGACGAACAGCTTCATCAGCGGAAGCCCGGCGACGTCCTTGATCCGCTTGCCGCCCAGCGTGACCAGGGTGCCGTCGGCGAGCACGACGTCGAGGCCGAGGACGTAGTCGGTGGTGACGCCGTACTTCACGCAGCACAGGCCGCCGGCGTTGGTGGCGATGTTGCCGCCGATGGAGCAGATCTCGTACGACGACGGGTCTGGTGGGTACCAGAGGTCGTGCTCGGCCGCCGCGGCCTTGACCTCGGCGTTGAACGCGCCCGGCTCGACCACGGCGACCTGGCAGTCGGTGTCGATCTGGACGGCGCGCATCCGCTCCAGGCTCAGGACCAGGCCGCCGTCGACGGCCGACGAGCCGCCGCTCAGCCCGCTGCCCGCGCCGCGCGGCACGACCGGCACCCGGTGTCGGGCCGCCCAGCGCACCGCGGTCTGCACCTGGCCGGCGTCCTCGGCCCGGACCACCGCGGCCGGCGTACCGGCACCGCTGTCCTGGGACCGGTCGAAGCGGTACTTCTCGACCGTGTCCGCCGCCGTCACCACCACCCCGTCGGGCAGGGAGTCGATCAGCTCCTGGAGGGCCTGCTGGTCCATACCCCCCACCCAACCACCCGTCACAACGATTCGTCTGCGGTCCCCCCGCGAGATTCACCCCATATGTCGCAGACGAATCGTTGTTCAGGCGGGTTGCCGGGCGCCGGTGCGCTCGGCGCCGATGCCGGCGACCACCACGCAGACGATCCCGAGCAGCGGGAGGATGCCGGGGACCTGCGACAGCACGACCAGGCCGATGACCAGCGCGAACGCCGGTTCGAGGGCCATCAGGGTGCCGAACGCGGCGGTGTTCAGCCGGCGCAGCGCGAGCAGCTCGAGGATGAACGGGACGACCGGGAGCAGCACCGCCAGCCCGAGCCCCGCGAGCGCGATCTCCCAGGTCAGGAGCCCGGCCACGCTCGGCCCGACGACGAGGGTGGCGACCAGGCCGGCCACCGGGATCGACACCGCGACGCCGGCGATGCCGGGGATCCGGTCACCGACCCGCTGGGTGAGCAGGATGTACGCCGCCCAGCACACCGCCGCGCCGAGCGCGAACGCCACCCCGACCAGGTCGGTGCCGGCGTGCCACGGCTCGGTGAGCAGCACGACCCCGACGGCGGCGAGTCCGGCGTACAGCCGCCCGTGGCCGCGCCCGCGCCACACCGCCACCCCGAGCGGGCCGAGGAACTCCAGCGCGCTGGCCGTGCCCATCGGCAGACGCGCGATCGCGGCCATGAACAGGATCGTCAGTCCGGCGGTGACGACGCCGAGCAGCACGCAGGCCAGGAACGACGACCTGGTGAACTGGGACGGACGCGGCCGGCCGATCGCGAGCATCAGCAATCCGGCCCAGGCGAGCCGGATCCATGCTGCGCCGTCCGCGCCGATGTCGTCGAAGAGCCCGACGGAGACGGCGATGCCGAGCTGCACGCAGAGCATCGAGCCGACCGCCATGGAGGCACCGGCTCGGGCCGCGGTCGGGGCGCCCGGCGCGGCGGGTCGGGTGGTGACGGCGGTGCTCATGCGGTCCAGTACGCCACGACGACACCGTTCACGTCCACGTGTCTTTGCTGGACGTACCGTTCGCGATCAGTGAACAATCGTCGGGTGGAGACCCGGCGCCTGGAGCTGCTGCTCGAGCTGTCCCGGCTCGGCTCGATGCGCGAGGTCGCCGACGAGCTCGGCGTCACCACGTCGACGGTGTCCCAGCAGATCGCGGCTCTGGCCCGCGAGACCGGGGCCGCGCTGGTCGAGCCGGACGGTCGGCGGGTCCGGCTCACCCCGGCCGGTCGTCGGCTCGCGGACCACGCCGTGACGATCCTGGCCGCGGTGGACGCCGCCCGGCTCGATCTCGACCCGGGCTCCGAGCCGTCGGGCACGGTCCGGGTCGCCGGGTTCGCGACGGCGATCCGGCGCTCGCTGATGCCGGTGCTCGCGGAGCTGGCGGCCAGCCACCCCGACGTACGCCTGCTGATCCGTGAGCACGAGCCGTTCGAGGCCTACGAGATGCTGGCCCGCGACGACGTCGAGCTGGCGCTCACCTACGACTACGACCTCGCACCAGCCGCGTTCGACCGGACCCTCGTGGCTACTCCGCTGTGGGCGGCACCGTGGAGCCTGGGCGTGCCTGCTGGGTCCGCGGTCGGCGGCGACGCCCGGGCGGTGTTCCGCGAGTTCGCGGGCCACGACTGGGTGGTGAACTCGCGCAACACCGCCGACGAGGACGTGGCGCGCACGCTCGCCTCACTCGCCGGCTTCGAGCCCTCCGTCACCCACCGCGTCGACAGCCTCGACCTCGTCAGAGAGTTGATCCGCGCCGGCCTCGGCGTCGGGCTGCTGCCGGCGGACCAGCCGCCCGGCGACGGCCTTGAGCTGCTGCCGCTGCGCGACCCCGACGTGAGCCTGCGCGCGTACGCCGTGACCCGCCGCGGCCGCGCGGACTGGCCGCCACTGGCCCTGGTCCTCGACCGGCTGACAACGATTCGTCTGCGGTCTATGGGGTGATTCACGCGGGCCGATCGCAGACGAATCGTTGGGGGCTGGTGCGACACTCGAGAACGTGATCACCGTCGACCTTGCCGAGCGCCTCCGGGAGGCCGGCCTGCGCTGGACGCCGACGTCCGGCGACCGGTTCGCGATCCCCGACCGCGACCTCGACGGCGAGGTCTTCGTGGTCAGCGAGATGACCATCGAGACCCAGCAGCTGACCACCGGCGGCGTGGTCAAGTTCAACGGCACCACCGAGTGGGCGCTCGACAGCATCGCCCAGAACGACGTGGTCTGGCTGCCCCACGAGGGCCAGCTCCGCGGGCTGATCGGCCCCGCGTTCCGCAAGCTGGAGCGAGCCGGCGACGGGTACGCCGTCGAGGCCGTCGCCGCCGACGGGCGCACCGTGCGCGAGCTCGACGTGGACGCCGAACGCGCCTACGCCCGGGTGCTGCTCACGCTGATGGACTGATTCCACCGCATATGCCCCGCATGGTTAGGCTCGGAGCATGAGCCTGCTCGACACCAAGATCGCCCGACTCGACGGCACCCCCGCGACGCTGCGCGACGTCACCGGCGGCGTCCCCGCCCTGCTGGTCAACGTCGCGTCGAAGTGCGGCCTGACCCCGCAGTACACCGGCCTCGAGGCGCTGCACGAGCGGTACGCCGGCCGGGGGTTCACCGTGGTCGGCATCCCGTGCAACCAGTTCGGCGGCCAGGAGCCGGGGTCGTCGGAGGCGATCGCCGAGTTCTGCTCCGCGACGTACGGCGTCACCTTCCCGATGACCGAGAAGGTCGACGTGAACGGCTCGGGGCGGCACCCGTTGTACGACGCGCTCACCGAGACGCCGGACGGCGAGGGCCGCCGGGACATCCAGTGGAACTTCGAGAAGTTCCTCGTCGACGCGGACGGTGCCGTCGTCGCCCGGTTCTCCCCGGGCGTCGTACCCGAGGACCCGGCGCTGGTGAAGGCCGTCGAGTCGGTCCTGTCCTGACGCTTCTTCGGACCGGGCCGCGGTCCGGGTGACCAGCGGCACACGCTCCGGACCGAAATCCGGGTGCGACCCGTCTCGTTGAACCCGTAACCTCTTCGGGTGACTTCCCAGACCCCTTCCGCGGGCACCGCTGTGCCCGAAAAGCTCGACCGAGGCGTGTTCCTCGTCGCCGGCGTGGTCGTGCTCGGCGCGATCATGTCCATCCTCGACATCACGGTCGTCTCAGTGGCGATCCCGACCTTCCAGAGCGAGTTCGACGCCACGCCGGCCCAGGTCGCCTGGACGATGACCGGCTACACCCTGGCGCTCGCGTCGGTGATCCCGCTGACCGGCTGGGCCGCCGACCGGTTCGGCACCAAGCGGCTCTACATGCTCGCGCTGCTGCTCTTCACACTCGGCTCGGTGCTCTGCTCGATGGCCTGGGACGTCTCGTCGCTGGTCGGCTTCCGGGTGCTGCAGGGCCTCGGCGGCGGCATGCTGATGCCGCTCGGCATGACGATCATGACCCGCGCCGCCGGCCACGACCGGATCGGCCGGGTGATGGCCGTGCTCGGTATCCCGATGCTGCTCGGCCCGATCTTCGGCCCGATCCTGGGTGGCTGGCTCATCGACGCGGCCAGCTGGCACTGGATCTTCCTGATCAACCTGCCCATCGGCGCCGTCGCGATCGTGTACGCCGCGCTCGTGCTGCCGAAGGACAACCCGACGCCCTCCGAGACCTTCGACTTCGTCGGCATGCTGCTGCTCTCGCCGGGTCTGGCGCTGTTCCTGTACGGCGTCTCCACCATCCCCGAGACCGGCACGATCGCGGACGCGGAGGTCCTCGTCCCGGCGCTCATCGGTCTGGTGCTGGTAGGTGTGTTCGTGCTGCGGTCGCTCGCCGAGCGCGCCGAGCACCCGCTGATCGACCTCGACCTGTTCCGCAACAAGACGCTGTCCATCGCGGTAGTGGCGATGGCGCTGTTCGCGATCGCGTTCTTCGGGGCCAGCCTGCTGTTCCCGTCGTACTTCCTGCAGGTGCGCGGCGAGACGACCCTTCAGACCGGCTGGCTGATCGCACCGCAGGGCTTCGGCGCGATGCTCACCATGCCGCTGGCCGGCGTGCTCGCCGACAGGATCGGCCCCGGCAAGATCGTGATGACCGGAATCGTTGTCATCACGGTCGGGATGGCGATGTTCACGCAGGTGGCCGCGGACACGTCGTACGTCTTCCTGCTCGGCGCCCTGTTCGTCATGGGCCTCGGTATGGGCGCGACCATGATGCCGATGATGACGGCGGCGCTGCAGACGCTGACCGACCAGAACCTGGCGCGGGGTTCGACGCTGATGAACATCGTCCAGCAGGTCGCCGCCTCGATCGGCACCGCGCTGTTCTCGGTGCTGCTGACCACCGGCTTCAAGTCCAGCCCGCAGGTCGGCCAGGTCCAGCAGACCCTCGCCGACGGGGGCGACCCGGCCACGCTCGACCCGGCGATCCTCGGCAAGGCGGCCGCGGACATGGCCGACGCGTTCGGGGACTCGTTCCTGGTCGCGACGATCCTGGTGGCCCTGTGCCTGGTCCCGGCCGCGATGCTGCCGCGCAAGCGGCCGCCGGTCGCGTCGGAGCCGTCGCACGAGCCGATCATCATGCACTGACCGTCGCCTCCGACGTACGACGCAGGGCCCTCGCCGACCACGGCGGGGGCCCTGTCCCGTGTGCGGGGGTCCCGGGTCCCCCGACCGGCATAGAGTGCCTTGTCGCACAGCGTCCGACCGCCGATCCGGGAGGCCCCATGTCCGTCATCGCCCTGTTCCACTCGTCTCTCGGCGTGCGCCCCGGCGTCCAGGACGCGGCAGCTCGTCTGCGCGACCTCGGCCACGAGGTGCAGGTCGTCGACCAGTACGACGGCCGCACCTTCGACGACCAGGCGACCGCCGGCGCCTACGTCGAGTCGATCGGGTTCCCCGCGCTCATGCAGGAAGCGCTCGACGCCACCGCGGACCTGCCCGACGGCTTCGTGGTAGCCGGCTTCTCCAACGGCGCCGGGATGGCCGAACATGTCGCCCTGCACCGCCCGGTCAGCGGCGCCGTGCTCATGTCAGGCGCACTGCCGCTGTCGTTCCTCGGCGCCGAGGACTGGCCCGCCTACGTGCCCGTGCAGCTGCACTACGCCACGGCCGACCCGTTCCGCGACGACAGCTGGATCGACGGGCTGCTCGCCGACGTGCGGCGGTCCGGCGCGCGCGCGGAGTTCCACGAGTACGACGCGTCGGGGCACCTGTTCACCGATGCCTCGCTGCCGGACGAGCACGACGCCGACGCGACCGAGCAGCTGTGGAAGCACGTGGGCGCGTTCCTCGACTCGCTCGGCGGCTGAGCCGCGCCCGGCGTACGGCGGGCGGGGGGTCGCGTCCCCACGTCCGTGGACGGCGACCCTCCCGTGGTGATCTGCCCGTTCCCGTGGGGAGCTCCCCGCGGGAAGGGGGGTGGATTACCACGGGACCGTGGTAATCCACCCCCCACCAATCACCAGATCCGGACCCGATCCTCCGGGTC
>NZ_DASSCL010000091.1:0-18965 GCF_035697785.1 Nocardioides sp.
CCATGACTCTGGTCCGACTCGTCGCCCGTCCGATGCTCGCCTCGATGTTCGTCGTGGGCGGTGTCAACGCCCTCAAGAACGTCGAGAAGATGACCCAGCGGGCCCACCCCGTCACCGAGAAGCTGACCGCGACGACCCGCAAGGTCGCGCCGAGCCTCCCGATCCCCGAGGACGAGAAGACGCTGATCCGGATCAACGCCGGCGCCCAGATCGCCGCCGGCCTGGCCCTCGCCACCGGCCGCGCCCCACGCCTCGCCTCGACGGTCCTGGCCGCGTCGCTGATCCCGACGACCGCGGCCCGTCACCGGTTCTGGGAGGAGTCCGACCCGACCGCGCGCGCCGACCAGCGGATGCACTTCATCAAGAACGTTGCCGCGCTCGGCGGCCTGCTGCTGGCCAGCGTCGACACCGAGGGCAAGCCCGGGGTGGCCTGGCGCACGAAGCACGCGGTGGGCGACGTACGCCGCGAGGCCAAGCACCTGCGCCGCGAGGCCAAGGCCCAGGCCCGGCTCGCGGCCAAGTCCGTCACGTCCTGAGCCGACCGTCCATGTCGCGAGCCGATCCAGGAGGACCCGGGACGCGACAGGGATACCCTCGTCGGCGATGAGCGACTCGAACCGCGTCGCCGACCTCTGGCCGGCGCCGCACGCCACCCGCCCCGTCGACGCGACCGTCGCGCTGCCCGGTTCGAAGTCGCTGACCAACCGGGCGCTGGTGCTGGCCGCGGTGGCCGACGGCCCGGGCACTGTACGCCGGGCGCTCCGGTCGCGCGACACGGAGCTGATGGCGGCCGCCCTCACCGCGCTCGGCGCCGAGGTCGACACCGCCGGCGACGACTGGAAGGTCACCCCCGGGCCGTGGCACGGCGGCGCCACCGTGGACTGCGGGCTGGCCGGCACGGTGATGCGCTTCGTGCCGCCGGTCGCGGCCCTGGCCGACGGTCCGGTCATCTTCGACGGCGACCCGCACGCGCGCACCCGGCCGATGCACGAGGTGCTCCGCGGGCTGCGCGGCCTGGGCGTCGGCATCGACGACGACGACCGCGGCACCCTCCCGTTCACGGTGCTCGGGTCGGGCTCGGTCAAGGGTGGTGTCGTCACCATCGACGCATCGGCCTCGAGCCAGTTCATCTCCGCGCTGCTGCTCGCCGGTGCGCGCTACGACGAGGGCGTCGACGTGCGCCACGACGGCAAGCCCGTGCCCTCCCTCCCCCACATCGACATGACCGTCGACCAGCTGCGGCTGCGGGGGGTCGAGGTCGACGACTCGGACGCCAACAGGTGGGTCGTGCAGCCGGGGCCGGTCCGCGCCGTCGACGTCACGGTGGAGCCGGACCTCTCCAACGCCGCCCCGTTCCTGGCGGCCGCCCTCGTCACGGGTGGCCGGGTGACCGTGCGCGACTGGCCGCGCGCCACCACCCAGGCCGGTGACGCGCTCCGCGAGATCCTCACGCTGATGGGCGCCGACGTCGAGCTCAGCGACGAGGGACTGACCGTGCGCGGTCCGGGAACCATCCACGGCCTCGACTTCGACCTCCACGACGTCGGTGAGCTGACTCCCACGGTCGCCGCGCTGTGCGCGCTGGCCGACGGTCCGTCGCACTTGCACGGCGTCGCCCACATCCGCGGCCACGAGACCGACCGCCTCGACGCGCTCGCCACCGAGATCAACGGTCTCGGCGGACACGTGACCGAAACTGAGGACGGCTTGACGATCCGGCCCGCGTCGATGACCGGCGGCCGGTTCCGCACCTACGCCGACCACCGGATGGCGCATGCCGGCGCGGTCCTGGGCCTCCTCGTCGAGGGCGTCCTGGTCGAGGACGTCGGCACCACCGCCAAGACGTTCCCCGGCTTCGCCGAGGCTTGGGCGGGCTTGTTCTGATGCCGCGCGGCACCGGGTACGACGAGTACGACCACGAACGGTTCGACCGCCCCCGTCGTCGTACCCGCCCTCGGACGAAGGACCGCCCTAGCTACGACGACGCCGTCGACGGGGTCGTCGTCACGGTCGACCGGGGTCGGCTCACCTGCCTGGTCGAGGGCCGGCCGGTCATGGCGATGAAGTCGCGGCCGCTCGGACGCAAGGGCGTCGTCGTCGGCGACCACGTGCGGATCGTGGGCGACGTGTCCGGCGCGGAGGGATCGCTGGCCCGGATCGTCGAGGTCGACGAGCGACGCACCGTGCTGCGCCGTACCGCCGACGACGACGACCCCGTCGAGCGCGTCATCGTCGCCAATGCCGACCAGCTCGTCGTGGTCGCCGCCCTCGCTGACCCTGAGCCGCGCCCTCGGCTGATCGACCGGGCGCTGGTGGCGGCGTACGACGCGGGCCTGGATCCCCTGCTCTGCATGACGAAGGCCGACCTGGCCGACCCCGAGACGCTGCTGACGATCTACCGCCCGCTCGGCGTGCCGCACGTCGTGACGCAGCGCGGCGACGACCTCGCCGAGGTGCGCGCCCGGCTGGCCGGCAAGGTCAGTGTGCTGATCGGGCACAGCGGCGTCGGCAAGTCGACGCTGGTCAACGCGCTCGTACCCGGCAGCGACCGGGCCATCGGCCACGTCAACGCCGTCACCGGCCGCGGCCGGCACACCTCGACGTCGGCACTGATGCTGCCGCTCCCCCGGTACGACGACGGTGGCGGCTGGATCGTGGACACGCCGGGCATCCGCTCGTTCGGGCTGGCGCACGTGCAGCCGGGCCAGCTGATCGGCGCCTTCCCCGATCTCGAGGAGCTCACCGACGAGTGCCCGCGGGGATGCACCCACGGTGAGGGCGAGCCGGAGTGCGGGCTCGACGACGCGATCGCGGACGGGCGCACCGACGTGGATCGGGTGCAGTCGTTCCGGCGGCTGCTGGCCAGCCGGGAGCGCGCGGAGGACGACTGACCCGCCGAGTTGTCAGAGCGTCAGCGCGCTATGACCGGCTCAGGCGCTGACAAGTCGGCGGCGGGTCAGCCCCAGACGGCGCGGGAGCCGGCGTCGCCGGCCGCGATGACCAGAGCGAGGACGACGAGGGAGACGATCACGACCACCGCCGGGAGCACCTTGTCGAGGGAGGCGACCCGGCTCTCCTGCGCGCCGCGGCCGCTGGCCAGGCCGGTCGGCCCGCCCAGGTCCCAGACCGACACGAGCGCCACGATGAGGTAGAGGATCATCACCAGGGACAACAGCTTCGCCCGGTCCATGTGGGTCTGCACGAGCTGGGCGAGGTCGGGGTTGTCGTCGAGCATCGCCTGCCCGGTGATGCGCGCGGCCCACACCGCACCGAAGGCTGCGACCGCCAGGATCGCCGCCGGCCAGCGGGTGAGGTACCGGTAGCGGGGCAGGACGGCGAACGCGATGAGCGCGAGTGCCGCCAATGGTGTGAACACGACAGCGCCGTGCACCACGAGGGGGTGCAGGGGGAGCCCACCGATCTCCATGGAAACCACGGTAGTGGACACCAGACCCACCGGACCGCTGCTAATGCAAAATTTCTCACAAGTTCACAGGTTCACCATCAGCCCGCCCCGGTCACCTCCCCGACGCTCCGAACGCCCTCCCGAGCCGGGACGGATGTGGGCATAGCCTGTGCCTCATGCCCACCAACTACACCGACGACCTGCGTCTTGCGCACGTCCTGGCCGACGACGCCGATTCGTTGACGACGAGCCGGTTCAAGGCCCAGGACCTGCACGTCATGACCAAGCCGGACCTGACGCCGGTGACGGACGCCGACAAGTCGGTCGAGGAAGGCATCCGCCGCACGCTGTCCCGGGCCCGCCCGCGCGACGCCGTGATCGGTGAGGAGCACGGCTCCACCGGCCACAGCCAGCGTCGCTGGGTGGTCGACCCGATCGACGGCACCAAGAACTTCGTCCGCGGCGTACCCGTCTGGGCCACGCTCATCGCCCTGATGGTCGACGACGAGGTCGTGGTCGGCTGCGTGTCGGCACCGCAGCTCAACCGCCGCTGGTGGGCTTCGAAGGACGGCGGCGCCTGGACCGGTCGCTCGCTGCTCAACGCGAGCCCCTGTCGGGTCTCCGACGTCGCGCGCCTCGAGGACGCCTCGCTGTCCTACTCGTCGTTCACCGGCTGGGACGACCGCGGCCGCCTCGACGACTTCATGTCCCTCGCGCGGCGGTGCTGGCGGACCCGGGCGTACGGCGACTTCTGGTCCTACATGCTGCTCGCCGAGGGTGCCGTCGACCTGGCCGCCGAGCCCGACCTGGAGCTCTACGACATGGCGGCGCTCGACGTGATCGTGCGCGAGGCCGGCGGGGCGTTCTCCGCCCTGGACGGCACTCCCGGCCCGACAGGCGGCAACGCGCTGGCGAGCAACGGCCGGCTGCACGAGCAGGCGCTGGCCTTCCTCGGGTCGGTCTCGGACGACGACGACCCCGACGTGGCGCCGCGGCGGCAGGGGTCGGTGCACGACCTCAGTGCACGCCGGCACCCTCCGCAGCCTCCGCTGCCGGGGGTCGAGGCGGACCGGGAGCCGGCTCCGGAGCCGACCGACTGAACCGGCGGACGAGGTACGGCGCGAGCAGCAGCCCGGCCAGGTCGAACCACCCGTAACCGCCGGCGGCGCCCGACGGCGGGTTGCCGATGGTGACCCACCCCGTGAAGTCGTGGGTGCCCCACACCCAGGTGCCGAGACCGGTGCCGAGCACCTCCAGCCAGCTCACGACGACGAACGCCCCGACGTACACCTGCTTCGAGGGCCCCCAGACCAGGAACCCGACCAGGCACAGGTACCAGAACGCGCCGAGGGCGTCCGGGCGGTCCGCCGCGAGCAGGCCGTACGCCGCCCAGGCGCCGCCGACGAGCACCACCAACGCCTCCGCCGCGCGCAGCCGGCGTTGCACGAAGGCCGCGTGTCCGAGCGCGAACGCCGAGAGGTACACCAGGCCGTGGCCGGGCGGGACGTACATCGGTACGTTGTCGAAGCGGTACTCGTAGACGTGCAGCGTGGGGCTGAAGACGTACTCCACGAGGGTCGCGAACACGACCACCACCGCAGTCTGCGCGCGGACCGTCGGCGAGACCCGGCGGAGCGCCACGAGCAGCACGCCCCAGGTGAGCAACCCGAGGCCGCGCTGCAGCCAGATCGACCCGTCGCCGCCGGCCCGGTCCAGCCAGAGCACGGCGCTCAGCCAGCCCATCATCAGCAGGCTCGCGGACGCGCCGAACCGGGCGGCGGGGCTTCGTACGACGTCGGTCATGGCCCGGACATCCTCGCAGCCGGAGCTGCGGACCGCAGTGCCGGGCGATCCCTACCCACCAGTCGGGAATGTGGATAGATTCGTCTTGCACACCGTCCGAACCAGAAGTGGGAGGTCGCACGATGCGCATCAACGAAGTGCTTGCCGGCAAGCCGAGCAGGGACGTCATCACCATCACCCCCGACGCGACCGTCCGTGACCTGATCGGCCTTCTCGCGGAGCACAACGTGGGTGCCCTGGTCGTGAGCTCCGACGGCAGCAGCATCGACGGGATCGTCTCCGAGCGCGACGTGGTGCGCCGGTTGCACGAGGACGAGAAGGTCCTCAACCTCACCGTCGGCACGATCATGACGGCCGACGTCCAGACCTGCACCGGCGACCAGCACGTCAACGAGCTGATGCAGGTCATGACCGCCCGGCGGTTCCGGCACCTGCCCGTGGTGGCCGACGGCAAGCTGGTGGGGATCGTGAGCATCGGCGACGTCGTCAAGCACCGGATGAGCGAGTTGGAGTTCGAGCGCGACCAGCTCGACCACTACGTCCACGGCGCCTGACCGCCGATCCGCGTCGGAGTCGGCCCGCCTACGCTGGGGAACCGACCCCGACGAAGGAGAGCCGTGAGCCCGTACGACGAGAAGCCGGAGATCGAGTTCCCGGACCCCGAACCGCCCGCCGACCTGGTGGTGACGGAGGTCCACGAGGGCGACGGCGACGAGGCGGTGGCCGGCAAGCAGGTGCTGGTGCACTACGTCGGCGTCGCGCACTCGACGGGTGAGGAGTTCGACGCGTCGTACAACCGCGGTGAGCCGCTGTCGTTCCGGCTCGGCGTCGGTCAGGTCATCTCCGGCTGGGACCAGGGTGTGCAGGGCATGCGGGTCGGCGGTCGCCGGCAGCTGGTGATCCCGCCGCACCTCGGGTACGGCGAACGGGGCGCGGGCGGCGTCATCAAGCCCGGCGAGACCCTGATCTTCGTGGTCGACCTCGTCGAGGTCCGCTGACTCGCCACCGATATCGGTAGTCCGACCGTGGTGCATGGGTCACGCTCGCGCTACCGATATCGGTAGTCCGAGCGTGACCTACAGCTCACGTCCGCGCTACCGATGTCGGAGGCGGCCCGTGGTTCAGGCGATCCGCACCGCGTCGTCGCCGAGGCTGACCACGTCGCCCTTCACGAGCTGACGGCCGCGTCGCGTCTCCAGCTCGCCGTTCACGAACACCAGGCCCTGCATGAGCAGCGGCTTCGCGTCCGCGCCGTTGTCGATCAGGTCGGCGAGCTTCAGCAGCTGTCCGAGCCGGATCGTCTCGTCGCGGATCGAGACCTCGCGCACCACGCTCATGCCCCCGATTGTCGTTGTAAAGCGGAGTTATGGCGACTTCGCGGCGCGCCGGCGGTCCGCTGAGCGGCCATAACTCCGCTTTACATGCCGGCGGGGTCGGGGTGTCACGCCGGGCGGGTCAGGTCAGCACGGCCACCGTGTGGATGAGCACGCCGACCAGGCCGCCGACGATCGTCCCGTTGATCCGGATGAACTGCAAGTCCCGCCCGACGTGCAGCTCGATCTTGCGGGCGGCCTCCTTGCCGTCCCAGCGGTCGATGGTGTGCGTGATCACGGTGGTCAGCTCCGCGCCGTACCGGTCGACGACGAACACCGCGAAGTCCGCCGCGTACTGGTCGAGCTTGGCCCGCAGCTCGGCATCATCGAGCAGCCGCTGCCCGAAGGCCGTGAGCTCCGCGACCGCCCTGCGCAGCAGCGGCCCGTCGTCGTCGGCGAGCGCGTGGAGCAGCGCGACCCGGAACGCCTTCCACAGCGAGATCGCGGTCACCAGGATCTGCGGGTGGTCGAACACCCGCTCCTTCAGCGCCTCCGCCCGCGCCTGCGTGGCGGGGTCATGGAGCAGGTCCTCGGCGAGCTGGGCCAGCACCGAGTCGAGGGCGATCCGGGCATGGTGCACCGGGTCGTTGCGGATGTCTGAGATCCAGGCCAGCAGCTCAACGTGGATGCGGCGGGTGACCCGGTCGTTGACCGCCGGCGGCGACCACCACGGCGCGCGCTCGCCGACGATGTCGCTGAACGTGTCCTCATTCTGGTCGAGCCAGCGGTAGGCCTCGTCGAGGGCGAGGTCGACCAGCCCGTGGTGCGCCTTGTCGCGGACCACCTCGGCGAGCAGGCTGCCGGCGACCGGGCTGATCGGCTCGGCCCGCAGTCGGGGCAGCAGCGCCTCCTCCACCAGTACGGCGATGTCCTCGTCCCGCACGCGGGTCAGGCCGATGTGCAGCACCGACGCCGCCTCGTCGACCACCCGGCGCGCGTGCTCCTCGACCACCAGCCAGTCGCCCACCCGGCGGCTCAGCTCGGCCACCTGCATGCGCTCGCGGATCACCTGCTCGTGCAGGAAGTTCTCGCCCACGAACTCCTCGAGACTTCGGCCGAGCATCTCCTTGCGGCGCGGGATCAGGGCCGTGTGCGGGATCGGCAGGCCAAGCGGGTGCTTGAACAGCGCGGTCACCGCGAACCAGTCCGCGATCGCGCCGACCATCGACGCCTCGGCGCCGGCGTTGACGAAGCCCAGGAAGCCGTCCTCGTCGAGCGTGGCGAGGTACACGACGGCCGCGAACAGCAGCAGTCCGACCGCCAGCGAGCGCATCCGGCGCAGCCCGCGACGACGCTCCTCGTCGAGCTCGGGGGCGGCGGTGATCAGCGGCACGGACATCGTCGTCGAACGTACCCGACGGTGAATGCCGCGAGCCGTGGACGGTCAGGCCGGCGGCACGGTCACGGCGCGGTCGCCGACGAGCAGGCTCGGCGAGATGCCGGGTACGACGGAGACAGCGACCGCCGTGCCGACCGGGTAGCGCACCGCGTGGGTCTGCCAGGAGCGCAACGTGCGACCGGAGGCGAGCCGGACCGTGTGCAGCACGAACGCGCCGTGGTACTCGATCTCGACCACGCGGGCGGCAGCGTCGGGCTCCGGGGTCAGCGCCACCTCGTGCGGACGCAGCACCACGTCCACGTCGACGTCCGCGTGGGCCCAGCCGGGGACCGTGGACACCACGCCGATCTCGCAGGTGAGCAAGGCGTTCTGCACGTGCGCCGGCAGGAAGTCGGCATCGCCCATGAACGACGCGACGAACCGGGTCGCGGGCGACTCGAACACAGCCTGCGGGGTGTCGGCCTGCTCGATCACGCCGCGGCGCATCACCACGACCCGGTCTCCGGTCGAGAGCGCCTCGGTCTGGTCGTGGGTGACCAGGAGTGCGGTCGTCCCGGTCTCGCGCAGCGCCGCGACCGTCTCGGCACGCACCTGTGCGCGCAGTGTCTCGTCGAGGCTGCTGAACGGCTCGTCGAGCAGCACGACCGCCGGTCGCGGCGCGAGCGCACGGGCCAGCGCGACCCGTTGCTGCTCGCCCCCGGACAGCTCGTGGGGGTACCGCTTGGCCAGCTCGCCCAGGCGGACCAGCTCGAGCACCTCACCGACCCGCCGCCGCTGGTCCCCGCGCGACAGCCGGTCGATCCCGAAGGCGATGTTGCGCTCCACGGTGAGGTGCGGGAACAGCGCGTGCTCCTGGAACACCAGTCCGACGCGACGCTTCTCCGGTGGCTGCCACGTGCGTCCGTTGGCGGCCACCACACCGGCGATCGAGATGCGGCCTTCGTCGGGGCGGTCCAGCCCGGCGACCAGACGCAACGTCGTGGACTTGCCGCAGCCGGAGGGCCCGATCAGCGTGACCAGCTCCCCGGGGGCGGCGTCGAGGCACAGGTCGCGTGCGGCGGCCACCCCGGCGTACCGCTTGGTGACGCCGTCGAGGCACAGGGCGGGCTCGGTCACCTCACACCGCCCGCCGGTCGGTGGCCCGCACCTGACGGAACAGGAAGAAGACCGGCACCACGGCCGCGGCCACGATGACCAGGGCCGGCAGCGCGGCCTCCTGCCAGAAGTTCTCCCCGGCGAGCTGGTAGACCCACACGGACAGGGTCGTGAAGCCGAACGGGCGCAGGAGCAGGACGATCGGCAGCTCCTTGATCGCGTCGATCGTGACGAGCACCAGTGCCACCGCGACGCCCGGGCGAACCAACGGCAGGTGCACCCGCCGGAGCACGCGCAGCGGGTTGGCGCCCAGGCTCATCGCCGAGAGCGTCATCGTGGGTGCGATCTTGGCGAAGCTGGCGTCGACGGCCTGGTACGCCGGGGCGAGGAACCGCACCAGGTACGCGTACAGGATGCCGAGCACGGAGCCGGTCACCAGCAGGCCGGTGCCGCCGGGGACGCCGGCCGCCTCGAGGGCCCGGTCAGCCCACGCGAACACCAGCAGCACGCCGATCCCCACCACGGCCCCCGGTACGGCGTACCCGAACGTGGTGAGCTGGGCGGCGGATCGCACCACCCGACCGCCTCCGATCCGGACCGCGTGGCTCATCAGCAGCGACAGCAGCACGCAGCCGGTCGCCGCGACCGCCGCGACGGCCAGGCTGTTGGCGAGGTACTCGCCGAACCGCGGGTCGACGAACGCCGCCGGGTCCGCCAACGCCTCGCCGACGGCCCACGTCAGCAGCCTGGCAACCGGCACGAAGAACCCGGCCGCGAGCGCGAGCAGGCAGAGCGTGGTGGCGCCCCAGCCGCGCCAGCCGGTCAGGTGCCGGGCCTGCAGCCCCTGCCCGCGGCCGCCGCGCTGGGTGTAGCGGGCCCGTCCGCGCATCAGCCGCTCCCCCGCCAGCACGGCGACCGCGAACAGCAGCACGAGCCCGGCGAGCTGGGTCGCGGACTGGAAGTCGAAGGACCCCTTCCACACCAGGTAGACGCCGACGGAGACGGTCTTGACCCCGAAGTACTGCACGGTGGCGAAGTCGGTGAGCGTCTCCATCATCACCAGCGCCAGGCCGGCGGCGAGCGACGGGCGGGCCAACGGCAGCACCACCCGCCAGAACGCCCGCGTCCGGTTCGCGCCCAGGGTGCGCGCCGCGTCGTACGTCGTCGGCGACTGCTCGACGAGCGCGGCGCGCGCCAGCAGGTACACATACGGGAACAGCGATAGCGACATCACCACGATGGCCCCGGGCAGCGACCGCACGTCCGGCACCCACAACCCCTCTCCGAGCACCGACCGCAGGAACGTCTGCACGGGTCCGGAGGCGTCGAACGTGGAGAGGAAGACGAAGCCGAGGATGTACGCCGGCATCGCCAGTGGCAGCACCAGCAACCACACCAGCAGGTTGCGCAACGGGAAGCGGTAGGCCGTCACCAGCCAGGCGAGCCCGCCGCCGATCACGAGCGTCCCCACGCCCACGCCGAGCATGAGCAGCAGCGTCGTGACCACCATCGACCTCAGGCCGCGGGGCATCGCGATCTCGTCGCTGCCGAGCAGCCCGTCGAGCACGACGGCCACGACCGGGCTGGCGACCACCACGGCGACCACGAGGACGAGCAACGACCAGCCGGGACGTCCGGATCCCGCCATCCGCCCGGTGCGCCGCGTCGGCGGGCGACCGACCGGTGGGGCCAGGACGACGGGCTGCGTCACGGTCGCACTACTCGTACCCGACCTCGGCGAGGAGGTCCGTCGCCTCGGCGTTCAGGGACCCCATCGCCTCGGCGTCCAGCGGCATGGGCTTGAACTCGCCGAAGCCGGCCACCACCTCGTCGGGCGCGACGACGGGGTTGACGGGGTACTCGTGGTTGCCGCCCACGAACGCCTCCTGCCCGTCGGCCGCGAGCCACTCCAGCAGCCGCCTCGCCTTCGCGGGCGCGTCGGACGCCTTCACGAGCCCGGCTCCGGAGATGTTCACGTGGGTGCCGTCACCCTCCTGGCTCGCCCAGAACAGCTCGACGTTCATGTCGGGCTTCTCCTCGAGCTCGCGCGCGAAGTAGTAGTGGTTGACGATGGCAACGTCACAGGTGCCGGCGTCGAGCGCCTCGAGCAGCAGGATGTCGTTGCTCATGATCTCGACGTCGTTGTCCAGCCAGCCCTGGACGATCTCCTTCGCGCCGTCTCGGCCATGCAGGTCGATCAGGCTGGCGACCAGCGACTGCGTGTAGGCCTCCGTCGAGTCGCGCATGCACAGGCGGCCCTTCCACTGCGGGTCGGTCAGCCCGGCGTACGTGTCCTTCGTGTCGAAGTCCGCGGGGTCGACGTTCTCCGGGTTGTAGGCGACGGTGCGGGCGCGCAGCGCGAGGCCGAACCAGCGGTCCTGCGAGTCGCGGTACTCCTCGGGGAGGGCCTGCTCGAGCACCGGCGACCGCACCGGGACCAGCTCACCCTGGTCGGCGGCGTTCCACAGGGCGCCGGCGTCGACGGTGACGAAGAGGTCGGCAGGGGTCTCGGCGCCCTCGGCCTTGAGCCGCTCGAGCAGCTCGGCGTCGTCGCCGTAGATGAAGTCGACGGTCAGGCCGGTCTCCTCCTCGAACGCGACGAACGCGTCCTCGAGGTCGTAGTGCCGCGCGGAGTACACCTGGATGTCGCCGGGCTCCTCGCCGCCGATGCCGAGGACGCCGCAGCCGGACACGAGCGCGGACAGCGAGACAAGCGTGGCGGTCAGCACCGCGGGACGGCCGACTCTGCGGGTCCGGGACATGGCACTCCTCGGGAAAGCGGGAAGAACTTAGGTAAGGCTAACCAAGTCCCGGGCCGGGCCGCCACGTGGTCCGCCCCCCGCCGTGCCGTGGCCTCCGCGGGACGGCGTACGACGAGGGTGCGGCCGGGTGCGGCAGGGCGCGGCCACCAGTCAACTTCCCGTGGCGATCTCCCCCTTCCCGGTGTGAGTTCACCCCGGGAAGCGGGCAATTCACAGGGGATCCAGTGAATTGGCCCCCTACCCCGCACCGACCCGAACCGGCCCCGCGAACGCATGAGAGGATCGTGCGCCATGAGCAAGACCGTCATCACCTTCGGCACCTTCGACGTGTTCCACGTCGGTCACCTGCGCGTGATCGAGCGTGCGGCGGCACTCGGCGACCGGTTGGTGGTGGGGGTCTCGGCCGACGCGCTCAACGAGCGGAAGAAGGGCCGGGCGCCGGTGTTCTCGCAGGCCGAGCGGCTCGAGATCGTGGCGGCCCTCAAGCCCGTCGACGCGGTGTTCGTCGAGGAGTCGCTGGAGCTCAAGCGCGAGTACATCCTCGAGCACCAGGCCGACATCCTGGTGATGGGTGACGACTGGGCGGGCAAGTTCGACGAGTTCGAGGACATCTGCGAGGTGCACTACCTGCCCCGCACCCCGGCCATCTCCACGACGGCTCTGATCGAGAAGATCTCCGCCGGCAGCGAGTAGCTGCCGGCCACCCAGGACCAGAGGGATCGGCGGGTCAGCGGGGGCGGAGACGGTGCAGCACCCGCGACGGCAGCGACCGTGCCGGGGCCGGCCCGGCGGGTGCGGCCGACTTCAGGTCGGCCACCTTGCGCCGGAGTGCGGCGTTCTGCTTGGACAGCCGGCGCGCGGTCAGCGCCAGGTCGGAGATCCGCTCGTTGGCCTCGACGATCGAGCGCACGTGGGCGAACGACTCCTTGGTCCACTGCAGCTCGCGGTTCTCCACCCGGGAGAAGTCCCAGGCGTCCGGGAAGCGCGCGAAGTCGTCGGCGTAGAGCTTCTCGACCGCCTCGCGCACGCCGTTGGCGAAGACCTCGCGGTTGGCCGGCAGCGGGGTGTCGTTGGAGTTGCCCAGCGAGACCTCGCCTGCGTAGCCCTGGGCCCGCACGTGGCTGGAGAGGTCGTCGACCATCGTGGACAGCTCGGAGATGTCGTAGAGGTGGGAGTACGGGACGGCGTACTCCTGCAGCAGGAACGTCTGCGCGCGGAAGTGCGCGTCGCTCTGGAACACCTCGTGGTCGGGGTCGTCGTAGACGTCGAACACGAACTTCGCGAAGTCGTCGATCACGTGCTGCGGCTCGGTCGGGATCCGGGGCGCCCACGGCCGGTCGACCTTGCGCCAGTACGCCGGGTTGCGGAGGAGGTACTTGTTCTCCCACGCGGAGAACAGCCGGGACCGCGGGTCGCGGAGCACGGTGAAGATCATCCAGCCGTTGTCGGGCGAGATGGTCTCGCGCATGCCGGGCGGCAGCTCGTGCAGCCGCGGGGTGCGCTTCCAGGCGTAGCGGTCGTGGATCCCCGCCTCCCGGTTGGGGTAGAAGCCGGCCTTCGGGACCAGGCTCTGCAGGTCTTCCCCCGCGAGCTCGGCCATCAGCCACTTGATGCTCGTGCAGGCGTTCTTGGCCAGCGAGATGTAGAGCAGCTTGAGGTCGGGGATGACGTAGGCGCGGCGGGTCGTCCCGAGGATGCGCAACGAGTCGTCCTCGTAGGTGCGCCCGGCCAGCTCCAGCATGTCCGTAAGTCTGCCAGAGCGCGGGGACGTCGCAGCCCCGGGCGTAGAATGGTGGTGTCTCCCGCACCCGGCGTACTGAGGTCGCACCCGTGTCCATCTCCCCCACCGAGCAAACCGGTGCTGCCTCCACCCACCCCACCGGTGCTGCCCCCACGACCCCGCCCCGGGTGCGCAAGCACCTGATGACGCCCGGCGCGCCGCGTCGGCAGAACCCGGAGCGGATGAGCCTGAGCCGCGTGCAGCGCTGGGTGCTGTCCTCGCTCGCCGCGACCACGATCCTGCACCTGTCGATCGGCCTCGTGGTGGCCGCCGCGTTCTCCGACCGGCTCGACGCCCAGATCGGCCTCCTGGTGATCGGGGCCGCCTTCGGCGTGATCGCCTTCGTCGCCGCCCTGATCATCCACCAGCACAGGCTGCTCAGCCCCTGGCTGCTGCTCGGCGTGGTGCCGAGCCTGGTCGGCGCTCTCTACATCTTCTGAGCCACTTCCTGAGCACGCCGCCGCATGCGCCGGCGGCCGATGAGCCGCCGGCGAGGAATGCTCGGTGTCCCCACGGGTACATTGCTCGACCGGGGAGACCGTTCGAGACGGGAGGGAGGGACGCGTGCAGACCCAGGCACAGCTGGCGGCGTACTTCGCCTCGGTGAGTCGCGACCTGCTGTCCCGGTCCGACGACCAGCTCACGTTCGACCGGATCGCCCAGCGCGCCGTCGAGGTCGTCCCCGCCTGCGACTTCGTCGGGATCACGCTGCGCCGACGTCGCGGCCGGCCCGAGTCGGTGGCCGTCACCGACGAGGCCGCCCGGAGCTGCGACGACTGGCAGTACGAGCTGGGCGAAGGGCCCTGCCTGTCGGCCATCGCAGAGGACGAGACCTACCTGATCGACGACGTCGCCAAGGACCCACGCTGGCCACGGTGGGGACCGCGTGCCGCCCGGGCCGGGGCCGGCTCCATCCTGAGCATCCGCCTCGCCGACGACGAGACCGCCCTCGGCGCGCTGAACCTGTACTCCCGCAAGCCGCACAGCTGGGACTCCGACAGCATCGACCTCGCCCTGGTGTTCGCGTCCCACGCGGCGACCGCGGTCAGCAACACCCGGCTGGTGTCCGGGCTCCAGACGGCGCTGCAGAGCCGGCACCTCATCGGGGTCGCGCAGGGGATCCTGATGGCCCAGTACGACATGGGCCTCGAGACCGCTTTCGAGGTGCTCCGGCGCTACTCCAGCCACACCAACGTCAAGCTGCGCGACGTCGCGCAGCGCGTGGTGGAGCTGGGGGCCCTCCCCGACGACTACTCCGAGATCACCACCGGGGAGGACCCGGGCGTGCCCGTCCCGTTGAACGGCGACTGACGGGGCCCGATCGGACCGGTCGAGGCCGCGGCACTCCGAGCTGCGGTCCCGCGCGCCCTGACGCGCGGAGGGCGCGGAACGGCCGGTCGCCGTATCCTGCGGGCGTGAAGCCGTTCCTGCTGCTCGGCACCCGCGCCGACGACGACGTCGCGGACAACGAGTACGAAGCATTCCTGGGCTTCACGGGGCTCGACGAGCCCGGCCTGCGCCGGCACCGGTTGGAGGCCGTCCCGTTGGGGGCGCTCGACCTCGACGACTGGTCCGGGATCTTCATGGGCGGTGGTCCGTTCAACTCCAGCGACCCCGCGGACGAGAAGTCGGCGACGCAGCGACGGGTGGAGGCCGAGCTCGACCTGCTCCTGGACGACGTGGTCGCCCGCGACTTCCCACTGCTCGGCGCCTGCTACGGGATCGGGGCGATCGGCACGCATCAGGGGGCCGTGGTCGACCGCACCTTCAGTGAGCCGATCGGGCGGGTGCCGATCTCGCTCACGCCCGCGGGCGTCGACGACCAGCTGTTCAAGGCCGTCCCGACCACGTTCGAGGCGTTCGTGGGCCACAAGGAGGCGGTGCGGGAGCTGCCCGCACACGCCACGCTGCTGGCCTGGTCGGCGGCGTGCCCCGTGCAGGCGTTCCGGATCGGGCAGCACGTCTACGCCACCCAGTTCCACCCCGAGCTCGACGTGCACGGGTTGTGCCTGCGGATCGAGGCCTACCGCTACCACGGCTACTTCGAGCCCGACGAGATGGAGGAGCTGCAGGAGATGGCCCGGCAGGCGAGCGTGCACGACCCACCCAAGCTGCTGCAGCGGTTCGTGGAGCTCTACGCCCGGTCCTGAGCAGCGGTTCGCGAGCCGCGCCGCCCCGTTTGCGGGGAGTGCGGTCGGGTACGTCGCGAGTAGCCCTGGAACGAAGCAGGTGATAGCGATGCAGACCCTCGCGGTCGACACGGTCGTCCTCGACGTCGACGGCACCCTGGTCGACTCCGTCTACGCCCACGTGCAGGCCTGGACGCACGCGTTCCACGCCATCGGCGCGGACGTGCCGGCGTGGCGGATCCACCGGGCGATCGGCATGGGTGCCGACCGTCTGGTCCCCGAGGTCGCGGGGCAGCGCGTCGAGGACGCGCTCGGCGACGAGGTGCGCACCCTGCACGGGCAGTACTACGACAGTCTGTTCTCCCTGGTCCGCGCCCTGCCCGGCGCCGACGACCTGCTGGCGCTGCTGCGCAAGTCCGGTTTCACCGTGGTCCTCGCCACGTCGGGCAGCCCGAGCGAGATCGACCGCGCGATGGAGCTGCTGGTCGCCGCCGACGTCGCGTCCGGGCTGGTCACCTCGTCGGAGGTGCCCAGGAGCAAGCCGGCCGCTGACCTCGTCGAGGCCGCCCTGGAGCGCGCCGGCTCACGCCGCGCGGTGATGATCGGCGACTCGGTCTGGGACGTCGGGGCCTCGCGGCGAGCGCAGATCCCCACCATCGGTCTGCGCTGCGGCGGCTTCGGCGAGGCGGAGCTCCTCGAAGCGGGCGCGACCGCCGTGTTCGACGATCCCGCGGACCTGGTGCACCGCTTCGACGAGTCCGGCATCGAGCGCGCGGTCGGCTGACCCGGCGCCCGAACGCCTCAGACGGTGTGCAGCCGACCGTCGGCGTCGCGCACCACGACACCGTCGGCGACGGCGATGGCGAGCGCACGGTCGAAGCGGTCGGCGTCCCAGAAGTCGGCGCCCACGAGGGCGCGCAGCTCGGTGTGCTGCTGGGCGCCCTGAGTGTTCAGCGCGCGCACGATCTGGCTGATCTCGTGGTTGACCTGACGGTCCCGCGGGCTCTGCGACGTCGCCTTGGGGGGTGGCATGGGCATGACGGTCCTCCTTTCGGTGTCGGGGTCAGGCAGGCTGGTGTGAGGTCGCGGCGTCCGGCTCGTCCTCGGCCGTCAGCGGCTGGGCGATGCTCTCCAGGGACCTGCCCTCCGCCTTCACGCCGAGAATGGCCTCGATGATGCCGCCGGCGACCATCAGCGCGGCACCGATGAAGTAGCCGAGCGCGATGCCGGTGATGTCCTTGTCGGCCGATGCGTTCTCGATGAGCCGACCGAACAGGAGCGGACCGCTGATGCCGCCGGCAGCCGTGCCGATGGCGTAGAAGAACGCGATGCACAGGGCTCGCGTCTCCATCGGGAAGATCTCGCTGGCCGTCAGGTACGCCGCACTGGCGCCGGCCGACGCGAAGAAGAAGATGATCGAGCCCATCACGGTCAGGGTCACCGCGGTCAGGCCGCCCAGCATGAAACCGGTCACTGCCAGCAGCACGCCGGAGAGGATGTAGGTGCCGGTGATCATGCGCACCCGTCCGATCGTGTCGAACAGCGGGCCGAGCAGCAGTGCCCCGAGGAAGTTGCTGAGCGCGAACACCGCGATGTACCAGCCGGTCTGCTTCACGTCGAGGAACGTGGTGAGGGTGTCGCCGTAGGTGAAGAAGAACGCGTTGTAGAGGAACGCCTGCCCGACGAACAGCGAGAAGCACAGCACGGTGCGCTTCGGGTAGAGCGTGAACACCGTCTTGGCGATCAACGCGATGCTGATCGTCTTGCGCTGCCGGATGGTGATGGTCTCGCTCACCGAGGGGAGCTCCTTGCCGGTCTCCTCCGTCACGGTCCGCTCGATGTCGCGCACGATCACCTCGCCCTCGTCCTCGCGACCGTGGATGAACAGCCAGCGCGGGCTCTCGGGCACGTTGCGTCGTACGACGAGGATGCCGACCGCCAGGATCGCCCCGAGCCCGAACGCGAGACGCCAGCCCCAGGCGGGGTCCACCAGCGTGGGGTCCAGGAGCGGGATCGTGAGCAGCGCACCACCGGCGGCGCCCACCCAGAACGACCCGTTGATGGCAACGTCGACGCGGCCGCGGTACTTCGCGGGGATCAGCTCGTCGATCGCGGAGTTGATCGCGGCGTACTCACCGCCGATGCCGGCCCCGGTCAGGAACCGGGCAGTGAAGTACCACCAGGCGCTCGGCGCGAACGCGGTCAGCACCGTCGCGACCGTGTAGACGGCGAGCGTGATCAGGAAGAGCTTCTTCCGGCCGTACTTGTCGGTGAGCTGGCCGAAGAACAGCGCCCCGATGCAGGCGCCCGCGACGTAGATCGCGCCTGCGAAGCCGATGTCGGAGCTGCTGAGACCGAGCCCGGTGCTTTCAGGCTTCAGGGCCTCGGACATGGAGCCCACGATGGTGACCTCGAGGCCGTCGAGGATCCAGACGGTGCCGAGCCCGATCACCACCAGCCAGTGCCATCTGGCCCAGGGAAGCCGGTCCATGCGGGCCGGGATGTCAGTGGTGATCCTGCCGGTCTCCACTCCTGATGACACGGTCGCTCCTTCGGGAAGGTCAGTCGGCGAGCTTGCCGGCGACGGTGAGGGTGCGCTCGACGAGGTGGTCGAGCGCGTCGAGTGCGGCGTCCTCCAGCGGGACGTCGTTGTCGGGTCCGGTGACGTGGGACGCGCCGTACGGGTTGCCGTCGGCGAACTTCGTGGGGTCGGTGTAGCCGGGCGCGACCACGAGACCGCCGAAGTGGTACATCGTCGTGTAGAGCGTCAGCAGCGTGGACTCCTGGCCGCCGTGCGCGGTCTTGCTGGCGGTGAACCCGGCGTACACCTTGTCGGCGAGCTCACCCTTGGCCCAGTGGGGTCCGAGACTGTCGAGGAAGGCCTGCAGCTGGCTGGCGATGCTGCCGAACCTGGTGGGCGAGCCCAGCAGCACGACGTCCGCCCAGGTCACGTCGTCCGGCGTCGCCCGCGGCTCGTCACTCGTCGCCTCGACGTGCTCACGCCACTCGTCGACGCTGTCGATCGCGGCGGGCGGTGCGTTCTCCTCCACGTGCCGCAGCCGCACCTCGGCACCTGCCTTCTCGCCGGTGAGCGCGGCACGTCGCGCCATCGCGTCGACCGTGCCGGTGGACGAGTAGTAGATGACGGCGAGCTTGAGAGCCACCCGCGTTCCTCCAGGTTCGTGGACGCTGTCCCCGAACCATCTACCCAGGGGGCCGAACGCGTATGCCTCGAGAATCCTGGGTACGACGCAGGCGACGGCGCGCGTCGCCGGCAG